>JADZAF010000258.1 GCA_020852755.1 Bryobacterales bacterium
CCTTGATCATCACCCTGGCCCTGCGAAGACCGTGTCCCATACCGAGCCGCGACTGCAAGGAGCGGTCGGCCACTCCATGGCCTTCATCAAAGAAAGAGATTTGACCCTCAGACTCAGTACGGCGCTTGGCGGGATTCGAATCGCATGGGGTTGAAATCGTAAAGTGCCCTGGCCGTCCCCAGCCCCGCTTCTTCCAGCGCGGCCCGGTACAGCACGCCCTTCTCCGCCCAGATCAGCGCCGCGCCGTCCCTCTCCGCCCACTCCCAGGACGGAACCGGCAGCCGCGCCCTGCGCTCCGCGTGCTCCAGTTCGTGCTCGTCCCAATAGACTCCCGCGCCTTCCGGGTGGCGTATATCGGCGTACGCGAACTTGCGCAGAATCCAGCCATGCGGAAGCGGCTTGGTGAACACCGTGCACGGCGCCACACGGCCCGGGCCCGCCTCCAGTTCCATGCTCCATCCGTCCCGCAGCAGCCGGCGGTAATAGACGCTGGGGCACTCCCCTCCGAAAGATCCTTCCGGCCTATACTCCCTGTCCTCTACCGGCCCGGCGCCCTGCCGAACGGCGAAATGGCATCCGTTCAGCCAGTACTTCTCATTGGAGGTGAACAGGCCGCCGCCCTGCCAGCAGTCGCCCTTTCCATATAGCGTGACCGCGTGCAGCCACGGCGCACGCGAGATCGCCGTCCATGACCCCTGAGTCTCCTGGCGCCACCGACCGCCCCGCGCGAAATAAATCAGATGCCGACCGTCGGGTGAGAGATCCGCCCGGCGCTCGTAGATACGGCCTCGCAGCCACTGGCCCAGCTGGAATTCGTCCGTACCGCGGTTCCACCCAACCGTGCAGACCGCGTTCGCCGGACCCCTCCGGAACACCACGCCCACAGGCGCTCCGGACGCCAGCAGAACGTGCAGCCGTGCGGGAAACGTGCGGGCCATGGATCGCGAGCCGGCCTACCCCTCGCTGACCTTGTTGCTCTCGATGTCCCAGCGCATGCGCCGCCGCTTGCGGTACGCCAGGTTGCCCAGGTGCGCCGCGCCCGCCGCCGCGTGCCCCTCCTCCGCCGTCTCCATGCTCGGCGATCCTTCTCTCAGCGACTTCACGAAGTACTCGTGATGCTCCAGCCCCCGCTCCACCTTGAACTCCTGCGGCGCCTTGGCCGGCCCCGGCGAGGGCCGCTTCCCGCCGCCGTACCCCACCGATTCCAGGTACTGCTCCCGCAGCGCTTTCGGCCAGCCGTTCAACCCGTAGAAGCCGACCGGCGAGGCGGGCGGCTCGAAGGTCACCAGCACGCCCTGCCGCTCCATGCTGAGCGTCGCCTCCGACCCCATCACCACCGTCCCGGTGGTCCTGCGTGAATTGCCCAGGTTGGCCGTGATCTCCAGCAGGAAGTTGGGATATTCGTAGACCGCGGTCAGCAGGTCGGGCACCGTGCGCCCGTCGTCCCAGCGGTAGATCCCGCCCTGCGCCGCCACCGAGAGCGGGGCCTTCACGTCCATCATTTCGTGGAACGTGGTGAAGTTGTGCACCCACAGGTCGGTGGCCACGCCTCCGGAATACTCCCACCAGCACCTCCAGCGGAAGACCCGTTTGGCGTCGAACTCATGCTTGGGCGCGGGCCCCAGCCAGCGCGGCCAGTCGATGGTCTTCTCCGAGGCGTCCGCCGGCACCGGGTAGACCCAGGCGCCCTCCGCCGTGTTGCGGTTGTCCGACAACCGCGCCATGTTCAGCTTGCCCAGGATTCCCGACTTGATCACTTCGCGCGCCTTGGCCGTCAGGGTCGAGGTCTTCCCCTGGCTGCCCACCATCAACAGTCTCCCCGACTTCTTCACCGCCTCGATGATCTGCTTGCCCTCGGGGATGCTGTACGTCATCGGCTTCTCGATGTAGACGTGCTTGCCCGCCGCCAGGGCGTCGAGAACCATGCGCGCGTGCCAGTGGTCCGGTGTCGAGATCACCACCGCGTCGACGTCCTTGCGTTCCAGGACCTCCTGGTATACGCGGGTCGTTTCAATCGCGCCGCCGGTGGCCTCCTTGGCCCACGCCAGGTGGCCGTCGTAACAGTCCGCGGCGATGATCGCTCGCACGCCCGGCGTCTTCTGGAACGTGGTCAGGTGATAGGACCCGCGAATGCCCACGCCGATGAAGCCCAGGCCGATCTGGTCGTTCGGCCCGGCCGCCTGCAGGACCGGCTTCGGCCCGGACAGCCTGTACAGGATTCCCGCCGCCGAGGCGGTTCGAATGAAATGTCTTCTGCTGGATGGCATATCGTCGCACACCTGTGGAATTGTGGCAGACCGCGCTGCCTCGCATCAGTATAACGCCGCCGGCGCCGTCACTTGGCTGGCGCGGCCACTATCCGCACCGGCCCGAACAGTCCCGATTCGAGCGGCTGAAGTTTGCTCCACGGCGTGCCGCCCGAAGTGGTCAGGTTGGTTCGCGTGATGCGCCGCTCCGCGGGAAGCAGGGCGTCGCCGATCAGGCGGTTGTACCACGTGTTGGTCACCTCCACCACCAGCTCGTTCTCACCCTCCTTGAGCCCTTCGGTGCAATCCGCCCGGAAGGGAGCCGTCCACACCACGCCCAGCGGGCGGCCGTTCAGCCACGCTTCGCCGATCGTCCACAACCGCCCCAGGTCCAGCTCCACCCGCCGGCCGGGCAGCCTCCATCCCGCCGGAACATGGAACGCCGCTGCGTAGCGCGCCGTCCCGGCGAAATACTTTACGCCCGGATTGGGGTGCGCGGTCCACGAAATCAGCCGCGGAAACTCCACCCTTTGCGGCGCTCCGCGCTCCGCCTGGAAGCTCACCGTCCACGGGCCTTCGATCCCGATCGACGGCCCCTCGCGCGCCTCCCCGCCTGCCGC
>JADZAF010000259.1 GCA_020852755.1 Bryobacterales bacterium
CACCGGCCGAGTGCAAGGAAATGATGGCCAAACACCAGCAGATGATGGCCGGGATGAAAGCCATGGACAGCCGTCTGGACCAGAAACTGGCGGCCATGAACGCGGCCACCGGCCAGGCCAAGGTCAATGCCATGGCCGAAGTGATCAACGAGATGGTGAAGCAGCGTCGGGACCGCCAGGAGAAGATGATGGCCATGCATTCCGGGATGATGAGTCACATGGCCGGGCACATGGCGCCCGCACGCAGCGGCAGTTCGGGCCAGGCGCGCACGAACTGCCCCATGATGCAGGCGCCCACCACGCAGCGGACCGACTGATCCGCTTCAGCGCGCCGACGGCAGCCGGCCGATCCTCTCGATCCAGAGGTTTACCTTGTCGAGGGCGTCCGGGGGATTGTCCTCCACCTTCCCGGCAAGGGCTTCCACTTCGCGCCGCAGACCGGCGATGCCTTCCGGGGACCGGCCGGAGAGGCGCGCTTCCTGTTCTCGCAGCGCCTGGGCCGCAGCCCTGAGAGACGCTTCGGCGCTCCTGGGCTTGTCTTCCATAAGCCGCGTCCGGGCCAGGATCAGGTTCTCCCGGGCCTTGACCAGGGGCGCGGCCATCCCGGCCGATTGCGCGACGACCGCGTTTTCGACCGCCGCCAGTTCGGAGTCCGCGCCCGCCAGGTCGTTCCGGTTCAGCAGCCGCCGGGCGGCGGCCAGTTTGTCGGCGGCCATGGTGACGTTCAGCGAGACGTTCCGCGTCTCCTCGGTGACCTCCACCGAGGTCTGCTTGTCGAAGCGCCATCCCTTGCGCTTGAAAGGACCGGTGACCGAGGTGCGCTCGACTTCGGAAACCAGGGGCGCCAGCAGCGGCCTGGTCTGCGGGCTGGATCGCGCCTGAATCTCCGCAGCCTGCGCCAGGGCCAGCTCCACCTGTTTCCGGGCCGTCGTCGCATCGCCGGTCACGATCGCCTTGCGGGCCTGTTCGGTGTGCTCCAGGACCAGAACGGCCATGCCCGAAAGCGGGGTGATCTCGCGCGCCGCCGTGCTCTGGCCGGCTTGCGCCAGCGCCAGGCTCGCGCTCAGAAGACACTGGAATAACATACCCTCTACCCTCCCCGGGATTCCGGGCAGGTTGGCTTCCTTTGGCGAGGCTCAGGCCGATCCAAAGTGAGCGGGGATACAGCCGCCCCGGGCCGGCTCAGTAACACCTGGAGGTGAGTCCGCCGTCCACCACCAGCGCCGTCCCGGTGATGAAAGAGGCGGCGCCCGAAGCCAGGAAGGCCGCCGCTTCCGCGATCTCCGCGGGCTCGGCGATGCGCCGCAGCGCGTAGTGCGAGGCTACCTCCGTCCGGAAGCGTTCCGGATCCGGCGCCTTGGCGAAAAACTCCTGCACCATGGGCGTATTTACGTCGCCCGGGCAGATGCAGTTGACCCGGATACCGTGCGGCCCGTAGCCGATCGCCATGGCCTTGGTGAGCGCGATGATCCCGCCCTTGAACGCCCCGTACGCCGCCAGGTCGGGGTCGCCCACCAGGCCCAGGGCGGAGGACATGTTGACGATGGAGCCTCCTCCGGTTCGGAGCATGGCCGGGATGGCGTACCTGGAGCACAGGAACACGCCTTCCAGATTCACGCTCTGCATGCGCTCCCACTGCTCCTGGGTGGTCTCGGTCAGAGTCCCCAGGATCTGAACGGCCGCGTTGTTGATCAGCACGTCCAGCCGGCCGTAGCGGGCCAGCGTCTCTTCGACCGCCTGCTCCACTTCCCGGGCCTGGGAGACATCGGCCCGGCAGTAGTGTGCCTCCAGTCCCAGGGAGCGGATGTGGGCGGCGGCCTGTTCGCCCGCCTCCGCGTTCCAGTCCACCAGAACCACCCGGGCGTTGCGCCGGCCGAGCAGTTCGGCACAGGCCTGTCCGATGCCGGAAGCGGCGCCGGTTACGATCGCGGTTTTACCGGAGAAAGGCACCCGATCTCCCTTCGTCCATCTCCACAAAGTATAGGGTAAAAGGGCCCCTTGGGAGCCCGGTCAGGGAAGGTCGGCAGGGGAGCCCGGCAGCGGCCCGCGGCGCCCGATTCTGTCAAGTACTCTATCCTGCTTATTGTCAGTGGCTTACAGCGATTTTCCGGCCCTTGCCCTTCTGTCTGGGCGGTGGGCTGTGCGATACTAAATTAAGAAACGGTAATTACTTAGCAATGTCCCGCTTGGAAGAGGCGATTGCCCGCTACCACAGGATTCTCGAATCGGATCCCTTTCGGGATCTCGAGTGGGCGAAGCAGCTGCGCGAGCGGATGGAAGCAGACCATCTGTCTTCCGGCGGCCGCCTGCTGTGCCCTTTTCTTCGCCCTCACCTTCTGACCCGCCGCCAGTACAACACGCTGGTCAGCAACGCCGAGCACCTGGTCTCCGCCATAGACCGCATGCAGAACATGGTGTTGGCGAGTCCTGCCCTGATGGCCCGCATGGATCTGCTGCCCGCCGAGAAGATGCTGGCCTCCATCGATCCCGGCTACCGCGTCCCCGATGTCACGTCGCAGATCGATTCCCACGTGAACAACGGGACCCTGCACTTAGTGCAGTATAACGCCGATTCGCCCACCGGAGTGGCCTGGGCCGAGCACCTGGCGGAGCTGTTCTACGATTGCGGTCCGGTCAAGGAGTTCCGCAAGAAGCACCGTCTCACACGGGTGGGCGGCAAGAAGCACATGCTGGCCGCCCTGCTGAAAGCCTACAAGGAGTTCGGCGGGAAAGACCGCCCCCGGATCGGCATCCTGGAGCTGCGCTCTTCATTCCACGGCACGGCGCCGAGCGAATACGAGCTGTTCCGGGATTTCTTCCGCCGGGAAGGCTACGAGGCCGAAATCGTATCCCCCGACCAGCTGGAGTACCGCAACGGCGTTCTGGTCCGCGGCGGTTTTCGCATCAACCTGATCTACCGGCGCATCAGTGTCCAGGAGTTCCTGATGCGTTTTGACCTTTCGCACCCGCTGGTCCGCGCCTACCGCGACCGGGCGGTCTGCGTGGTGAACGGGTTCCGTTCGGAGCTGGCTCACAAGAAAGTGACCCTGGGCCTGCTGACCGACGAAACCCTCACGGCCAGGTTCCCTGCCGCGGAGCGCAAGGCGATCCGCGAGCATGTCCCCTGGACGCGCCTGGTGGCGGCCACCAAGACCACCTACGCCGACCAGGTGGTGGATCTGCCCGACTTCATCCTGCAGAACCGGGAGCGGTTCGTGCTGAAGCCCAACGACGACTACGCCGGCAAGGGCATCTTTTTCGGCTCGGAGATGGACAGCTCGGGTTGGGAGCGCGCCCTGCGAGTGGCCATGCGCACGCCCTACGTGGTGCAGGAGCGGGTGGATTTCGCCAAGGCTCTCTTCCCTCTCTCTCACTGGGGAGACCTGGAGTACCGGGAGATGCGCGTGGATGTGCATCCGCACGCGTACCTGGGCAAGGTGATGGGCTGCTCCAGCTGGCTGACCGCCACCGGTTCGGGCGGCTTTTCGACCACCGCGGGCCTGGCGCCCACGTTCATTCTGGAATCGGGCGGCTAGACTCTACCGTGATCCGGGCGCGCAGGTTCGCCACCCCGGCCGTGTAGCGGCAATCGGCCACCGAGAAAGCGACTGCGTCCTCGAGCCAGTCGTGCCACACGCCATCCGGGTCGTGCGAGGCGGCGGTCAGGGTGTACTCGCCGGGACACAGCTCGCAGCGAAACGCGAAACTTACCCTCAGCACGTCGCCGGCCTGGCGCGGTCCCAGTTTCAGCTTCTCCAGTTCGGTGTTCGTCCCGTACACGCTCAACCCCACCCGCGTGCGGATCATCATGCCGGCCACCGGATCCTCCACCGCCTGGCGGAACCGGATGGTAACGCGGACCAGCGCCAGTTCGCCGCTGCGCAGCACCAGCGTAGGCTGTCCGTTTTCGCCCACGGTCTCGATGGCCAAAACCTCGGCCCTGCCGTCGCCCCGCCGCCAGCGCGCCGCCAGGGGAGAGGAAACCGTTTCGCCCCAGGCCCGCAGGCGGCCGGCCGCTTCGTGCAGGTAGGCGTCGAGCACCGTTCCGGGATCGCCCCGCGCGGCCAGCATTCCCTGCCGCAGCCACCAGACCTCGTCGCAGAGGCCGGCCAGCAGCTCCTCTTCGTGGCTGACCAGCAAAACCGTGCAGCCCGCGCGCCGCAGCCGGTCGATGGCGATCGCCGCCTTGCGCCGTTCCACGGCGTCATGCCGCGCCAGGGCGTGATCGAGCAGCAGCGCGTCCACCGGAGAGAAATCCAGCGCTCCGCCGGTTCCGATCAGCCGCCGCCTGCCAGGCGCGAGCACCTCGCCGCCCGCCGGCTGGATCTCCCCGGCCGCCAGCCGCACCAGAGTCCCTTTACCTGCCCCGTCCTCGCCCACAACGCCGATCACCGCGCCCGAAGGCGCCAGACCGTCAAAACCCTGGAGAGGACCGCAACTGACCCGCCGGAATTCTATGGACATGGGGTATAAGCCGTCAGCGACCGGCCGCCGGCTATCCGTCCCGAAGCTTGGCTGGCGCCGCGATCGCTAACCCTATAGCATAGCGGCGAGGGCCGCCAGACGGCACCAGCGCGCCGCCGTCGGTTCCGTGCTGCCGCGGCCGGCCGATGGCGGCCGTCTCATCTACAATACGGGAAATGGCCGGTCTCCCCGAACAGATGCGTGACGACTGGAACCGCAGGGCGGAAGAAGACGCGCACTACTACGTGGCCTTCGGCCGGCGCGGCCAGGATGAAGCCGAGTTCCTGGAAACCGCGGCCGACGTGGTGCGCTACCTGGAGCCCGAGTTGAGGCGCCTGCCTCCCGCGCCGCCTCGCGCCCGCCGGGCCCTCGAGATCGGCTGCGGCCCGGGCCGCCTGATGCTGCCCATGAGCCGGCATTTCGGCGAGATCCACGGCGTGGACGTCTCGGACCGCATGATCGCCCTGGCTCGCGAGCGCCTGGCCGCCGTCCCCCACGCACACGCGCACCATACCAGCGGCGCCGACCTCGCGCCGTTCGCCGACGACTCGTTCGATTTCGTCTACTCCTACGCCGTTTTTCAGCACATCCCCAGCCGCGAGATTGTCTTTCAATATCTGGAGGAGTGCCGCCGCGTGTTGAAGACCGGGGGCATCCTGCGCTGCCAGATCAATGGCCTTCCGCAAACCGCCGCCCTGCCCAATACCTGGGAGGGCGTCCGGATTGAGGCTCGCGAGGCGGCGGACTTCGCGCTGAGGAACGATTTCCAGGTCCTTGCGCTGGAGGGCGCGGGCACGCAGTACCTGTGGACCACCTGGCGCAAGAGGCCGCGGGGCTGGCGCGATTCCCTGCGCCCGCCGGAGACGCCTCCGGCGCGCCTGCGCGGCTTCGGCAACACCTATACGGGCGAGCCCCTGGTGCCGTCGCGCGGGCGCTATGCCTGCGTCTCCCTCTGGATGGAGGGACTTCCGCGGGAGTGCGGGCTGAATCACCTCGAAGTGAGGATCGGCGGGCAGCCGGGCATGCCGTCATACCTCGGCCCGCCGGTTTGGGACGGCGTCAGCCAGCTCAACGTGGCTCTGCCTGCGGGCGCCGGCGACGGCCTGGCCCGCGTCGAAACACTCTGGCTCGGCCGGCGCCTCTGCGAGGACGCCTGGATCCGCATCGTGCCGCCCGGCCCGGCTGTCCCGCTGCTGTACTCGGTCGCCGACGGCGTGAACCTGGTGCTAAAAGGACGAACCGCCAGCCGCCTCGTCAAGCTGACCCTGGAGGAGATCGGAGATCCTTCGGGACTCGGCGCGGCGGTGGACGGCCTGCCGGTCGAGGGGCTGGAGTGGTTCCCGGTGGATGCCTCCACCGAGCGCTACGAAGTCAATTTCCGCTTGCCGGAATCCATCGGCCCCGGCCGCCATGCGATTCAAGTCCGCCTGGGGCGGCGGACGATGGCCCCGGCGCCCATCGAGGTTCTCTGATTGCGCGCCTGGACGGCTGCATTGGCGACGGTCGCGGCCGCGGCCGCTCTGCTGGGGCCTGCACCGGAAGAGCACGCGGCCCTTCGCGCGGCCATCGCCCGGGGCAGGGGAGTGGTGGTGCTGCCTCCGGGGAGAATCGCGCTCACGTCCGAATTGCTGATTCCTCCGGGCTCCGCCGGGCTGGAGATCCGCGGCTCGGCGCAGGGCACCGTCCTGTGGGCCGCACCCGAATTCGACGGCCGCGCGCTCATTCGCTGCGAGCGCGCCTCCAACATCGCCCTGCGCGGCTTCACCGTCGACGGCAACCGTGCCGCGCTGGAGCAGCGGCAGCCCCTGCCTCCCTCCAACCGGACCTTCGCCGCCTTCTACCGTAACAACGGCATCCTCGCTGTGGAGACGCGCGGAATCGTCATCGCCGGTGTGCGCTTCCGCGAGGTGGCCGGCTACCCGGTCCTGATCAGCCGCTCGCGGGATGTGCTCGTCGAGCGCGCGGTCATTGAGAACAGCGGTTCGCGGACCTCCGGGGGCCGCAACAACGCCTCGGGCGGCATCCTGCTGGAGGACGGCGCCAGCGCTTTCACGGTGCGCCGTTGCGAGCTGCGCAACGTGAGCGGCAACGGAATCTGGACGCACTCCCGCTTCGACGCCCCCCGCAATCGCGACGGCGTCATCGAGGAGAACCGCTTCGACACCCTGGCCCGCGACGCCATTCAGGTCGGCCACGCCGTCAATGTCCGCGTCGAGCGCAACTCCGGCGCCCGCATCGGCTACCCCGTGGAACTGGTCGATATGGAATCGGGCGCCATCCCGGTGGCTATCGACACCGCCGGCGACACCGAGCGCTGCCTCTATGCGGACAACCGCTTCGAGGAGATCAACGGCAAGTGCATTGACCTGGACGGCTTTCATCACGGCGAGATCCGCGGCAACCGGTTTGTGAACCGCGGGCCGCCCGAAGCCTATCCCTACGCCAATGTGGGCATCGTGTTCAACGACAGCCACCCCCACACGCGCTCCGACTCCATCACGGTGACCGGCAACCGGCTGGAAGGGCTGCTCTACACCGGCATGTTCGTGATCGGGCCGGGCCACACCATCGTGAACAACCGCTTTCTGAACCTGAACCGGGCGCGCTGCAATGACAGTCGCGCGCGCTTCGGCTGCTACAATCCGGCCGGCGATCCGCAGCTGCTGGAAACCGGCATCTACCTGGGGCGCGGCGTCCTGCGGCCCAATCCGGCCCGCAACAGCCGCATCGAGAACAACCGCATCACCGGCTATAAGATGGGGGACCGCTGCATCGCGGCGGCCCCCGGAGTGGAACTGGCCGGCATCCGTATCAGCGGCAACCAGTGCTCGGAGTGAGCCGGAGCGCGGCTACCAGGCCACTTTGAGCGCCATCTGCAGAATCCTCGGCGTGCCGTCCGTGCCGGTGATGCGGCCGAAGTTGGGGTTGGTTATTCCGGTGATCGGATTGCCCAGGTGGGTCGCGTTGAACACGTTGAAGGCCTCGAAGCGGTATTCGATCTGGCCCGCCTCGCCGAAGAACGGCAGACGCCATCCTTTGGCCAGCGAGAGATCCGTGTTCGCGTAGCCCGGTCCGCGCAGCACGTTGCGTCCCAGCGTGCCCCAGGTGTTGGGCGCCGGGTTCACAAAGCGGTTCTTGTCGAAGTACGCGGCGATCTTCTCTCCCTTCGGCCGGCCGGAGTCGAGAACCGGGTAGCCCGTACCCGTCAGGTCGGCCCGGGCTGAACCGGCTCCCGCCATGGGGTTGTTGGAAGCGCCCACGCTGAAGGGCCGCCCGGCCTGCAGGAATACGATCCCGCTCAGGCGCCAGTTGCCCAGGATCGCGTCCGCCTTGGACCCCCTGTGCAGACGCGGCAGGTCGGCCACGAAGCTGCCCACGAAGACATGATCCCGGCTCAGATCCGAGTAGCCCCGCGAGAAGAAGAAATTCCACGGGTTGTTGATCCCGGAACTGCCGCCGAAGCCGGCCCGCGAGACGTAGTCCAGGTGCTTTGACCACGTGTAGGACGCGCTCACCGTGAAGCTCCGGCTGTAGCGCTTGTCCAGCGAGAGTTGCAGCGCGTGGTAGCTGGAGTTCAGACCATGCATCCACCGCAGGATGGTCTGGAAGTCCTGGATGGGACGCCGTTCGTTCACCGTTGCGCGGTTCTGGGTCAGCGTCTGGTTGGGATCGTAGATGGGCGCGTTCTGGTCCCAGTTGGCGGTGAAATGCGTGCCCTTGGTCCCCACGTATCCGACCCGCACCAGCGTGTTCGAAGCCACTTCCCGCTCTACCGTCAGGCTCCAGTTCTGCATGTACGGCGTGATGAACTTCTTGTCCAGCACGCGGGTGAACAGCGGCGTCGGAAAGGGAACGTCGTGGTTGTTCGCGGGGACCGGAAAGATGTTGTCCGACTCCCGTCCCAGGAACGGGTTGTCGAACAGCCCGTCGGTGTACTCCACGCTGTAGCTGAACGGCGTCACGTTGTTGGCGTCGTTCTGAGCGTTGATCGAAGGTGTGTCGTAGAAGATCGCGTAGCCGCCCCGGAGGCTGGTTTTTCCGTCGCCGAACGGATCCCAGGCGAATCCGAAGCGCGGCGCCAGGTTGTTGTAGTCCGGATCGGTCACCACCGTTCCGAACGTGTCGCCGCCGCCATATCCCGGCGGCTTGGCGTCGCCGCGGTAGAACAGGCCGGGCAGGGCGTTCCTGAAGATTGTGGACCGGATGCCCGCGCGGTTGGCTGCCAGGTCGAAGGTCTGGTTGCGGTCCAGCCGGTCGGAGAACAGGTTGTAGGGCTCGTAGCGGATTCCGAAGTTCAGCGTCAGCCCCCGGCGGACCCGCCAGGTATCGCCGAAGTACCAGCCGGTCTGCGTGCCGCGCCGCTCCTCGAATTCGCCGCTGTTCTGCGTGAAAAACGAGAAGCCGCCCAGCAGGAAATCGGCCCGGTCGAAACCGCTCTGATCGCCGAACCCGGTCACATGGCCGTCGAACTGGAACTGGCCCGAGCTGTGGAACAGCGTGTTGTTGTTGAAGCGCTTGCGCACGATGTTGACGCCCCACACCAGGTTGTGGTTGCCCATCGACTTGTTCCAGTCGTGCTGGACCTCGATACTGCCCCGCCCGAAACGGATCTGGTGTAGAGGCCGGTTGAACGACACCCCGCTTTGCGTCATGGCGATGTCGATGTGGTTGCCCATGGGCGTCAGGTTCACGCCCAGGTCGGCCGTGGTCAGCGGGAAGTCCGTGGCGATGTTTGCCAGCTGGTGCGCGCCGGTCACCTGGGTGTGGACCACCGTGCTGTTGTTCATCAGGAAGGTATGGCCCAGGGTGGCGCTGCGGCCGTCCTGATAGCCGCCGTAGCGCGCCGCGTGAATGTTGTCCTGCGGTGAGCGGAAGGGCTGGTTGCTGTCGCTCTCGAAGACCCGGAACACCAGGCTGTGCTTCTCATTGTGCACGTAGTCGATCTTGCCGATCCCCTGCACTCCGTTGTCGGGTTGCGCAATCGTGTAGCGCACGAAGCCGTCCGGATCGGGCACGGGTGAATACTGGAGCAGCTTCAGCGCGGCCGGGGAGAAGCGGCTGGCGGGAATCTGGTTGTTGGGGAACCGCTGTCCGGGGTTCAATGGATCGAAGAGGCGGATGGGATTGTCCGAGAAATCGCCGCGCCTCTCGGCGGCCGTCAGGGACTGGTCCCGGTTGTCGCCCGGCGCCTGCCGGATGGTCAGCTTCTGATACCCTCCGAAGCCGAACAGCTTGTTCTTGATGATCGGGCCGCCCAGCGTAAAACCAAACTGGTTGCGCTTCAACTGGTCCTGCTGGCGCGAGAAGAAGTTGGTCGCGTTCAGCTCGGTGTTGCGGACAAACCAGAAAGCGTTGCCGTGGATCTGGTTGGTGCCCGACTTGGTCACCACGTTCAGCGCCCCGCCGGAGAGGCCTCCGTGCTCGACGCCCATGTTGCTGGTCTGTGCGCTGAACTCCTGGACCGCGTCCGGGAACGGGAAGTCCATGTTCTCGTTCATCAGGTCGTCCATGTTGGTGCCGCCGTCCAGCGTGTACCGCAGGTTGTTGTTGCGCGAGCCGTTGACCACGATCTCCTTCTGGCCTTTGGGCCGCCACTGGCTGCTGCCCACGTCGCCGGTGTTGTTGGTCGCGCCCGAGGCGACTCCGGCGGCCAGCAGGATCAGATCGGCCGGATTGCGCCCGTTCAGCGGCAGCTCCACGACGCGCTTCGAATCCACTGCGTGATTCAGCGTCGCGGACCGGGTGTCCACCGCCGCCGCCCGGGCATCCACCGTGACCACCTCCTGCAGATTGCCTACCTGCAGGCTGGCGTCGACCCGGATATTCTCGTTGGCCTGCAGCAGAATGCCCCGGCGGTCGTATTTGCGGAAGCCGGGATGTTCCACCGACAGGCTGTAGGAGCCGACAGGCAGCAGGGTGAATACATATCCTCCGCTGCTGTCCGCCGCGGTCTTGCGCGCCGCCCCCGTAGCCGTGTTGGTCAAGGTCACTACGGCGCCGGGTACCACCGCGGCCTGCGCATCGGTAATGGTTCCGAAAATCGAACCGGTGTCGCGAGCCTGGCCGTACAGCAGAGCGGCGCTGGCTACTCCGGCCGCCAGGCAAAGCAAACCCCTCCCTTTCTCAGATCTCACAGGATCCCCTCCTATGGGAGAGAATTATACCCCCGGCGGGGCCGCCAGGCGGTTCCGGGAAACGGGTTTTTACTATCGGCTGTTCTTACTGTGAGTTATATTCCATTCCGGCGAGGCGGAGGGGTTGTGGTCCTGCGGAGCCGGCGCTCCTGCCGGGCGCGAATCTCACAGCGGCCGCGGCGCAGCCTATGCCTTCGCCGAGACTCCAAAAACCTTCTCGCACCAGATCCGCGCCAGGCGCTTGTTCTCCCGCAGGCTGCGGGTCACCCTGGTTTCCTTCATCGGCTCCGACTCCTCCACCAGGGCGCCGTCGAAGCCGGTCTTCTTCAGGTAGGCCGCCACCTTATGGAAGTCGATATCGCCGCCGTCTTCCATGGTCTGGTCCGTGATCTTGTTGTGCTGCGTGCGCATGTGCACCGCGCCCAGCCGGCCCTGGTCTCCGGCCTCGTAGAGCAGCGGGAACGGGTCGGTGCCCGCCTGCCACGTCCAGTCCATGTCCAGGCACATCCACACCAGTTCGGGGTCCGTTCCCGCCATCACGCCGCGCCACTCTTTGGCTCCATAGCGCATCGGTCCCTCGTGGTTGTGAACGCACAGCTTCATCCCGCGGTCTCTGGCCTCGCGCCCGATGCGGTCCAGTCCCTGGTTCTGGCAGCGGGCGTCTTCTTCCGCCAGCGGGCCCCGGTCGCCGAACGGGTCGAAAAAGAACTCCGGCGACTTGAGCGGCTTGAACTTGTCCAGCACCTCGATGGTCCCGGCGATGGTCCGCTCGGCAGCCTTCGCCGGATACAGCCGCCCGGCGTGCCACATGTGATTCATGATGAGGCCGTACTGGCTGAGAAATGCCTCAACCTGGCCGAGCGGCCTCTCACCCACGCAGGAAGCGACCACCTCCAGCCTGCGATAGCCCGCATACTGCGCGTCCGAACATACGGTATGCCACTGTTCATCGGTCCAGTCCATGCGGCTCGGCGCCGGGCGCGGGCCGGCCGGACGGGCCGGAGGCGACGGACGCGGAACCGCAAGCGGGTCCGGGTTCGAGGCAATGTACTTCCGCGGGGTGGCGAACCACTGAACCCAATAGTAGGTGTTGCAGACGATGCGTGGAGAATATCGTCTCGGCGCGCACACCGCGTCTCCCGCCAGTGCGAGCGTTCCTGCCAAAAACTGCCGCCGGCTGCTTTCCATGATAAAAGTCCTCTCGTCTTACTTTGCCAGATTCCCCGGCGTGCAGGCTGCCGGCCGGGCGCTCCGGTCTCCGGTTTGGCCCGAAACCGTGTGGGCTCTCCCCGCGCTGTGAGTTTTCTCCTCGCAAATGAACCTGAATTAATCGCGCTCGCTCCGGAACCGTTGACGCCCGGCATTCCAGGGCGCATACTAAGAGCAGCTTAGTAGGCGCCGTGATTCACCACCCCGTTGCGCCCCGGGTGGCGGCCCTCATACCAACCGCAAAGCGTGCCACAAGCCGCCCTCAGGGCGAAAAGGAGGAGGGATGCAGTATCCTGCGAGAAAACCTGTGGCCGCGGCTACCGGAGACGGCGCTCCGGCCCTGGAAGCCTGGAATGATCCGCCCGTTGAAACCTATGCAGTCCTCGCGCTGTGCAGTTCCTCGCACGATCTCCACGTACTGAGCGAAGTGTCCAGACAGGCCGGCTGGACCCTGCACTCCACGGGCTCCTATCGCGAAGCCGTCAACCTGCTCTGCTTCCAGCGCATGCCCGTGATCCTCTGCGACGCCTCATTCCGGGACGGCAGCTGGATGGACATCGTGAGCCAGGTTGCCCCGCTGATGAATCCGCCGCGGCTGATTGTCACGTGCGCGCAGGGCAATGACACCCTCTGGTCGCAGGTGCTCAACATGGGCGGCTTCGATGTGCTCCTCAAACCGCTGAACCCCGACGAGGTAAATCGGGTGATCAGCCACGCCATGGCCGACTGGCAGCGCGAGCGCAATCAGGGCGCGCCTCAAGTGCTCCGGGCTCGGGCCGCCGGATAGTCAGGCTTCTTCCGTCAGCGAGTAACCCCTCTGGGGCACGTGGGTGAACAGTACCTCGGACTCGTGCCCTGCCAGAGTGAAGATCTGGCGGATG
>JADZAF010000260.1 GCA_020852755.1 Bryobacterales bacterium
CGCGATTGCCCCAGGTGTTGATCGGGTCCAGGATATCCTTCGGGACCCCGTCGCAGGTCTTGGGCACGGCGAATCCGAACACCGGGTCCTGCTTGTACTCGACCTTCAGCAGGTGGCCGCTGAGAGCAGCCCGCAGCAGGGCGCGGGTGTGCTGGATGCTGATGCGCCTGCCGATGCCGAAGGTTCCGCCCGTCCAGCCGGTGTTTACCATCCAGCAATGCACCCCGTGCTTCAGCATGCGTGCTTTCAGCATTTCGGCGTAGACGTACGGGCGGTGAACCATGAAGGGACCGCCGAAGCAGGTGGAGAAGGTGATTTCCGGCTCGACCCCGAGGCCGATCTCGGTGCCGGCGATCTTGCTGGTGTAGCCGGAGATGAAATGATAGATGGCCTGTTCGGGCGAAAGCTTGGCAATGGGCGGCATCACGCCGGAAGCGTCGCAGGTCAGCAGGATGATGTTGCCGGGATGGCCCGCCATCTTCTCCGGCAGGTAGTTGTCGATGTACTCCAGCGGATAGGCCGCGCGGGTGTTCTCGGTCATCATGTCGTCGTTCAGATCGAGCCGCCGGGAAACCGGGTCGAAGACGACGTTCTCCAGCACCGTGCCAAAGCGCCGGGTGGCATTCCAGATCTGGGGCTCCGCGTCCGGGGAGAGCCGGATCACCTTGGCGTAGCAGCCGTCCTCGAAGTTGAAGACGCCGTTATCGCCCCAGCCGTGCTCGTCGTCGCCGATCAGCCGCCGTGAGGGGTCGGCGGAAAGGGTTGTTTTGCCTGTGCCGGAGAGGCCGAAAAACAGGGCCACGTCGCCGTCCGCGCCCACGTTGGCCGAGCAGTGCATGGGGAAGACGCCGTCGAAGGGGAGCAGGTAGTTCAGCACAGTGAAGATGGTCTTCTTGATCTCCCCGCCGTAGGCCGACCCGCCGATGATGGCCATGCGCTCGGCGAAGTTGGCGATGATGAAGGTCTCCGAGCGGGTCGAATCGATCACCGGGGAGGACTGGAACGAGGGCGCGCAGATGACGGTGAATTCCGGCACGTGGCGCTTGAGCAGGTCCTGGTGGGGAATCCGGAACATGATCCGCGCGAACAGGCTGTGCCAGGCTTTCTCGGTGATGATGCGGATGGGCAGGCGGTGGGCCGGGTCGGCGCCGGCGAAGCAGTCCTGGACGAAAACGTCGCGGTTCTGCAGGAATCCCTGCAGGCGGGTCAGCAACACGCTGAACTGGGCGGCGTTATAAGGCCGGTTGTACTGGCCCCACCAGATGTGCTCGCGGTTGGACGGCTCGGAGACGATGAACTTGTCGGCCGCGGCCCGGGCGGTATGTTTCCCGGTCTTGACCACCAGGGGGCCCATGTGGGCCACCCGGGCCTCCGCGCGGAAGATGGCTTCTTCATAGAGCGCGCCGGTGGGCAGGTTCCAGTAGACCCGGCGCAGGTTGCCCAAGCCGTGATTCTGCACCCCGTAGATGCTCGCGGTGGCGGCAGCTTCCTTCTGTGCCGGGGAAGGGAAATCGTAGTAGGGGTTCATAGCCAGTCTCTCACCAGCTTGCGGTCGCCCAGGTAGAGTTCGTTGGGCGCGTTCGGGTCGATGGCCCACTTGATCCGCTCGATGCCTTCGGTGATGTCCTTGATCGTGCCGGAATAGCTGAGCCGTAGGTGGCCCTCCATGCCGAAATCGCGGCCCGGCACGGTGACCACCCGGACCTTCTCCAGAAGGAAGCCGGCCAGCTTGTTGGAATCGGGTTCGTAGGAAGTGAAATCCGGAAAGCAGTAAAAAGTGCCGTCCGGCTTGACCACCCGGACGCCGTCGAAGGCGTTGAGCCGGTCGACCATTACGTTGCGGTTATTCTCCAGCGTCATCCGCAGGTTTTCGATGTGCGCCTGCACGCCGTTGAGCGCGCCGATGGCGGCCCACTGGGAGGGCGTGGCGGGGCCGGAGGTCTGCTGCGACTGGATGTTGGCCATGGCGCGGACCAGCTGCTTGTTGGCGATGGCCCAACCGATGCGGAAACCCGTCATGGCGTACATTTTGGAAACGCAGTTGATCAGGATCAGCTTGGAGGATTCGGTGTGGTCGGTGATGTACTCGTAGCAGTTGATGGGGGCCCGGTTATCGAACAGCAGCCGGTTGTAGGTGTCGTCCATGATCAGGTACAGGCTCTTCTTTTCGCAGAGGCGGACCATCTCGGCAATGAAGTCGCGCGAGTACATGACCCCGGACGGGTTGTTCGGGCTGTTGATGATGACGGCCTTGGTGTAGGAGCCGATGGCTTCCGCGATCTCTTCGATGCTGGGGCAGAAGGTGCCGTCCTCGGCGCGGACCGGAACCGGCACGCCTCCGGCCAGCTTGACCATCTCGGGGTAGCTGACCCAGTAAGGCACCGGGAAGACCACTTCGTCCTTGGGATCGAGGATGGCGTGCAGAGCCACCATGATGGCCTGTTTGGCCCCATTGGAAGCGATGACGTTATCGGCCGAAACGATCTTGTGATAGTGTTCTTCCGTGTAACGGATGATGGCCTTCTTCAGGGTGGGGAGGCCGTCGGCAGGCGCGTACTTGATATCGCCGGTATTCAGCAGGCCGGCGCAGCTGACGATGGCGTCGATGGGGGTCTTGCTCTTGGGTTCCCCGCCTCCCAGGTGAATGACCGGCTCCCCGCGGTCCCGGAGCAGGGCGGCGGTTTCGTTCATCTTCAGGGTAGGCGATTCGCATATAGAGCGAGCTAACTGGCTTAAACTCATTGGGCGTCCTTGGATTTCCGGAGAGTGAAACTCCCGATTATAACAGGATTATTTTTCACAATGGGGCCGGCCGGAAGACGAGAAAAGCACCACTTACTTCTGGTGGAACGGCGCGATCGCCGGCCCGATTTCCGGCGAGGGGCGGCGCTCCTGCCTTTGCCCTTCCCCCGCTTTCCGTCCTGAAACGGGAGGACCGCCGCGGCTCGCAAAACGGCGCTCTCCGGGTTTCATCAAGCTTGGGCGGCCGGCAGGCCCGGGGATCGCTTCGGGCGGCCAAGGTTCGGCCTGCAATCAACGCAAGCGGGTCTCTCGCTCCGCCGGCATTTCGGATATAATGACCCCAATCCGGAGGTAGTCCGAAGCTAAGGGTCCCCGCCAATTCCCCTTCCTCAGGCGGAGACAAAGGCCCACGGCCGAACGTTACAAACGGAAGTTTACATCTGCAGGAGGTTTTTGCTTGAAACACGCAGTGGCGTTACTGGCAGCGGTTCTGCTGCTTTCCACCGTCTCCTTCGCCCAGAGCACCGCGACCCTCAGTGGTCAGGTCAAGGACGCGAGCGGGGCGGTCATTCCCGGAGCGGCTATTGCCATTCAGAACGTCGAGACCAACGTGGTGCGAACCACGGAATCGAATCCCGAAGGCTATTTCACCGTTCCCAACCTGATTCCCGGCCGGTATTCGCTCAGCGCGAAGTTCTCGGGAATGAAGAACCTGGAGCGCAGCGGCATTGTTTTGCAGGTCGGCGACCGGGTGACCCTGGACCTGGTGATGGAAGTGGGCGCCCAGACCGAGAGCGTCACCGTCACCGGCGAGATCCCGCTGTTGCGCGTGGAGGACGCCCAGACCGGTCTGGTGATCGACAACCGGCGAGTCCAGGAACTGCCCCAGTATAACCGGAACGCTCTGGCCTTCGCCGCTCTGACGCCGAACGTGAACGGCACCTCGGACCAGATGAGCCGGGGCAGCGACTTTCGCATCAACGGCGGTCGAACCGCCCAGACCGAGTACTTCATCGACGGCCTGGCCGTCACCACCGGCTACTATCACGACGTCCCGCCCTCGGTGCCTTCGATGGAGGCGGTGGGCGAGTTCAAGGTCATCACCAACGGCCTGTCGGCGGAATACGGCCGGCTTTCGGGCGGCGCCGTCACCCTGGCGACCCGCTCGGGGACCAACGAGTATCACGGCTCGGTCTACGAGTTCTTCAAGAACGACATCATGAACGCCAACGGCTGGAACGACAACCGTTTCGGCCGCGCCAAGGGCATTTTCCACGAAAACGTCTTCGGCGGCAGCATCGGCGGCCCGATCTGGATCCCGAAGGTCTACAACGGCCGCGACAAGACCTTCTTCTTCCTCAACTTCGAGGGAGGGCGCTACCGTTCGGGCAGCAACACCCGCCTGGCCGGCGTGCCGACCGACCTGGAGCGGCAGGGCGACTTCTCGCAGACCCTGATCGACAACGGGCTGCGGGCGCAGATCTTCGACCCGCAGACCGCCAAGCTGGAGGGCACCCGGGTGGTCCGCGATCCCTTCCCCGGCAACCGCATTCCCGAATCGCGGTTCAACCCGCTGTCGAAGGTTTACCTGGGCTACTATCCGCAGCCCAACCGCCCCGCGCAGCCGGGTTCCAGCCATGACCAGAACTTCATCGGCTCGAGCACCAATCCCTCCAGCACGAACAAGTGGACTGGCCGTCTGGACCAGAACTGGAGCAACCAGCACACTACTCACTTCACGGTGACGCACTACGACAACAGCTCGATCAGCCCGCGCTGGCTGTCGCCGCTGCAGGCCGCCAGCTTCACCTCCGGCCGGGCCTACACGGGCTCGCTGGACCACACCTGGACCCTCAACCCGACTACCATCGTGAACCTGCGGGGCGGCATCGTGCGCAGCTACAGCCTGACGGGTTCCGAGGTGGACGTGGATGCCAGCGACTGGCCCATCCAGCGGGAGGTTGTGAACCTGCTGGGCACCACCAAGGGCCGCGTGCCGAGCCTCGGCGTGCGGGACACCATCACGGACCTGGGCGGCGGTCAGGTCACCAGCGCGTACGACACCACCTACAGCGCCGTGGCCTCCATCCAGAAGCTGTATGGCAAGCATACCTTCAAGGCCGGCTACGAGCACCGGCGCTACTACTCCAACGTTCCTTCGGGCGGGCGCTTCTCCACCTACACCGTGCGCAGCCTGACCTCGAAGTACTACGACTCGCCGGTGAGCGGCTTCGGTTCAGGCCTGGCAGGCTGGCTGCTGGGCGGCGTGGCCGGAGGCGACGGTGTGCAGCTGGCCGGTCCGGCCTCGCTGCAGACCTATCACGGCGCTTACATTCAGGACGATATCCGGTTGACCAGCAAGCTGGTGGTGAACGCCGGCATCCGCTGGGACTTCGAGCCCCCGCGCACCGAGCGTTTCGACCGACAGACCTTCTGGGACAAGGACTACAAGTGGCCCTGGAGCCCGAACCCCGGCTGGAGCTGGGATGAGGTGCTGCGCGTGACCGGCACGAACATGGCGGCGCCGGACTGGGTGACCAAGGGCGTCTACGGTCGCGCCGTCATGATGGGCAGCCCCGAGTACCCGGGCCGCACGCTGCAATGGAGCCTGCCGTATCACTTCGGACCGCGTCTGGGCCTGGCCTACCAGGTGATGCCGCGCACGGTGGTTCGCGCGGGTTATGGCATCATCTGGGGCACTTCGACCGGAAGCCAGTTCCTGAACGGCTCGATGTGGAACATCGGCTACGGCGACCTGGCGCGCCTGGTGCAGGGGGGCTCGCCGGACGGCGGCCTGACCTTCCCGCTGAGCTTCGACCGGCCCATGCCGGACGGGATCGGCTACGTCCGCCTGACCCGCGACGTCACCGAGTTGAACAGGAGCGTGATGGGCAACTGGTTTCTGGCCAGCGCGCCCAACATCACTCCCGCGCACGAGCACTCCATCATGCTGAGCGTGCAGCGTGAGCTGGGCTCCGGCGAGAACTCCTGGGTGGTGGAGGGCGCCTACAACGCCAACCTGGTTCGCGGCATCCCCTACTACCTCGGGATGGGCGAACACATTCTGCCCGACGCTTACCACAAGATCGGGCCGCTGGGCAGCGCTCTGAGCACCCAGGTTCCCAACCCCTTCTACGGCCAGATCGCTCCGCTCACCGGCATGGGCGGAAAGACGCTGCCGTACGGGCGGCTGTTCCAGCGCCATCCGCTGTGGTCCGAGATCTGGACCGTGGGCGAGCCGCTGGGCACCTCGAACTACCATTCCGGCTATGTCCAGGTGGAGCACCGCTTCGGACGCGGCTACAGCTTCCTGGCCAACTACACCCTGTCGAAGCTGCTGCAGGACAGCGGCGCGCTGGACGGCCAGCAGGGCATGCCGTTCCCGCAAGCCGGACTGGGGCTGGGCAGCGTATACGGCCACGCCGGCAGCGACATCACCCACAAGGTGCTGTTCAACTACTCGTGGGACCTGCCCTTCGGGCGCGGCAAGGCGCTGCTCGGAGATTTGCAGAGCACGGGCGGCAAGATTCTGGACCGGGTGGTGGGCGGCTGGACCCTGGCCGGCACCACTACGCTGCGTTCCGGCACTCCCATCGCCGTGCGCACGCCCAGCAACACCGTGGGCGGACCGGGAAGCCAGTGGTACAACATCGGCCACGGGCGCGATTCCCAACCGGTATTCGTCGTGCCCCGGCAGGAGTACAACAACGGCGTGACCGGCCATCAGGCGCTGGAGGGCTCGGCCGGATTTACCCACTACTTCAACCCGCAGGCCTTTCGCATCGTGCAGGGCTACGAGGTCGGCGACGTTCCGAGCTACCTCTCGCAGATGCGCGGTCCGGGCTTCTCCCAGTGGGATTTCGCGCTGATGAAGAACATCCGGCTCTTCAAGGAGGCGCAGCGGCTGCAACTTCGCTTCGAAGCCATGAACATTCTCAATCACATGAATGCCGGCAACCCGGACAGCTCCATCGTCTCGCGCACCTTCGGCATGATCACGAGCCAGAGCGGGATTCCGCGGCGGGTCATGATCGCGGCGAAGTTCCAGTTCTAGACGGCGGCATTGCCGGCTGCTTCCCGGGGCCAGGAGGGTTTTCCGGGAAGATCCCCGTGGCCTGAGGCCCACCCAGGCTGAGGTTCCGGTTCTAGAATAGAGGGGACCGGGGGAATTGACGAATCAATTCCCTCTGTCCCCTTTTTTTCATGAATCGCACTCAGCTTGCCAGGCTCTACCGCGAGTTGCTGCTGGACGGCTTCGTTCCCTTCTGGTTCAAGCACGGAATCGACTGGGAGCAGGGCGGTGTTCTCTCCTGCATGCGGGAGGACGGCACGCCGGTCAGCGGCGACAAGTACATCTGGTCGCAGGCCCGCTCGGTCTGGACCTTTTCCGCCCTCTACAACCGGATCGAGCGGGATCCGAAGTTTCTCGACGCCGCGCGCAACTCGATCCGCTTCCTGCTGGCCCACGGCCGCGATGCGCAAGGCCGCTGGGTCTACCACACCAGCCGCGAGGGCCAGGTGGTGGAAGGCCCCACCAGCATCTACTCGGATGCTTTCGTCACCTACGGACTTGGCGAATACTGCCGGGCCGTGCGCGACGAAGCGCTGCTGGAGACCGCGCGGACCACGCTGCACGAAGCACGCGCCCGCTTTGAATCGCCCGATTTTCACGAGACCGCGCCCTACAGGCTGCCGCCCGGCAGGCGCAATCACGGCATACCGATGATCTTTCTGGAGGTGGCCAGCGAATTCGCCCAGACCACCGGGGACGTGTGGGCCGAGCAGCTGGCCGCCGAATGCGCCGGCCGGGTGATGAAGAATTTCGTGCGGCCGGAGCGCAAGCTGCTGCTGGAATTCCTCAGCGCCCGTTACGAGGAACTGCCGCCCACCGAGGGCACTTTTGTCATGCCCGGCCACGCCATCGAATCGATGTGGTTCACCATGCACTGGGCGCGGCGGCGCGGGGACCTCGCCACCGTCCGGTCCGCGGCCGAAGTGCTGCGCTGGCACCTCGAGGCGGGCTGGGACCCGGAGCACGGCGGCATCTTCCTGGGTATCGACGCGGAGGGCCGCGAGCCCTTCCTGCCGCACGCCGAAGTGAAGGCCTGGTGGCCGCACACCGAAGCGCTGTACGCGCTGCTGCTGGCCTGGGAGTTGACCGGAGCGGAGTGGTGCCGGGAGTGGTATCGGAAGGTGCACGAATGGTCCTTCGCCCACTTCCCCATGCCGGAAACCGGCGAGTGGTGGCAGAGGCTGGACCGTGCCGGGCGCCGCATGACGGAGGTGATCGCCCTGCCGGTGAAGGATCCCTTCCACCTGCCCCGTGCGGCCATTCTTGCCGTGCAGCTATTGTCCCGGGAAGGAGGAAGGGAATTGTGAAGTCCTTTTCCGTGAACCGGACCCTGGTTCAGGTCTTCGACGACAAGCGCGACCTGGGCGAAGCCGCCGCGCGGGATGCCGCCGGTTTCATCCGGGAGGCGATCGGGCGGACCGGGGCGGCGCGCATCATTGTAGGGGCCGGCAATTCGCAGCTGGAGGTCATCGCGTCCCTCACCCGGCAGCCGGACATCGACTGGAAGGCCGTGGAGCTCTTCCACATGGACGAGTATGTGGGCCTCCCGGAGACGCACCCGGCCAGCCTGCGGCGCTGGGTGCGCACGCATGTCGTGGACCTGGTGCATCCGGGGACGGTGCATTACCTGCGCGGCGACGCGGAGGACGCGGATGTGGAGTGCCTTCGCTACGGCGCCCTGCTTTCCGAGCGGACGATTGACGTCACTTTTTTCGGAATCGGCGAGAACGGCCATATCGCTTTCAACGAGCCGGGCACGGCGGATTTCCGCGATCCGCAGGTGGTCAAGCGCATCACCCTGGACGAGCGCTCGCGCCGGCAGCAGGTGGGCGAAGGCCACTTCCCGTCGGTCGAGACCGTGCCCCGCGAGGCTCTCACGATCACCTGTCCCGTGATGGCGAAATCCGCCTGCCTGATCGGCGCGGTGCCGGATCTGAGAAAAGCCGAGGCGGTGCGCCGCGCGATCCGGGGCGGCCTCTCGACGGACTGCCCGGGCTCGCTGGCCTTCGCTCATCCGTGCGCGCGGGTCTACCTGGACAACGAGTCCGCCTCGCTGCTCGACTGAGCTACTGCCGCTCGAAGATTTCCGCCAGCACCCGGCCGACCGAACCGCTGGGGGTATCGACCTGCAGCAGGGCGGCTACGGTGGGGGCGATGTCGTTGGGAGCGATGCGCTCGTGGTAGAGGCCCGGCCTGATCCACTTGCCCATGAAGATCACCGGAACGTGCACGTCGTAATGGAAGGCCGTGCCGTGGCTGGAGCCGTGGGATTCCATCAGCCAGTAGGGCTCGTACAGGACGATGAGGTCGGCGCCGCGGGCGGCGTTGAAACCGTTGACCACGCGCCGGCCGACCGGGTCGGCCATCTGGTAGCCCCGGGCGAGATCCTCGCGGGTGTAGACGCGGAAGACGCGGGGAACCCCGCGCACGGCTTCGGCCGCGGTGCGCTGCACCTCCGCCTCGCTCAGCTTCTTCTGGCGGATCAGTTCGGAATTGAAGTAAAGGGAATGCTCCGAAGGCCGGACGATCCACTCACCCTCGCCGTATTTTTCCGTCAGGGCTTTGCGAACCGCCTGCTCTATCTGGCCGCGGGGTAATCGGCCCCCCGGCATCTTGCGCTGGATGGACAGTTCGGGCAGCGGGGCGATGCCGTGGTCGCCGGTGAGCACCACGAGCACGTTGGCCATCCCCACCTGCGCATCCACGAAGTTAAACAATTTGTCGAGGAGTTGATCGGTACGAATTGATATATCGCGCACTTCCGGAGCATCGGGACCCACGGAATGGCCCACGTAATCGTTGGCCGAAAAACTGACGGCGAGGATGTCCGGGTAGTCGTCGCGCCCGAGCTGTTCCTTTACGAGGGCGCGCTCGGCGAAGGCCTCCACCAGCTCATTGGAAAACGGGCTGGCCACCAGCGCTCCCCAGAGTTTCTCTCCGGGGGGATTCGGCATGCGCTTGAAGGGCTGCCACTCCGCGCCGGCGTAGCGGTCGGCCGGGCGCTCGCGGTTGAACTCCACCACCCAATCCGGCAGATCGTTGAAGTAGAAGGTGCTGCTCACGAAGTTGCCGCTTTTGTTATCGAACCAGTAGGCGCCGTTGGCCATGTGGCCGGAAGGCAGGATCGCGGCCCGGTCCTTCAATGAAATGCCGATCACCTTGGACTTGCCGCCGTTGGCCATCTTCAGCTCGTCGCCCACGGTGCTTACCAGCAGGCGGCGGGGCGAAGCGCCTCCGTCGCCGCTGCCGCCCAGTACCTTGGCGTTGGGGTCGGAGACGCTGGTGACCACCCTGCCCGTGGCCCGGTCAAACCAGTCGTTGCCCACGATCCCGCTCATCGCCGGCGTCGCGCCAGTCAGGAACGTGCTGTGGCCGATGGCCGTAACGGTCGGGAAATGGATGAACTCGGCCTGGGTGAAGACGGCGCCCTGGCGCAGCAGCCGGTCGAGACCGGCGTGATAGTCTTTCCGGAACCGGGTCAGGTAATCGAAACGGAACTGGTCCACCGCGATGGCCAGCACCAGTTTGGGTTTTTCACGCTCCGTGGCGGGCGGCTGGGCCGCGAAGACAGACCAGGATGCCAGGAGAAAGAACAGGGATCGGGAATACATTGGGTTTCTTACCACGTTACAGGGTTTTCGGGGCAAAATGGGAGTCGAGCCGCTGTGCGCCGGGAACACGAGGGACATTTGAAATCAGACGCTCCCTCCGGTTGCGGCTCGCCACCGGCAGGCTGTGATGGACACAAGGATCAAGATACTGGATGAAAAACAGGCGCTGGAAGTTGCAGAACGGGAACCGGTCAGCGTGGTGACGGGCTGGTTCGACCCGCTGCTGGCCGCGCATGCGGAGCGCCTGGCCGGAATCCGGGCCGGTTCCGAGGGCCGGCTGATGGCGGTGGTGACCGAGCCTGTCCGTCCGGTCCTGGCGGCCCGCGCCCGCGCGGAGTTGGTGGCCGGCCTCCGGATGGTAGACTACGTGGTGGTCCCCGAAGGAGGAAACCCGGAGCCGTTTCTCGCTTGCGTTCGAGCCCGGGCGGTTTTTCGGGAAGAAGAAGGGGACGCCCGTCGACAGCAGGAACTCATCCAGCATGTACAACGCCGCAACGCAGGCTAGCCCCGGAATTCGCATTCTGGTGGTTCGCCTGGGTTCCATGGGAGACATCATCCACGCTCTCCCGGCGGTGGCCACGCTGAAACACAGCTTTCCCAATTCACGGCTGACCTGGGTGGTGGAATCCCACTGGGCCGAACTCCTGGAAGGCAACGTTTTCGTGGACCGGGTGGTGATGCTGGACCGCCGCAGCGCAGCCGGCATTCTGCGAGGGTGGCGGGAGTTGCGCAGCGAGCGCTACGACCTGGCGGTGGATTTTCAGGGGCTGATCAAGTCGGCGCTGGCGGCCTCCCTGGCGCGTCCGGACCGCATCTACGGATTCCATCACACATTGCTGCGGGAGAAGGCCGCCGGCTTGTTCTACTCGAGCAAGACGTTGAGTCCCGCCAAGCACGTGGTGGACCGGAACCTGGACCTGGCGGGCAGCGCCGGGGCCAACAGCGTTCTGCGGGCTTTCCCGCTGCCCCAGGGCCGGCCGGAAGGCCAGCTTCCCCAGGGGGATTTCGTGCTGGCCTGCCCGCTGGGCGGCTGGGCCGGCAAAGAGTGGCCTTTCGAGTACTACGAGGAACTGGCGCGGCGCCTGCGCAGCGGAATGGCCTTGCCGCTGGTAGTGAACGGCCCTCCGCAGACGTCCTTGAGGCTGGCCGGCATCCGCGACGCGGTGGTCCACTGCTCGGGGGTTGCGGGACTGATCGACATCACCCGCCGGGCGGCCGCGGTAGTGGGGATCGACAGCGGGCCGGTCCATCTTGCCGCCGCCCTGGGCAAACCCGGGGTGGCCATCTTCGGACCGACGGATCCCGCGCGCAACGGTCCCTACGGCGAGACCTTCACGGTCCTGCGGAGCCCTGACGCCGTCACTACCTACCAGCGGTCTTCCACCGTGGCCCCCAGCATGTTTGAGATCACGCCCCGGGCGGTCTTCGAGGCCTTGAAGCTGCGGCTGAACCGGCCCGCCTCTGCCGGGTGCCTCGCCTGATGTTGCGATTCGCCAAACCCTATGCGGATTGCGTGGCGCGCCTGAGAGTTCCCAGCGGTTTTCTCCTGGTTGCGGCGTTTGGGTGGTTCTCAGACCCGGACGCGGCGTCGCTTGCGGCCGGCCTGCCGGTGGCCCTGTGCGGGCTGCTGCTGAGGGCTTGGGCGGCCGGGCATTTGGACAAGAACCGGAAGCTGGCGACCGGCGGGCCCTACGCCTGCACGCGCAACCCGCTCTATATCGGCACGCTGCTGGTGGCGGCGGGCCTGGCGATCGCCTCCCGCCGGTCCGGGCTGGCCTTGCTGTTCGGCGCGATCTTCGTGCTGGTGTATCTGCCGGCCATCCAGCTCGAGGAACAGCACCTCCGCAAGCTGTTTCCCGAGTACGCCCGCTATGCGGAGCGGGTGCCGGCCCTCTGGCCGCGCCGGGCGCGGTATCCGGCCGCGGAGAAATTCCAGTTCGCTCTCTACATGAAAAACAAGGAGTACCAGGCGCTGGCCGGCTTCGCGGCCGGGGCCCTCTTTCTCATATGGAAAGCGTTGATGTAACCGCCGCCATGCTGCGCGAGGCCGCGCGGCGCATCCAGCCGCTGGCCCGCCGCACGCCGGTCTTCACCTCCGCCGGATTCGACGAACGGGCCGGCGTGCGGGCGATCTTCAAGTGCGAGAACCTGCAGAGGGGCGGCGCCTTCAAGATTCGGGGGGCCGCCAACCTGATCCTGTCCATGAGCCCGGAACAGCGGGAGCGGGGCGTGGTGGCCTTTTCCTCGGGCAACCATGCTCAGGCGACGGCCATCGCCGCGCGCCACGTGAAGGCGGCGGCGACCATCGTGATGCCGGCCGACGCCCCGCGCTCCAAGCTGGAAGCCACGCGGGCGTACGGCGCACGGGTGGTTACCTACGACCGGCTGCGGGAGAGCCGGGAAGCGATCGCGGAGGGCATCCTGAAGGAGACCGGCGCCACCCTGGTTCCGCCCTTCGACCATCCGCTGATTATTGCCGGGCAGGGCACGGCGGCGCTGGAGTTGCTCGAGGATGTCCCCGGGCTGGACGCCCTCATCGCCCCGGTCAGCGGAGGCGGGCTGCTTTCCGGCTGCGCCATCGCGGCCCGGTCCGTCAATCCCTCCATCCGCATTTTCGGCGCGGAGCCGGAAGGCGCGAATGACACGTACCTCTCGATGCTTGCGGGCGACAGGATCGAAGTCCAGCCCAACACTATTGCCGACGGCTTGCGGGTTCCCAAGCCGGGCCGGATCACCTTTCCGATCCTGCTGCGCCTGGCGGAACGGATCCTGCTGGTCAGCGACGGCGAACTGAGAGAGACGGTGAAGTTCCTGCTGCTGCGGTTGAAACTGCTGGTGGAACCGAGCGGCGCGGCCGCGGCCGCCGCGGTGCTGTTCGGTAAGCTGCCGCGGGACGTGCGCCGGGTAGGGGTGGTTCTCTCGGGCGGCAACATCGATTTCGAGGAACTCGCCCGCTACTAAGCGACGTGATTGTGAACGGCCGGGGACATGGGTAACACTTTAGACCGGCGACATCGGTAACACTTTGCTCGCCGTAGCGCCCCCCAGTTCTCATTGCAGCATACCAGGGTGGCCCCCAGGCTGGTCGCTGAGGCCGAC
>JADZAF010000261.1 GCA_020852755.1 Bryobacterales bacterium
CGCCCGCAACCCGCCGCCCGTAGCGGACAAAAAAGTCGTGGCTGCCGTCCGCAAGTGCTTTATAATTAACAGAGAGGGACAACCGATTCCGTGTTGATTCGCACCTTTCTGCGCCTCACGGCGCACATGCAGATGATGCCCGTCCTGGAGAGCGCCGAGGAGACCCTGGTCGGCGGCCAGGCGGTCGTCGAAGGCGTCATGATGCGCGCTCCTCACAGCTACTGTGTGGCCGTGCGCAAGCCGGACGGCGAGATCGTTTCCGAGGAAATGCCGATCCGCCGGCCGTCGGAGAAATGGCCGGCCTTCAGGTATCCGATTCTGCGCGGGCTGGGCTCGCTGGGTCAGGCCATGTCGCTGGGCGTCCGCGCTCTGCGCTTCTCCGCCAACGCCGCCGTGCCCCCCGCCGGGCCGGGAGAGAAGCCGGTCGAAATCTCCTCCTGGATGTTGACGCTGAACGTGATCTTTTCGCTGGCCTTTTTCATCTTCCTGTACAAGTTCGTGCCGCTCTGGGCGGTGACCGCGCTGGGCAAGTACTACCCGTCGCTGAACGGGCACTTCGTCTTCAACCTGGCCGACGGCCTGCTGCGGCTGGGCATCTTTCTGGTTTTCCTGTTCCTGATCTCGCGCTGGTCCGAGATCCGCCGCGTTTTCGAGTACCACGGCGCCGAACACAAGGTGGTGTTCAACTTCGAATCCGGGCTGCCGGTGAGCGTGGAGAACGCCCGGACCTTCCCGACCTTCCATCCCCGCTGCGGAACCAGCTTCCTGCTGGTGGTGATGGTGATCTCGATGGCCGTCTACACCGCCATCCCGTTCGACGGCTTCGTGGCCCGCTTTGCCTGGCGCCTGCTGCTGCTGCCCGTGATTGCCGGGCTGAGCTACGAGCTGATCCGTTTCGCCGCCCGGCGGCAGGGCTCCTCCCTGGCCCTGATCTCCGCTCCCGGCCTCTGGCTGCAGCGCATCACCACCCAGCCCCCGTCCGACGACCAGACCGCGGTCGCCATCTGCGCCCTGAACCGCGCCATGAACCTCGAGGTAGCCCAGGGTGGAAAGGCCATGATCGCCTGACCGAAAGGCTCCATGCAGTTCATCGACAAACTTGACCAAACCGAGCTGCGCTTCGAGGAACTCACGCGCCAGCTCGCCGATCCCGCTGTCATCAGCGACGGCGAGCGCTATCGTAAGGCCGCCAAGGCCCACAACGACCTCACCGAGCTGGTGTCCCGGTACCGCGAGTGGAAGAAGATCCGCCGGGACCTCGAGGAGGCCCGCTCCATGCTCGATGACGCCGAGATGCGCGCCATGGCCCTCGAGGAGGCTGCCCGGCTCGAGCCCGAGCTGGTCCGCGTCGAGGAGGAGCTGCGCCTCCTGCTGCTGCCCAAGGATCCCAACGACGAGAAGAACGTGGTTCTCGAAATCCGCGCCGGCACCGGCGGCGACGAGGCCACTCTTTTCGCGGCTGAGATCTTTCGCATGTACGCCCGCTACGCCGAAGCGCAGGGCTGGCGCGCGGAGATCACCTCCTCCAGCGAGTCCTCCGTGGGCGGGCTCAAGGAAATCATCGCCCTGATCAGCGGCGACCGGGTCTACAGCCGTCTGAAGTACGAGAGCGGCGTGCACCGCGTGCAGCGCGTGCCGGTCACCGAGCAGCAGGGCCGCGTCCACACCTCGGCCGTCACCGTGGCCGTGCTGCCGGAAGCCGACGAAGTGGAGGTCGAGGTGGACCCCAAGGACATCCGCATCGACACTTTCTGTTCCTCCGGCCCCGGAGGGCAGTCGGTCAACACCACGTACTCGGCCGTGCGGATCACCCATCTGCCCACCGGCCTGGTGGTCTCCTGCCAGGACGAGAAGTCCCAGATCAAGAACAAGGCCAAGGCCATGCGGGTGCTCCGCTCGCGCCTCTACGAAATCGAGCTCGAGAAGCAGCAGGAGCAGTTGGGCGCCGAGCGCCGCAGCATGGTGGGCACCGGCGACCGCAGCGAGAAGATCCGCACCTACAACTTCCCGCAGAACCGCGTGACCGATCACCGCATCGGCCTCACCCTGCACCAGCTCGACCTGGTGATGGACGGGCGTCTGGATCCCATCATCGACGCTCTGGCCACTTTCTTCCGCACCAAGAAGCTGAACGAAGAGGTCCGGGTAGCCTGACTGTACGCGACGCTCTCGACCAGGGCGCCCGCCTCCTGGAGGCGGAACGGGTGGCCGTCCCCCGGCTCACCGCCGAGGTCCTGCTGTGCCACGCCCTCAAGTGCGAGCGCTCCTACCTCTATGCCCACCCGGAGCGCGAACTCGCTGAGCTGGAATGGCTGCATTTCGGCCGCTACCTGCACGAGCGCCTGGGCGGGAAGCCCACCCAGTACATCACCCGGCGGCAGGAGTTTTTCGGGCGCGAGTTCACCGTAACCCCAGCCGTCCTGATCCCCCGGCCGGAAACCGAATTCGTGGTGCAGGCGGCCCTGGAACTGGCGCCTTCGGGAGCCCGGGTGACGGATGTGGGCTGCGGTTCGGGCGCGATTGCCGTCACTCTGGCGCTGGAGCGCCCGCTCAGGGTGACCGCCACCGAGATCTCCCGGCCCGCGATCGAGGTAGCCGCGGGAAACGCCTGGCGGCTGGGCGCGCCGGTAGCCTTCCTGCTGTGCGACCTGCTCTCCGCCGTGTCGGACCGCTCCCAGGACCTGGTGGTCTCCAACCCGCCCTATGTCTCCTCTGAGCATCGCGAGACGCTGCAGCGTGAAGTGCGCGACTTCGAGCCGGAAGTGGCCCTCTACGCCGGGCCCACCGGCTTCGAGATCTACGAGCGGCTCATCGCCGAAGCGGCCCGTGTCCTGCGTCCCGGCGGCTGGCTGGTGATGGAGCTGGGCTACAACGGCCGCGACCGGGTGCTCTCGCTGCTGGGGGGCGCGTGGCGCGATACCCGCGTAGTGCCCGACCTGGCCGGCATTCCACGCGTCCTGGCGGCCCGTAATGCCGGAACGGGCGGGACGTTTCCTGCGTAGATTTCAGATTCCAGCCCGCCAATTCCGGGACCTGGTCCCTCGGAATTCCCGTCGTGAATCCGAGGTGCGTTGGCCGGCAGGCTGTCAGCTTGCAGCCTTCAGCGGGCAGCCGCTGGAGTTCGCCGGCGATGTCATGGTGGGCATTGATGGAGTACGTGGTCCGGAAGGGGAGGAAAGAACCCGCGCTGCAGCAAAAGCTCACCGCTGTCCGCTGATGGCTGAAAGCTCCCGTCCTGGAGATTCCAAGTATCCTTGGCTGTCTTCAGCCCACGCCTCCCCTTTCCGGTGTACGCTGGCTTGCATGAC
>JADZAF010000262.1 GCA_020852755.1 Bryobacterales bacterium
CGGCGCCCCCAGCGCCGCCGCCAATATCAACCCGGCGCCCGGCGCCCCCAGCGCCGCCGCCAATATCAACCCGGCGCCCGGCGCCCCCAGCGCCGCCGCCGCCGTTACCGAGCCGCGACCAAAGGGAGCGGTTACAAAGGAGCCACCCAATGTCATCTGAACTCAGAATCCGCGCCGCGCGCGCCAACGGAGCCCTCTCGCGGGGCCCCGTCACACCCCGGGGGAAGCGCCGTTCTTCCCAAAACGCCATCCGCCACGGCCTGTTCGCCCAGTGCGTCCTCCTCTCCAACGAGTCCCAGGAAGCCTTCGAAGGCCTCCTCCGCGACTACCTCAACCGCTTCCTACCCACCGACGCCGTCGAACACGACCTCATCGACGAAATGGTCTCCGCCTGCTGGCGCCTCCGCCGCCTCTGGGCCATCGAAACCGCCACCTTCGAACAGGAACTCGCCAATCAGGAATCCTCCGCCGGCGTGCGCCGCCTCGCCTCCGCCTTCGCCGCCCTCGCCAATAACTCCCAGCACCTCGCCCTCATGCAGCGCTACGAAACCCGCCTCCACAAGATCTATCAGCGCGCCTTCCACAACCTCTTCCTCCTGCGCGCCGCGACTGTGCAAAACGAACCCAGGAAATTATTGAAAACAAAGGAAACCGATCTCCCCTGAAACGCGCGATTATCGGGTCCTAGTACCGTTTCCGGCGCCCGGCCCCCGGTCCCCGCGGATTCCCCCAACTTACTCTTTAACTCGTTGAGGGATCGCACTATAATACGAAAGCAGAGCGACAAACCGGATACCACAGGGTGAAATGCAGGTTCTGATTGTGGATGATTGCGAAGACGACGTGGTTCTACTTCTGCATCAGTTGAAACGGGCCGGATTCAATCCCCGCCACACATGGGCATCCAGCCGCGAGGCGCTCCTCAACGCCCTACGCCTCCCCGGCTGGGACCTCATCCTTTGCGACTACTCCATGGGTGGCTTCGACGCCTGGCATGTCCTCGAGATCTGCCGGAAACTCGAGGTCAAAACCCCCGTCATTGTCCTCTCCGGCGTCGTCGGCGGCTATATCTCTAACCGTATCGCCGGCGCCGGCGCGCGCGGCTACGTCGCCAAGGGCGACTGGGACTCCCTCGCTTCCCTCATCCGCCAGGAAATCGCCCCCACCGCCTGATGCCTACTGCCGGCCGATCGCCGACGGCTGGCGGCTCTCCGGCGGCTCGCCCGCCGCCCCGTTCTCCTGGTCCCTGTACTGCAGCTGGTACAGCTTCCAGTAGATCCCCCGCCGCGCCAGCAGCTCCTGATGCGTCCCCGACTCCCGTAGCCGCCCCTTGTGCATCACCAGGATCCGGTCCGCCCTCTGGATCGTCGAGAGCCGGTGCGCGATGATGATCGAGGTCCGCCCCTCCACCATCCGCGCCAGCGCCTCCCGCACCCGGAACTCCGTCTCCGTGTCCACACTCGACGTCGCCTCGTCCAGGATCAGGAACCGCGGGCTGTGCGCCAGCGCCCGCGCGAAGCTGATCAGCTGCTTCTGCCCCGTCGAGAGCGAGCTGCCCCGCTCCCGGATCGGCTGCCCGAACCCCTCCGGCAGCGACCGGATGAAGTCCATCAGGTTCACCTGGTCGGCCGCCTCCGCCACCTCCTCCTCGGTGATCCCGTCCGTCCCCAGCCGTATGTTCTCCTCGATCGTCCCGGAGAACAGGTACGGGTCCTGCAGCACCACCCCGAACCGGCGCCGCAGCTCCCGCGGGTCCAGCTCCCGTACGTCCACCCCGCCCACCCGGATCGCCCCCCGCTGCACGTCGTAGAACCGCAGCAGCAGGCTGATCAGCGTGGTCTTGCCCGCGCCCGTGTGGCCCACTACCGCCACCGTCTCGCCCGGCTCGATCGCGAAGCTCACGTCTTTCAGAACCCAGTCCTCGCCCTTGTAGGCGAACCACACGCCGTCGAACTCCACCCGGGCGTCCCGCTCACCCAGCGCTTTCGGCGCCGCCGGAGCCTGGATCTCCACCGGCGTGTCCAGCAGCTTGAACACCCGCTCCGAGGAGGCCATGGCCGATTGCAGGATGTTGTACTTTTCGCTCAGATCCTGGATGGGCCGGAAGAACCGCATCCCGTATTGCAGAAACGCCACCACCACGCCCAGCGTCAGCTCCCCGCGCCCCACGCGGAAGCCGCCGTAGGAGAGCACGAACGCCAGCGCCAGCATCGCCAGGAACTCCACCGTCGGGTAGAACCACCCGTAAGCCGTGATGGCGTCCTTGTAGGCGTCCATGTGCTCGCGGTTGATCCCCTCGAATTCCTCCCGGCTCTTCTTCTCGCGGTTGAACAGCTGCAGCACCGCCATGCCCACCAGGTGCTCCTGCAGGTACGCGTTGATCCGCGCGATGGCCACCCGGATGCGCCGGTAGCTCTGCTGCACCGTGCGCCGGAACACCACCGTCACCAGCACCACCAGCGGCATCACCGCCAGCATCAGCAGCGTGAGCCCCGGGCTGAGCTGCACCATCACGAACACGATGAAGCTCAGCGTGAGCACGTCCGCCACGATCGTCACCAGGCCCGAGGCGAACAGCTCGTTCAACGTGTCCACGTCCGTCGTCACCCGCGTCACCAGCCGCCCTACCGGGTTGCGGTCGTAGAATGCCACGTCCAGCCGCTGCAGGTGCGTCATCAGCTGCCGCCGCAGATCGAACATGGCCCGCTGCCCGGTGTACTGCATGATGTAGGTCTGGCCGAACTCGAACACGAACACCCCCGCCAGCACCACCATGTAGATCAGCGAGATCTGCACGATGCCCCTCCAGGGATCGTCCGAAAGGTAGGGGTCGAAGGGCGTGGGGACGCGGTTCCCCGCCGGAACCAGGTAGCGGTCGATCGCCGCCTTGGTCAGCAGCGGACCCGCCACCTGCAGCACCGACGCGATCATCAGGCAGACCAGCGACACCAGGATGTAACGCGTGTACGGCCGCATGTAGCCCAGCAGGCGGCGCATCAACCGGGAATCGTATGCCTTGCCGAGGACTTCCTCTTCCACTATTGCCAGTCTACCGGAAAATGGCCCCCTCCACCTTTTTCGTAAGATGGCTCCTATGGAACGAAAGAGTTATCTCTGGCAGCATCACACCTGGCCGGAACTGGCCGGGGCGGCGAAGCGGCAGCCCGTCGTCGTCATCCCCATCGGTTCGGTGGAGGACCACGGCCACCACCTGCCGCTGGATACGGACAACTTCCTGATCTGGAGCATCTGCGAAGAAGCCGCCCGCCGCGCCGGCGGCGAGATGCTGCTGATGCCGCTGATCCCCTACGGCTATGAAACCCATCACATGGATTTCCCCGGCACCATCGACATCCGGCCCGAGCACCTGCTGAACTTCATGCTCGATATCACCCGCAGCGTGGCCCATCACGGCTTCGAGCGCATCCTCATCGCCGACGGCCACGGCTCCAACATGCCCATCCTCGACCTGGTCGCCCGCCGCACCATCGTGGAAACCAAAAGCCTCTGCGGCGCCTTCATCTGGCCCTCGCTGGCCGGCTCCGCCATCCGTGAAGTGCGCCAGTCCGGCCGCGGCGGCATGGCCCACGCCTGCGAGCTGGAGACCTCCGTCTACCTCCACCTCGACGCCCCCCGCGTTCAGATGGACAAGGCGAAGAAGGAACAGGGCATGCCCGAGTCCGAGTTCGTCTGGATGGACCTGATGGAAGGCTCGCCCGTGCTGTTGATGGATGAGTGGACCCGCTTCAGCAAGAGCGGCGTCAGCGGCGACCCCACCCTGGCCACCGCGGAGAAGGGCGCCAAGGTGTTCGAAGCCGTTGTGGAAGCCCTGGTCCGCCTGGTGAAGGAGTTCAAGCGCCGCCCGCGCGGCGAGCGCACCGACCACCACGCCTCCGCCGCCGGAGCCTAGCGCTCAGAAACGCCAGCGCAGGCTCAGCATCCCCGAGCGCGGCGAATTGGCCGGCAGAAAGGGGTGCAGCGAAGTGATGCTTCCCGCCCGGAGATCGTTGACCGTGGCGAACGGCTCGCCCCAGTTGCGGCGGTTGAACAGGTTCTGCCACGAAGCCGTCACCGAGAGCGCTCCCCGGTTCTCCAGGCGCACGGTCTTCGATACGCCCAGGTTGAACACCATGTACCCCGGGCCGGGAATGGTGTTGCGCCCCGCGTTGCCGAACCGCCCGGCGTTGGCCGGAGGAATAGCGAAGGCTTTTGGCTCGAACCACCGCTCCCAGGTCTTCGGCAGCTCGAGCGGGCCCTCCACGTCGGGACGCCCGGTGAACCGGTTGGTGTTCGAGGGATCCGAGCCGGAGAAGATCGGGTTCAGAAAATTGCCCGTGCTCAGGTTCCACAGCGCGTTCACCTGCCAGCCTCCCCGCAGGTTGCCGCCGCCCAGCGGCAGTTCATACAGCAGCTGGTTCATCCACTGGTGGCGGGGCACCGAGTAGACGTTGGCCCGGTCGCGCCGGCGGTCGTAGGCGTCTTCGATCAGCGTGTTCAGCTCGAAGTCGCCCGTGTCGTCGATCTCGGAAACGCTCTTCGCCCAGGTCCACGCGGAGCTGAACAGCAGCCCTTTGGAGAAGCGCTTCTGCACCTGCGCCTGCATGGCGCTGTAGAGGGAATTGGCGCCGTTATCCGCCCAGGCGATGTCGAAGAACTGCGGATAGGGGCGACGCGTCGCGGAGAAAGGCGTGGTCGAAGCACTCACCTGGTTGGCGTTGCGCTGGTAGACCAGCTGCGTGCCCTTCGACCCGATGTAGCTGAGCCGCACGCCGATGTCGCGCGTCAGCTCGCGCTCCACCGAGAGGCTGTACTGCATGGCATAGCTGTTGCGCAGGTTGGGATTGACGCTGGTGACGTTCACCGTGCCCGAAGTGCCCGGCTGGGCGAACGGGTTCTCCAGCGTGTACAGGGGCTTGCCTCCGGAGAAGGCGTTGATGGCCGTGGTGGACACGGCGTAGGGCCCGGCGGCCAGGGCGGCCGCGACGTTGGCCGAGAAGTGCGAATAGAACACGCCCCAGCCGCCCCGCACCACCGTCCTGCCCCTGCCGTCCAGCTGGTAGGAAAAGCCGAAGCGCGGCGCGAAGTTGTTCGTGTCCGCCTTGCGGAGGCTGCGGTCCAGGCCCACCTCGGAAGCGGTGGTCAGGGGCAGCGCGGCGGGGAAGTAGGGGCTGAACATCCTCCTGGATTCCTCGCCCGGCACCACGATGCGCCCGCTCGCCGGGTCGAAGGAATAGAGGTTGTCGAGCCGGGTCCAGACCGGCCCGTTGTACTCGTAGCGCAGGCCGTAGTTCAAGCTGAGCCGCGGCGTGGCCTTGAAGTCGTCCTGGGCGTAGAAGGCCCAGTCGCGGAAGCGGTTGTACTGCGTCGGATAGGGGTCCAGCCGGTTCACCTGGGCGGGCAGGCCGAGCAGAAAATCGGCGTAGGCGTTGCCGGTGAAGCGGGGATTGAAGACGTAATTGCCGAACAGGTTCCGTTCCGTGGGCAGGTGCCGGTTCACGAACCAGTCCACCACTTCGGCGCCGAATTTCATGGAATGCCGGCCGCTCACCCAGGAGAGATTGTCGGCCAGCTGCCAGTGCCCGTCGTTGACCGGGTTGAGCAGGGTCTGGGTGACGGTGGTGATGCCGGTGATGTTGAAGTTGGGAATGCCCTTCAAACCGCCCCGTGAAGGCAGGCCCTGAATCCCGATTTGGTCGAGCAGAGCCTGGCCTTTCAGGTCCGCGTCGGACTCGGACACCAGGATCACCACCCCGGCCCGGAATTCGTTCCATACATTCGGCCGGATCGAGTAGATATCGCCCAGGGTCCAGAAGTTCACCCGGCGTATGTTGTCCGACGTGCCGGTGGAAGAGGGGGGCAGGGAACTGCGCGCGCCGGGAATATCGTAGTCGTCCTTCTTATGCTGGTAGCGGATGAAGCCGCCGTGCCGGCTGGAGAAATTGTGGTCCAGGCGCAGCTCGAAAATGCGGTGGGTTTCCGGCCCGTTGAACGAGGCGCGGTAATTCCCGGTGGTCTGCGTGGGCGGGCCGTAATTCGGCTCGGGATAAAACAATTCCTGGATCTTTTTGGCCTGCGGGCTGATGAATTGCGGCAGGATTTTGTTGCCCTGAATGGGCTGGACGCCGCTGAACGGATTGCGCAGGGCGGCGAAGCCGGTGAAGTCGCCCTCGCGCATGGCGAGGGTCGGGACGCTGGGGCTGAAGACGTAGGCGCGCCGCCCGCTGATGCCGTCGAAGGTGAAGTGGAAGAAGGTCCGGTCCCGCCGGATGGGCCCGCCGAGCGTGCCGCCGTAATTGTGGATGTTCTGGTACGGCTTGTTCTGGGCGATGACGTTCCAGGCATCCAGGGCGCTGTTGCGGAAGTACCAGAAGAGGTCGCCGTGGTAGCCGTTGGTGCCCGCGCGGGTCACCGTCGTGATGGTCCCCATGCCGCCGAATTCGGCCTTGTTGGTCAGAACACTGGCGGTGAATTCCTCGATGGATTCCATGGAGGGCTGGGAGACCGGGTCGGGGCTGCCGAAGTTGCCGAAGTTGGTTTCAATGCCGTCCACTTTCAGCTTGGTGGCCGCGGCCAGGCCGCCCGGGGTCAGCCATTTGGCGCCGCTGCCCACCTGCACTACGCCGGGGATGGTGAGCGGCATGATGAGGGCGATCAGGCCCGAGTCGCCGGAGTTGTTGTAGACGCTGCGCTGGTTCGTGGGCAGTTCCAGGATCTGCCGGGTGAGCAGCCGCGAGCCGATGGAGGGCGTCTCCACCTGGATCACGGTGGAGGCCGATTCCGTGATGGTGACTTCGGTGGCGGCCGCTTCCAGCTCGAAGCGCAGGTCCTGGCGGACGGTGCGGTAGGCTTCCACGGGAAATTCGGCCGTGGCCAGGGCTCGGAAGTCCTTGGCCTGCGCCTCCAGCTTATAGGCGCCGGGAGGCAGGTTCGGGAAGGAGTAGACGCCGGCGGCGTTGGTCAGGGCATGGCGCTTCACGCCGGTTTGGGTGTTGCCGAGGTCCACCACGGCGTTGGGTATGGCCGCTCCGCTGGGATCCAGGGCCAGTCCGGTGACAATCCCCAGGGGAGACTGCGCCCACGCCGGAACCAGACAGAGGAGAAAGAGGGAGGAAACGATTCTAACCAGAACCACTTTCTATGATGACACAGGCAGGGTGGGCTGAACGGAGGGTGAGGGGGGCGGAGGGCGTGGGGCCCTCCGCCCGCACGAACGGGGATTACTGCCAGGCGGTGGTCTTGGAGGAGCCCACGGCGTAGCTGATGAACCCGCGGTCCAGGCCGGAGGCGTCGAAGCGGCCCTGGCCTTTGGTCATGTCGGGGATGGCGAGCACTTGCAGGTAGCCCACGGCATCCTGGGCGCCCGCGGCAACCGCCGGCAACTGCTGGAGCACGCTGGTGGGCACGGTGAAGGTGCCCGCCGATGCCTGGGCCACGCAATTGAAAACGGTGGCATCGCCAACAGGGTCTTCCTGGGTGCCGCCGGTGATCTTCGCGGCGATGCCGGTGATCTCCACTAGGCCGGATCCGCCGCCCGTCCAGTCCACCTTCAGCGCCGTGGCTCGCGAAATCGGGTCGGCGGGGTTGCCCTGGTGGGTCCAGCTGAACGCGCCGGGGAAGTCGATGCTGGTGCTGAAAGACCCGATGTCCGCACCGCCCGGTCCCGCGATGGTATAGGTGCCCTGGACCAGGGTTGGGCTCCCGGTGCCGCCGATCCCACTGAAGCCACTATTGTAGAGCGTCAAGCCGTAGTCGCCTTCCTGGTCTTTCGGCATGATTTTGTTCGAAGCGTTCGGCCCGTTCAGAGTCAGTTGCAGGCCGGCGTCCAGCCGAGCCGGTGGAACGGGCGACATGATGTCGTCAAGAGTGCCCGTCCGTTTGACGACAAAGCACTGCCCGATCCGCAAGCGCGAAAAGTCCGCCGTGGCGACGTCGGCGATTCCGTACTTGACGAAGGACCCGGAGGCGCTTTCGATGGTCGTATCAAAGGACATTCCCTGGAAGCTGAGGTTCGAGGTCATCTTGGTGAGAGACAGGCTCCCGATCGAGATCGTGCCGCCTCCCTCCAACTTGGCGAGTTGGGCATCGGACAGCGCTGGGTGGTTGCAGGCGTCCTGCCCGTCAGTCGCCACAGCGATCGTGACTGTGTTCGAAGTACGGCCTCCGGCGATCACTTGCACGAGTACTAAGCAATTCAGCGCGACGTTGGACGGCACTACGAAATTCACCTGGTCCAAGCCAGGGGAGCCACTGGAACGCCCAGCGTACAGAGGGGTAACTTCGATACCGTCGATGTTCACTTTGACCTGAGCGGCTTCTTTCATGTCACCTGAAGTATTACCGTCCAGGTCCGACATCGGGTCCGCGCCCAAACCGGTGCCCCACAGCACCACTACGTCGCCCGGTTTAGCCGGACGCACGGCCCAGTCGCCCAACTGGCCCTTGGTAAAGCGGTTCAAGGTTAGGCCACCGTACGTTGCCGCCGCCGGGCCTTGACCGGCCATGTTTTGTGCATTTATGCCGAAGTTGCGCTCCACCACCTTGACCCGCCTCGCCGCGCTGGTCTGCCCGTTGAAGGTGAGCTTTACATCGTAGTCGCCGGCCGGCGTGGTGGACGGCAGCATGCCGCCGACCTGCCCGGCGGAGGTGTACCACATACGCGCGTCTACCACCGACCCCCCGGCAGCGGGTGTGAAACTGACCTTTGTCCCCGAGAGCTCGATGGGGTAAGGCAGCGCGCCGGAATACGCCGTGAACTTGGCTGGTCCCATGCCGCTGCCGAAGATCGCGAACCAGGATCCCCGGGCGATACCGGCGGTGTAGGAACTGGCATTGAGCACGCCGTTTTCTGCGATGGCGGGCTGCGCCCACCCTACGGCGGATACGAGCATCATCACCGTGATCGCGAACAACATTCTCTGAAAGTTTTTCATCCGTTTTCCTCCGTAAAGATGCTGCTGCAACTGCAAACGTTGAAGACGGGCCTGAAACTGAATGACGAGATTGTACTCGAGTCTGCCGTGAAACCTCCAGAGGTGATTATGGCGCAAACTTTCCCCCCGGCAGGTGTTGATTGCATCCGTTTACGTTAAAAAATCTTTACGCGGTTTTCGGGGCGGGAGCCAGCAATTGCTCCTTGCGGTAGACGAGCGTGGAGGTGTCGTAGCCAGCAATCTCGAAGCCATGCCCGTGGGTGATGGCGTCGGTCGGGCAGGCCTCCACGCAATAGCCGCAGAAGATGCAGCGGCTGTAGTCGATGTTGTAGACGCGGGCGTAGCGCTCGCCGCCGCTGATGCGAA
>JADZAF010000263.1 GCA_020852755.1 Bryobacterales bacterium
ACGAACATGACCGGCACCGGCTGGTACAACATCGTGAGCGTGGGGCACCGGGCCGGCGAGTTCAACCTGGATTTCGCCAGCAGTCAGGGTCAGCCGCTGGGCGACCCGTACGGCAGCATGGCCGTGTTGTCGATCGTGGTTCCCAACCGGATCAACGACGGGCGTGCGCTGCCCAACGTCAAGGCCCTGGTCGAAGGGATGCGACTGCCGCACTACGCAGCCGATGGGAGCTGGCTGGGTGAGAAGTTCACGAGCAACCCTGCCTGGGTGATTCTCGACATCCTGCGGCGGGCCGGATGGCGGCCGGACGAGATCGACCTGGCAAGTTTCGCGGAGGCAGCCGCATACTGCGACGAGCTTGTCGAGACCAGGGATGCGTACGGCCGGACAATTCATGTTCCCCGCTTTCAGTGCAACCTGATCCTCAAGCACCGCCGCTCCGCGGGGGACGTGATTCGAGGAATCCGCAACGGGTCGCGGCTGTATCTGACCTATGGGGCGGGCGGACGGCTGCAACTCAAGGTTGAGAACACGATCGCGCTGCAACAGCCGCAGAAGCCGGCGTGGAGCAACAGCACGGAGACGCTGGACGGGGGCTGGCCCAGCTACGAATTCGGGGATGGATCATCGGGGGTTTCGGGGATCGTCAGGAGAGATGACGGAGCGGCGAATCTGCGGCTTTGGGCTCGCAGCACTGCGGATACGCCGAATCGTTTTGCGATCGAGTTCCAGGACGCCTTCAACGAGTACCAGCAGGACAGTCTCTCCCTGGTCGATCTGGAGGACGTGGCCGCGAGCGGCCAGGAGGTGACCGCTTCGCTCAGCGTGCTGGGCATTCCCAACTACGACCAGGCGGCCCGGATTCTGAAGTTCAACCTGGACAAAGCCATCCGGGGGAACTGCTATGCGGAGTTCGAAACGAGCGTGCGGGCGATCGGCCTCGCGCCGGGAGACCTGATCACTCTCACCTACTTGAAGGAAGGTTTCAACCGGCAACTCTTCCGGGTGCTCAAGATTGCGCCGGGAATGAACTACCGGACGGTGAGGATCACCGCTCAGATCCACGACGACCGGTGGTACCTGGATACAAACGGGCAGATGCCAGGCGGTTCAGAAGGGAGGCGGCAGGCTGACCCAGCCGTCGGATTGCCGCGCCCGCTGCAGGGCAACACCGTCAACGAGCACGGCGAGGTTGATTTCGCAGTTCATGAAGTTGCCCAAGAAGAGACCGACGGCGGCGTAAGCGTGAACTTAACGGTCGGTTTTCTGACGCCGGGCGGGCAGCAAACAAGCGGACCGGGGATTCCCCTGGTGAGCCTGGCGGCTTTGGTGGACCCGGCGGGCGGCACACTGGCAGGCAACCAGACGCTATACTATGCGATCACCAGCTCGACACAGGACGGTGGAGAGAGCGCCCTATCGTTCGTGGTCCGGGCCACCCTACCCGCAGGGACGGACTCCAACAGCGTCACCCTCACGGGCATCAGCCTGCCGAAGGAAGCTGAAGGCTTCCATGTCTACCGCGGCCCGAATCCTTCGCAGCTTCATCGCATCGCCTCGGATGTCTCACCGGCCGCGGAGTTCACCGACCACGGGTTGGAGAGGCTCTTGCTGGCGACGCCGGATGCCAACTACGATCACGCGAATTTCTACTGGCGGCTGGAGCTGCAGCCGGAGTATGCGGCGATTCTGCATTCGGCGCAAACGGTGGGAAGCAACGTCCTGGCGATGCCGGCGGATGGGTATCGCGGCAAGCTCGTACGCATCACGCGGGGAAGAGGGGCGGGGCAGGAGCGGCAGTCGACCGGGAATACGGCCACGGAACTGAGGATCAGTCCGGACTGGGACGTGGAACCGGATGCGACAAGCTTCTTCGTTGTGGCGGAGAGCGGATGGCAATTCGGAGCCCGGGGCAGGAGCAGCCCGGTCGAGTTCGCGGTTCCCAACCGCACCGGGGCTGTGATTCACATCTGCGGGCGGTCGGCCAACGTCAACGGGCTGGAGAGCAGCTACGAGCTGGCGACCGTGACCCGCTGGCAGATCGGAGGTGGCGCAGCGGATTCCGGAGTTCCGGCAGGGCCAGCGTTCGGCTTGTGGGCGCCGGGAGACGGCAGCGTGGAAGTGAGCGGGGTGGGCTTCACCGACCTGACGAACACAAGGAACATCGCAGCCGGCACCCTAACGCTGTATTACTGGAATGAACTGGACGGACCGTGCCGGATCCGCCTCGCAGCCGCTATCGACGAAACAGAGACCGTGCTGCGGCTGTCGGGCGCGCCGGGCGGGCAAGCCGGGGACTTCCTGCAGGTCGACGCGGAGGTAATGCGGGTGGAGAGCGTGTCGCCCGACGGCCGGCAATACGAGGTGAGCCGGGCGATGCACGCCACCGCGGCTGCCGCACACCCACCGGACGCGCTGGTTTACAGCCTGCAAAAGAAAGTGGCAGTGGTTCCGTTCGCGAGGAACTTCTTCGGGAGCCCGTGGAGCGGAGACTGGGCCTATTCGGTTGCCCTGCCTGACGCCCGGGTGGCGAGCGCGGAGTTTTTCGTCACCAATACGCAGGGCCACGGACCAGCGAACGCTCTGGCACTGACTCAGGCGGCAGACCGCGGGCTCCGGACTCTTTCCGGCGGACAGTATTCCTTTCAAGTGGAGGGCTTCCTGGCCATTCAAACGGGCGCGGCGCCGGACCTGGTGGTCGAGAGTTCCCATTCCGTGCGGGATGTTTACGCGGTGGTGCGGCAGCCGGCCAGCGAGACGGACATCGCGCTGGAGTTGAAGCAGGACGGACAGAGCTACTGTTTGCTCACGATTCCGGCCGGCGCATGGATCTCGCCCCCGGCTGATGGACTGGTGCTGGGGCCGCTGAAGGAAGGCGCCAGGCTCAGCCTGGACATCCAGTCGGTAGGCCAAGGCCAACCGGGCTCGGATCTGACCGTAATCCTGCGCCTGTAGTCGAACCGCCGCTCGCGAACCATCCAATTCCCGTTTCGAGAGAGAGCATGCCGGAGATTCTGGAAAAACTGCGTCCCGACCGGGACCTGCAATGCTATTTCGAGCGCCCGTCGGCCGTGGCTGCGTTGAGCGAGTCGGGCCCAAGCGGGTTCACGATCTCCGGCACGTGGCGCCAGCAATTCGACTGGGCCGTGCTGGAGTGGCATCGAGACAATGTCTTCGAGCACCCGGCATTCCGCTACCTGCCGGACGGGGACTTGAGCGGGCTTGTCTTGACTTACGAGGAGAGCCGGGAAAACTGCATCCCGCTCGATTCCACGCTCTATCCCACTGTGGATTGGCCGTTCCTGCGTGTTTGGATGGAAACGGGGGGCGCGGAGCGCTTCTACCAAGTCCCGCTCAAGCCGCACGCCACTCCGGTTGAGGGGGTTTACCGGCCGGCCGGCGCCACTTTCACGCTTCGCCTGACAGGACAACCGGGCAGCGACAATTACGCGGAGCTGGCCTGGACGGGTGAGCACCATACCTACAAACTGGCTCCCGGCGACAGCGAGGAAACAGCCGCCCAGGCGCTTGCCTCGATCATCACGGCGAACTCCCGGACCATGATGGCCTCGTCGGAGGGCAATCGGATCACTCTGACCTATCTGGGCGTGGATCAGACGCCGGAGACGAGCCGGGAGGGTCTTAACGGCAACCGGGTGGGCGTATACGGGAATGTGAAAGGGCCCGGGCACTGGGAGCCGTGGTGGCAGCAGTTGAGCGGGGGCGAGTCGCCGGCCAAATGGAGGGTGGAGCTGAATTTCAGCAACCTGATCGTAGACGAAAACGGCTCTCCCGTTCCTATGACGCGCGTCCGGAAGATGCGCTGGACCTATGCCGCCGATCTGCAGCCGGGAGAGTTCCGGCGGAGCGAGTTCAGGGTGCGGGTATCGAACTGGACGGTCGCCGGCGCCAATCGCCGGTACCGGGTGGCGGGCCCGGGGAGCCGGCGGGTCGAAGACGATTCGCCGGAGTTGTTCTTCTCCGGCAGCGGCTGGAGTTCTCCGCTGTCAGGGAACTTCTCGGGAGGGTCGCTGCGGCACACCCGCACGCCTCAGGACGGCGTCTCGCTCAGTTACACACACCCAGTGAGTCATACACTCTATATGGGGACACGGAAGGCCTCCAGTGGGTCACTTGTGTCGATCTGCGTGGACGGAGTCGCTCTGAGGACCGAAGACCTCCACCTCGCGGGGGAAGACATCCTGGTGCGTGTTCCGGTCGCCGAACTGGCGGGGGGCGTTCCGCACAGCGTGACGGTGAGCCACGCGGGCCCGGCGGACCAGGATTTCTACTTCGACTTTTTCGAGATGGCTGTGCCGGCCGGGGAACTGCCGGTTTTTCCACGAGATGCCCGGACAACCCTGGCAACCGACTGGGACACCGATCATTCGATCGTCCTGGCTCCGGAACGCACCGCGTGGTTCCTGGATTCGCTCGGTTTCACCGGCCGGGCCAACCACTACGCCGGGGCTTTATGGTTCTACGAACTGATGCGTGCGGGGCACCGGTACGCGGCAGGGACAGTCGAATTCACCGGATCCCCTGCGTTCGGTATGGGAGAGGTTACCGAGCTATCCATTCAGATCCTGGGCAGGAACGACCCGCCCACGGTGATCCAACACCTGCACCTGATCGGAGACACGGCCGACAGCATCGCCAAAGCTTTCGAGCTGGAAATCAACAGCGGGTACACCGCGATCTGGGCCGCGGCAAGCGAAAACCGGCTTACCATTCAGGCCCGGGCGATGGGTTCGGAAGGGAACACCATCCGGATCAGCGCCCGGGTGACGAGTCCGAGCAACAGCGGGTTTCAGGCGATCGCCAGCCAGGATGCGTTGACCGGGGGAGTAGACGGAGAGTGGCGGACAGACCTGGATGCCACTCCGCGCCTGAACCGGGCGGTGCGGGATTGGAGTTCGAGCTACTTCCGGGCGCTGAAGGCCCACGGCATCGAAGCGGCGGCGGCGTTCAGCATGGAGCTCCAGCATGGTGATCCCTCGCCGGAGGCCGGGATCGCCCAGCGATTCGCCGACGGCACCCCCTGCCTGCTCAACACTCCCGCGCTGCAGACCAATTTCTCCCCAGCCAGCCGGGACTACTGGAAGCAGGTCCATGCCGAGATGGCGGCGATCATGTCGGGGGCAGGTCAGGTCCCCTATCTGCAATTCGGGGAAGTACAGTGGTGGTATTTCCCATGGAGGTGGGATGCCGGCCTGCCCTCGCCGGCCTGGGTGGACGCGGCCAGCATGCCGTATTATGACGCTTACACCCAGACGGCTTTTCAGCAGCGCTACGGCCGAACGATGCACGTTTTCCTGAGCAACCAGGAGGCGCCCGCATCCTATCCCGAGGAGTGCGAGTTCCTCTCCAGCCTGATCGGCCAGTTCACCACGGACGTAATGGATTTCGTCCGCCAATCCCATCCCCACGCACGGTTCGAAGTCCTGTATCCGACCGACGTGAACGAGCCGCCTCTGAACCAGGCAGTGAATCTGCCGGCTGCATGGTCCGGCGCGACTCTGGATTGCCTCAAGACCGAGAACTTCTCATTCACCGGCGCCCGGGACCTCGACAAGGCCCGCCGGTCGATGACCATGCCGGTGGAACTGGGGTTTCCACCAGGAAAGCATAGCCACCTGGTCGGAATCGGGGACTACACCACGCCGTGGGAAAAAGAGAGCCGGATCGCAGCAGGGGAGGGAGTCGAATCAATTGTGCTGTTCGCCATCGATCAGTTCTGTCTGATCGGCTACCGGCTTCCATTGAAGCCCGGCGCCAGGCGCAGTTGGCGCAAAGCATAGACACCGAGCGAAGCTGTCAAACAGGCCGGGGTGCTATCCTGAAGATCTGAAAACCGGCCCGTGGTCCGAGTCCACAATCTCTCCAAACTCTACCGCCTTTACAGGCGTCCCACCGATCGCATCCGCGAGCTTCTTCCCTTTCATGGCAAGCCGCTCCATCTGGATTTCTGGGCTCTTCGGGAGGTCAGTTTCCAGGTAGGCAAAGGCGAGATCTTCGGAATCATCGGACCCAATGGCGGAGGCAAGAGCACCCTGCTGCAGGTCATCGCGGGCATCCTGCAGCCGACCACCGGACGCGTGACGACGCAGGGACGCCGCGCCGCACTACTGGAACTCGGGGCCGGCTTCAACCCGGAGTTCACGGGACGCGAAAACGTCTTCCTCAACGGGGAAATCATGGGTTTGAGCCGCGCCGAGGTGGCGCGCGCGCTGCCCTCGATCGAAGCGTTTGCCGAAATCGGCGAGTTCATCGACCGGCCGGTGAAGGAGTACTCGAGCGGGATGTACGTCCGGCTGGCCTTCTCCACCGCCATCCACGTGGAACCCGAGGTCCTGATTGTGGACGAAGCCCTGGCGGTGGGAGACGCCATTTTCGCGAACCGGTGTGTCCGGAAATTCGAGGAACTGCGCAGGAAGAACGTCACTGTCCTGTTCGTCTCCCATGACCTGGGCCTGGTCAAGCAGCTAGCGCACCGGGCAATCCTGCTGGTAAACGGCTCGATCGCAGCGCAGGGCGAGCCGCACGATGTGATCAACCGCTACATCGGCCTTGTGCTGGAAAGGCAGCGGCGGGATACGGCCCAGGACTCCGCGACTCCGCTCCCCCACAGTTTCCGTCACGGCGACGGCACCAGCACCATATTGGATGTGAGCCTTCTCGACGAGCGCGGGCGCGAAGTCCGCACGGTGGCCTGTGGCGGCCGCTTGCGGGCCCGGGTACGCAGCGTTTTTCACCGGCCCAGCTCGTCTCCCATGGTGGGGATTCTGGTGCGCAACCGGATCGGCATGGAAGTGTACGGGACCAACACGCAGGTCGAGAAGACGGAGTTGGGCGAGTTCGGACCGGGCGAGGAACTGGTGGTCGAGTTCGCCTTCGAAAACCGGCTAACGCCCCAAACCTACACCTTGACCGCGGCGGTGCAGAACGCGGACGGCACCAGCCATGACTGGCTGGACGATGCCCTGGCTTTCGAGGTGGTCGGAGGTCCCGAGCGGGTGGGCGTCGTGGACTTGCGATCGTCGGTTGCGTGGACCAGGAAGAGGCCGCTCCATGAAGGCTCGGATTAGTCTGAAAGTGCACCCCCGGGCCCGCCGCACCGGGCTGAAGGGCAGGCTGGGCGACGCCTACAAACTGGATGTGGCCTGCCCGCCGGTGGAGGGCCGGGCGAACCAGGCTTGCGTGGAGTTCGTGGCCGGGAAACTGGCGGTGCCGAAATCCGCCGTGCGCATCGTGGCGGGGTTGACCAGCCGGACAAAGCTAGTGGAGATTGAAGGGATGGAACAGGCCGAGGCGGAAAGCAGGTTGGCGTCGTGATCTATGTCGTGGTGATCTCCGCGATTGTGCTGGTGCTGCTGGCAACCGCCGCCTACCGGGCCCGCGGCGTGCGCAGCCAGGCGGATTTTCTTGTGGCGGGCCGAAAACTGGCTTGGCCGGTTCTGGTTTTCACCCTGCTCTCGTCCTGGATCGGCGCCGGCAGCCTCTTTGCCGGGGGCGAGAACGCCTACCGCAACGGATTCTCCGCCCTCTGGCAGCCGGCCGGCGGCTGGATAGGCCTGGCTGTGATCGCCGCGATTGCCGGCCGCGCGCGCCGCTTTGCCCAGTTCACCGTGCCCGACCTGCTCGAGACTCGTTACAACGCCGCGGCCCGCGTTTTCGCCACCGTCGCAATCGTTATCTCGTACACGATGATCACGAGCTACCAGTTCAAGGGCGGCGGCGACATCCTGCACCTGATCTTCCCGGCCGTGGACCAGCGCACCGGGATGTACATCATCGCGGCCTTCGTAATCGTCTTCACCGCCCTGGCCGGCATGGCCTCGGTGGCCTACCTGGATCTGGTGATCGGCATCCTGGTGAGCAGCATCGCCCTGCTGGCGCTGCCCCTGCTCCTGTCCGGCGCCGGCGGATGGGAAACCGTCAAACGGAGCCTGCCCGCCGACCATTTCACTTTCATGGGGCCGCTGAAGCTCACGCAGGCTTTGGGGTTCATGCTGCCCACCATGCTCCTGCTGATCGGCAACCAGGGCATGTATCAGAAGTTCTTTGCGGCTCGCTCCGAACGCGACGCCAAGCTGGCGGTGGCGGGCTGGATCGCCGGCACGGTAATCCTGGAGACGCTGATTATTACCATCGCGGTGATCGGCAGCGCGAGGTTCCATCCGGAGAACCCACGCGAGATTATTCCGGTCACCGCGCGGATGGGGTTGCCGGAACTGCCGGGCGCGCTGCTGCTGGGGGGCATCTTCGCCAAGGTGATATCCACCGGCAACAACTACCTGTTCTCACCGGCCAGCAACCTGATCCATGACGTGTACTCCCGCTTCATCAATCCGAACGCCGGCGAGCAGCGCGTGCTGGTTGTGTCGCGGCTGACGGTAGTCGCGCTGGGCGTGTTTGCCCTGCTGCAGGGTGCCTACTTCGAATCGATTCTCCGGGCCGCGCTGTACGCCTACACGGTTTACGGAGCGGCCGTCACGCCGGCGGTGATGGCCGTCTTCTTCTGGAAGCGGGCGACGACGGAAGGGGCCATCACTTCCATCATCCTGGGAACGGTGATCACGGTGATCTGGAATGTGGCGGGTATTGAGTTGATCGACGCGGTTTTCCCCGCTCTGCTCGTGTCCGTGTGCGGCTTGATCGGCGTCAGCCTGATGAGTAAGCCGCCGGCCCGTGAGAAATGGATGCCGTTCTTCGAGAAGCCCGCGGAGGCGCCTCATGAAGCTCGCTGAGATCCAGCAGGAGTTGCAGCGGCAGAATCTGGACGGATGGTTGTTCTTCGATCATCATCAGCGGGACCCGCTCGCCTACCGGGTGCTCCATTTCAGCCCGCAGCGCCTCGTTACCCGCCGCTGGTACTATTACATTCCCTCCCATGGAGAGCCCCGCGGGCTGGCGCACCGGGTGGAGCCGGCCATGCTCGATGCCTTACCCGGGCGGAAGCTTCTCTACTCCGGATGGAGGGAGCAGAGGCAGCGGTTGAGCGAACTGTTGGACGGCGGCCGGCGGGTGGCCATGCAGTACTCGCAGGATTGCGCGATCCCCTACATCGCCATGGTGGACGCAGGCACCGTCGAACTGGTGCGCGGCCTGGGAGTTGAGGTGGTCAGCTCCGCCGATCTCATCCAGGTATTCGAGGCGCGCTGGACCCCGCAAGCCCTGGAATCGCACCTGGAGGCCGGACGGCGCGTGGACCGGATTCGCGCCGAAGCCTTCGCCCTGATCGGCAGCCGGACGCGCAGCGGCCTGGGAATCTTCGAACGCGAGGTGCGCGATTTCATTCTCGACAGCTTCGCCGCCTCGGGCCTGTTCACCGACCACGGTCCTATCGTGGCGGTGAACCGGAATTCCTCCAACCCGCACTATGAGCCGGGCGAGCAATCCTCGGAGATCCGCGCGGGCGACTTCGTCCTCATTGACATGTGGGCCAAGCTGGCGGAGCCGGGCTCGGTTTACTACGACATAACCTGGACGGGCTTCTGCGGCCCGGTCCCGCCCGCCGGGATGCGCGCCGTCTTCGATGTGGTGCGAGGCGCGCGTGACGCGGCCGTCCGCCGGGTCAAGGAGGCGGCCGCCGCCGGTCAGGCGCTGCATGGATACGAGGTGGACGACGCCGCCCGCGGTTTCATCGACGCCAGAGGACAGGGCGCCTTCTTCACCCACCGCACCGGTCACTCCATCGGCGAAGAGGTGCACGGCAACGGGGCCAACATGGATAATCTGGAAACCCACGACGAGCGCCTGGTGATTCCCTGGACCTGCTTCTCCATTGAACCGGGGATCTACCTGCCGGAGTTCGGCGTTCGCTCGGAGGTCAATGTTTTCGTGGGCGAGGACGGGGCCCGGGTGACCGGAGAAGTCCAATCCGAGTTGGTGGTGATTTGAGACTGCTTGCCTGCCTGGCCCTTTGGGCCGCACTCCCGCTCGCCCCCGCGGAAGCGCCGGCGTGGCTGGTCTCTCACACCCGCTCGGGCAACCGGATCGAACTGCGCCTGAATGACGGCGGAGCGGAACTCGAATGGATCACCTCGGGGTGTTTCCGTTTCGGGCGCTGGTGGGATGCCAGGGTTTCGCCGGTCCAGGCCGGGGATCGAGAGGCGGTGGAATTCGAGGTGAAGGAAACCGCCGGGAGCCTGACCCTCTCGACCGAATCCCTGGTAGTCGACTTGAATAAGCCCGGCATGCGAGTGCGCGTGGTCAGTGCCGAAGGCGTTCCGCTGATGACGGATCTGACGGAGATCCGTCGCGACGGCGGTGAGCTTTGGTGGGAGCGGGCAGCCCCGCCCGGAACCCGCTACTTCGGCCTGGGTCCCCGTTCCGACCCGAACCTGAACGCCCGCGGGCAGTCCATCCAGGCGGAGAAGCCTTTCCTCCTCGCCAGCCGCGGCTATGCCGAAGAGCACATTGCGCCGGGAACCTACACCTTCGACCTGGCCGCCCGCCGGCCGGACCGTTACCGCATCGGGATCCGGGGTGGCGCCCGGTGCGAGTACTACTTCTACCTCGGCCCGACTCCCAAAGACATCTTCGAGCACCGTCTGGAGGCCCTGGGGCCGGTCCGGAGGCTGACCGCCGCCGATTTCGGCACCGGCCTCATGAGTCCCGGCGTCCCCACCCCGCAGCCGGGTAGCTGGAAAACGCTGTACGATTCCATCCTGCGGCTCGCCCATGGAAGTCTGTCCGGCTGCCTCCTGCCCTCTTTCGATGTCGCTTCCTATCCGCCTAATGAGCCTCTGCTGTTCGGCCGCGCGCTGCAACTGGGCACGGTGATCCCGCAACTGCGCGGCTCCGCGGCGCCTCCCCTGCGCCGCGCCTTGATCCCGTACTTCCTGGCGTACACGGAGGAGGCTCGCGAACGCGGGTATCCCCTGATTCGCAGCCTCGCCCTTCAGTTTCCGAGCGATCCGGAGGCGGCCAGGCACAACGACCTGTTCATGTTGGGAGACGAATTGCTGGTAGCGCCCGTCTACACTCCCAATGGCCGCCGTTCCGTCTACCTGCCCCAGGGCATCTGGACTCGCCTGCGCTCCAATCAGAGCCACCGGGGGAGGCAGGTCATCGGCATCGAGGCTGAGGCCGGCGAGCTGCCGCTCTTCGCCCGCAACGGCTCGATCGTGCCGCTGGTGAACCAGGATGGGGAGGACAGGAGGATCGACCTGCACTACTTCCCCAAACTGGCCGGCGAGTTCTTCCTCTTTGAAAGCGACCTCGAGGACTACTCCCAGGTGCATGCCGCGCCGGCCGGCGAGTACATGCGGCTCGAGATCGAATCGAAGAAGGCCCGCGAGTACGAGTGGGTGGTGCACCACCTCGACCGCCCTCAATCCGTCAGCCGGGGCGAGTGGCGCTACGACGAGGCCAGCCGAAACCTGCACGTTCGCTGCCGTGTCCAGGCCGGCGAGGACTACGTCGTCAACATCTCCTTCTGACGGCTGGCGTTGCCGTGCCCGCCGCCGACAGTCACCCGACCTTGGGAGGGAGGGGTGCATGGGGCTCGTGCCCGTCGGCCATACTCTCCCTTCCTCTAGCTCTAGCCCAACTTCCGCAGTTGGAACAATAAAGTCTTTGCCTTCAACGCGGGCATAGGCGAGTTTCCACTACATCGCCGCTTTTTCGAGTGCGGCGGGCAACCGCAAGCCCAGCCTCTGGAGCAGGATCAACTGGTGCTCGGTGGGCTGGCTGATGCAGCGCTTGCGGATCACTGGCGCGCTTCTGGTCGGCAGCACCACATCCACCAGCGCGATCCCCGACAATGCCTCGAACACCTGCCGCGGTTCGTCTCCCAGTCCCGCTGCGCGGCAAACTCGCAGCCAAAGTGCGCCTGCACCCGGTCTTCTTTCTGATGCCAACACCGGACGGATCGCCAGGTCGGATTTGTGAAGGTGAAACGCCTCCTCCGGCCTCGGTCAACTGGGTGTAAGCCTCACCGATCTTCCGGGCTCCAGTCCGTCAGGTTGCTGCGCGGCACGTCGCAGCCTTCGCTCGCCCGCTCCCGCCAAGCCTCCACCTTCGACCACCGCGGCAGAGCGCACTCGCCGCTTCGGCTTTCACCTGCACCTCGAACAGTGCCGCCGCCCGCGTGTTCCATCCCGGCTACCGGCAATTTTGCGCCAGAACGTAGCTAGCCAGCCCGGCCCGTACAGCCCTTCGATGTGCCCGATCATCTCCTCCAAAGTGGGCGCATCGTTACGATTGTTCGGAAGATCTCGCAGCCCAGCATGAAGCTCGCTGGGACAGTCACAAATGGCGGAACCGCAGCGGACCAGGATCGTGTTGGAGATAAACCATCGGCGATTCGTTGCCGCGGGAGTGTACCTCTCGGAGCGGCTCACGAAACAGTGTTACCGGCGCCACAGCGCGATCAGCGTCCAGAACAGAACAGATGGACCTATTGCTGTTCGAAGTCAGCGAGCGGCGTCGCCAACTCCAGCGTGTAGTTGTAGATCCCACTGACCTCCTTGAGAAACCGGACGGCGGCAGCGGTATCAGCCAGCGGAGGGCCGAACTGCTTCCGGCCGTGCTTCCAAACGAACGCATCGCCAGTTCGGGAAAGAACGAGTTTCATCTTCCCGCGCTCGAATCTGAGAACGGCCGCGCTCACTCGCGTACTGGACGGACGCCCGGCGCCCGCCGCGCCTGGCTGGTTGCCCGGGATTGGGATCTTCAACTTTCGCTCCGTGATCCACGCGACGCTCGACGGCAGACTTGCCCGCCCCCGTTCAGAGAAATTGCACCGCGGTCCAGCGATGAGATGGTGGCGGGCCTACGGTTCGGTCTTCCCGGCCTGACCTGCCGGAGTGACATCTTTACTGTATTGGAATACGGACTTCCGGCCCGCTGATCCATGCAGCTGTGAGACGCAGGGTCGCGGTCCCGGCAGTCACCCCTGCGGGCACCCGCACATCCACTCTGTAGAGGTCGTAGGTGCCGGGCCAGCCGATCTTGTTGATCACTTCGGCGTCGCTCCCGTTCACCGCTACCTCGACCGGCGAGTTGACCTCTTCCAGGGGATCCGATCCGAACGGCTTGTAGCCGGCGGGGACCAGGTTGGGGCGTGTGGGGCCGAGGCCTTTAGCGCGCACGATCAGCACTTCACCCGCGCGAGCCGGCTTGGCAGCGGTCACCAGCGAGAAGTCGGCGCCGTGGAAAACGGCCGGGCCTTCGGGCGTCACCTCCACCTCCGGCCACTGCCTGGGGATCAGGTAGTAACGCGCCAGCATCCTGCCGCCACCCAGGGCCTGGCGCAGTGACGGCGACTCCAGGGTTGAACTCCTACGCAGTGGTGTGATCGTCCTGGCCCAACCGTGTTCCCCAGCCGCGCCGAGAAAGGCGCCTCCGCCACCGAGAATGGGATGGGTCGGACCCGTGCTCCCCGAGAGTGCGCCATCCGCCAGCCGGCCCACCCACACGCCTTCGCCTGTAAACAGGTCGATCGAGCAATGGGTATGGTTGCCGGAAGCGACGTTGGCGATAGCCATGGTCGGCGCCGGCGCCGGGCCCGGAGTTAACACCTCTCCGCGGTTCATCCATAGACCCTTTGCCGGTTTGCCGTTAACGGCAACAACGTCGCCGATGCCGATGAAGCCGATGAAGCCCCGGTCCAGCACCGGGCTCACTAACCCCGGAGCGGTCGCCAGTCTTGCCAGTTCGGGCACGTCCAGACGGTAGCTGACCTGGTTTTCGAATTCGATCTCGAGCAACGCGACACGCGGTGTCTGTGCCGGAATTCCGGCCGCAAACGTCGCCAGGAAGCAAAGCGAAGCTGCAAGTTTCACTGGATCCTCCTCGATGCCTCAGCCAGGCAAATTCACCTCTGGCGGAAGCCTCACTCTGACAAGCGCCATCCGGTATCGATATGGACAGGCGCGCCAGGATTTTTTGCGATCGCGGGTGCTAGAATAGCCGGGACGCGGACCATGGGAGCCGATACTCCCCTCGATATCACCGGCTTACTCCAGAGGTGGAGCAACGGCGAGCAGGCGGCTCTGGCCGAGTTGACCTCGCTCGTCTATGAGGAGTTGCGCCGCTTGGCCCGCGGCCGCCTGGCCCGCGAACGTCCTGGACAGACATTGAACACCACCGGCCTGGTTCATGAAGCCTGGCTTCGGCTGGTCACCGTCAAAGACCTCCACTGGCAGCACCGCTCCCAGTTCTTCGGGTTGTGCGCGCAGTTGATGCGCCACATCCTGGTGGACCACGCCCGAAGGCGTTTGCGGGCCTGTCGGGGCGGAGGCGCTGAGCGGGTACCCCTTCAAGAGGGTTTGCTGGTCTCCGAAGAACGGAGCCCTTCGCTCGTGGCCCTCGATGACGCCTTGAATGCGTTGTCGGCGCTCGATCCACGCAAAGGCCGGGTGGTGGAGTTGCGCTTCTTTGGAGGTTTGACCACCGAAGAGGCAGCCGAGATACTGCAGATCTCGCCCGAGAACGTGAAGCGGGATTGGAGAGTCGCGAGACTCTGGCTCACTCGGGAACTCAATCGGAGCGCTACCGATGGAGGCTGAGCGTGGCGAGCCCGGATCGCCGGCGATGACGCCCGAGCGCTGGCGCCAAATCGAGCGACTGCTCGAAGCGGCCCTGGAGCGAACACCAGGCCAGCGGGCGGCTTATCTCGCTGAATCCTGCGGGTCCGACGACCAACTGCGCCGGGAAGTGGAGTCGCTGCTGGCCGGCGAGGGCCGTGAAGCGCAGTGGCTGGAACAGCCGCTTGCTGAGCTTGTCGCCCCTCTTCCCGCGGCACTCACCCCCGGCACGCTGCTCGGTCCTTACCGTGTCCTTGAAGCCATCGGGGCCGGCGGCATGGGCCAGGTTTACCGCGCCCGGGATGAGCGCCTGAACCGCACGGTTGCCCTCAAGGCTCTGCCCCCGGAGGGACTGGCCGATTCCGAGCGTCGGAGGCGCTTTCTTCAAGAGGCGCGGGCCGCCAGCGCGATCCAGCACCCCAACATCGTCACTTTTTACGATCTGGCGGCCGTCGGTAACCGGGAATTCCTGATCATGGAGTACGTGGCCGGCAAGACTCTGGGCCAGCTGATCCCGGATGGCGGCCTGCCCCTGAGGGATGTCCTCGGCTATGCCGTGCAGATTGCCGATGGACTGGCGGCCGCCCATTCGGCTGCGGTGACCCACCGGGACCTGAAGCCCGTGAACATCATGGTCACGGAGGCAGGCCAGGTCAAACTACTGGACTTCGGCTTGGCCAAGCTGACTCAGCCGGCCGGGACGCCGCGTATCCAGGAAAGCGTCACGCAGACTGGGACGATCGTCGGAACGGTCGCCTACATGTCGCCGGAGCAGGCCGAAGGCAGAAAGCTGGACGTGCGCAGTGACATTTTTTCCTTTGGCGTGGTGCTCCATGAAATGCTGACCGGACGGCGGCTGTTTCAGCGCGGCTCAGTAGCCTCGACTCTGGCGGCGATCGTCCACGACGAACCGCCGGCACTGGCCGAAGTGGCCCCGCTGGCGCCGCGGGAATTGGACCGCATTCTCCGCTTCTGCCTCAGGAAGGAGCCCGGGCGCCGGTTCCAGTGCATGGCCGACGTGAAACTGGAACTCGAGGCGATTCGAGACGATCCTGGCGCAACCGCCCCGCCTCTGCAAGCTCCTTTGCCCATCAAGCCAAGGCTGCTTTCGGGATGGCGCGCGCTCGTGGCGGGGCTCCTGCTGGGGCTTGGGCCGGCCGTGCTGTGGTGGCTCCTCAGCCGGCCCCGCCCGGCAGCCCCGCAGATACTGCTGTCCCGCCTGACCTGGGATGCCGGCCTGACCAGGGACCCGGCCTTGACGGCTGACGGTAAGCTCCTGGCCTATGCGTCGGACCGCGGTGGGTCGGACAACCTTGACATTTGGGTTCAGCAGGTCGGGGGCGGCGAGTCTATCCGACTGACGCGGGACACAGCCGACGACCATCAGCCCTGCTTCTCGCCGGATGGTACGGCCATCGCCTTTCGTTCAGAGCGCGAGGGCGGCGCAATCTATCTCGTGCCGGCGCTGGGCGGCGAAGCCCGACGGATTGCGCCGGAAGGGCGCAACCCGCGCTTCTCGCCGGACGGAAAGTGGATCGCCTACTGGACCGGCCACGTCGGAGGAGGCCACCTGTGGCGGGGATTGTCTAAAGTGTTCGCAGTCCCTGTGGCCGGTGGGTTGCCGAAACCGATCCAGGCCGGGTTCGCCGGTGCGGCGTACCCCGTCTGGGCCCCGGACGGTAAACATCTTCTATTTGTTGGCAACCGCACAGACGACCCGCCGCTGGAAACGAGCCTGGATTGGTGGGTAGCTCCGCTCGACGGAGGCATGCCCATCAAGACCGGGGCTGTGAACCGGACTCGCGCCGAGGGCTTGATAGGAGCTTCCCTGGTCTACCCCTGGGTACCCATGGATCACTCCTGGTTGCCGGGCACAGACTCCGTTATCTTCTCAGCGCGCCAGGGCGGTAGCACCAACTTGTGGCGCATCGGCATTTCCCCCACCACGTTCAAAGCGGCCGGTTCCATTCAGCGGCTGACCTCCAGCGCCGGGATCGAGCACGGTCCTGCGCTAGCTGCGCAAGGAGGGGCTTGGCGTTTGGCTTTCAGCAGCCTGAGCGAAAACCTGGATGTGTGGAGCCTGCCACTCGACGCCGGCCGGGCTCGGCCATCCGGCGAACCGCGCCCAATCACGGCGAGCGCGGCCTCGGAGTTTCATCCCCGGCTTTCGGCTGACGGCAGCCAGGCCGTCTTCGTCTCCGCGCGGCCGGGTGTTCAGGACATCTGGCTGAAAGACCTGAGCAGCGGCAGGGAACGGAGAATCACCTTCAATACCGCCGACAAATACCAGCCTGCCCTTTCTCCGGACGGTACGCGAGTGGCATACTCCAGCAACGAGAATGGGAGCTGGAACCTTTACGTAGCTCCCGTGGCGGGTGGCGCCCCGGAACTGGTCTGCGAAGGCTGTGGCGTACTCCAGTCCTGGTCACGAGATGGTAGCCGTTTGTTTTACCACACCCTTCCTGGAGAACTGGCCCTGCTCCGGCTCGCTTCCCGCGCGACGGCCGTGATCGCATCGCATCCTGCTTACCGGTTGTGCCAGAATTATCTCTCGCCGGACGAGCGCTGGATCGTCTTCATGGCGCTGGCGGGCGGTCGCTCGCAGGTGTATGTCGCCCCTTTTCAGGAGGCCCGCCCAATCACGGAACGCGAATGGATCCCGGTGACAGACGGCCGCTCCTTTGAGGACAAATTGCATTGGGGGCCGGACTCCAGCCTGATCTATTTCCACTCCGACCGCGATGGCTTTCGTTGCCTCTGGGCACAACGGCTCGATGCCGGCACAATGCGGCCCGCGGGCAATCCCATTGCTGTCTTCCACTCCCACAGCGCGCGGCGCTCCATACTCAACGTCGAGCTTGGCCAGCTGGGATGCACGGTCGGCCGCGACAGGATGTTGTTCGGCATGAAAGAACTCACGGGCGACATCTGGATGGCGGAATTTCGATGACGGCGCTCCCCGCCGGCAGTCGTCGATGGCATAGCCGCGAATCGGATGAAACGCTGCCCACCGGGGTGGAGCCGGCGAGTGCCCGCATTCCTACCTCGTGTCCCTCCCCGGCGCGTACTCCAGCACCTGCCCGTCGGCCAGCAGGCGCGCCCGCAGCTTTGCATACGGCAGGTCCTGCACCGCGATCCCGGCGTCGATCGCCATCGCCGCCGCCGTGGCGGCCGACTGGCCCAGAATCATGAAGACCGGCTCCATGCGGATTGACCCATACGCGATGTGCGAACTGGAAACGCACACCGGCACCAGCAGGTTCGCCGCCTGGCCTTTCCTGGGAACGAGCGAGCCGTACGCGATCTGGTACGGGCCGTTGGTGCTTACGCCGATGTCGCCTTCGTTCTGCACGTAGCCCTCCGGCGTGATGTAGCGCTGGATGTTGTGCGAGTCGATCCCGTAGGAGCCCATCCCGACCGGTTCCGGCGTCGGCCGCTTCTTGGTCAGTTCGTTCTCCGTCATCACGTACTTGCCGATCATGCGCCGGGCCTCGCGCACGTACAACTGGTGCGGCCAGTTTCCGTTGTCCTGGAACTCGTCCTTGGCCAGTCCCCATTTCGCCATCTCCGTCCGCACGTCGGCCGGCACGCGGGGATCGTTGGCGATGAAATAGAGCCAGCCCTGCTGATAGTCCACGTGTTCCTGAATGATCTCGCGGCGGCGTGCGTAGCCGGCTTCCGGGTAGTCCCAGTTCATCCCGATGTTGTCCGTGCTGAAAGGGCCGTGGTTGTTGGTGTCGGTCTTGGCGTTCGGTATGGGATCGAACTTGTCGAAGGTCTCCCGCCAGCCGGCGGCGAAGATGCGCAGCAGTAATTCGTACTGTTTGGGGTCGTAAGAGGCCGGTTTCGGAAACGGGACCCGGTTGGCGGGAACCTGCGTCAGGCACATGCGGAAGCAGTAGGCCTGCACCTTCCGGTCTCCTTCACCATAGTCGCCCGGAGGCTCGGTGCTGATGCGGGGAAGGACGCCGCTCTTCGGATCACCCGGAATCACGTATGGCGAGATGGGCGTCTTGACGGCGCCGAAGTGGTGGCGGTGATGAAGCACTCCGGTCTGCACCCCGGCCCACTTCTCGCCGTAGGTTTTCGCAGATTCCCGGCCCACGTGATAGTCGACGCCCGCCGCGGCCATCAGGTCGCCCTCGTAGGTCGCATCGATGAACATTTTCGCCGGGTACGCCGCGCCGTCCCGAGTGGCGATGGAGACGATGCGGCTGCCTTGCTTCCTGACCCCCTTCTCGCGGTCCAGCCAGGCATCGCGGATCACGCGAATTCCGGCTTCCCGGATCCAGGCTTCATACACGCTCTCGGCCACGTGCGGCTCGAAGATCCACATCGTCCGGCCGGTCTTGTCCAGAGCGTCGGTTCCCTGCCCCTTGTTGCCGTACTCCTCTCTTTTCTGCCAGCGCCAGGCCTCCGGCTTCTGATAGTGCTGCCAGACGCGGTGGTAGAACTCCCGGGAAAGGCCGCCGATCACCGCTTTGTTGCCGGAATCGGTCCAGCCCAACCCCCCGGCGGTCAACCCGCCCAGGCGCCGCTCGGGGCAGACCATCAGGACGGACTTGCCCATCCGCCCGGCCTGCAGCGCCGCGGTGATGCCGCCCGAAGTGCAGCCATACACCAGGACGTCGGTCTGTTGAGGAGCCGCGACGGCGGAGAGCGCCACGGCAAAAGGAAGGAAACGGAAAATGGCGAGGATCATTGCGATACCCCACCACTATAGGCGATCGGGGCGCCTGGAATTACCTGCCGTTCGCCGCTGGCCCGCGCCCCAGCAGCTCCCGTAGATCCGAGATCCGGAAATCGGGCGCCGATTCCTCGATCGCGGCCGGGTTCCCGTACCCGTAATCCACGATGCAGGTGGCCACTCCGGCCCTGCGTCCGGCTTCCACATCGGCCTGCGAATCGCCCACCATGAGGCAGTCCCCGGGCCGCGCGCCCAAACCCTGCATAGCCCGCAGCAGCACGTCGGGCGCAGGTTTGCAGGGAATACCGTCGGTGCCCTGAATATGGTCGAAGTAGCGGGCCAGCCCGAAACGTTCCAGCACCACGCGCGTCCCGGCGGTCCGCTTGGTGGTGGCGGTACCCTTGCGTCCCTGGAGTTGCTCCAGCGTCTCGCGGACGCCGGGATACACGGTGGTCCCGGAGTGCGCCCGGCCGTGGTAGTGGACACGGTATCGCTCCGTAAGCGCGGCCAGGCGCTCCTCGCCGCAGTTCGGGAATACGTCGTTGAACAGGGCATCCAGGCTGAGCCCGATGTACCCTCGCAGGAATTCCTCCCCGTATTCGGTCCGGCCTGCCTCTTTCAGGACCTCGCTCACGGCCCCGCAGATGTCCGGGGCCGAATGCAGCAGCGTTCCGTCGATGTCGAACAGGTAAACAGGAAAGGAGGGGATCACGCCGTCTGCGGTTGCTCCCCTTCGAGTCCGGGTACGCGCCGCCCGCCCTCGGCGGGCCGCAGCACCTGCTGGGTATGCTCCTCGGCATCCATCGGCCGGGTGCGCGGCGGCACTGGAAGCGCCTTGCCCTCGATGATCTGCCTCACTTCGGCGCCGTCCAGGATCTCGCGCTCCAGCAGGCCCTCGGCCAGGCGCACCAGGGCGTCGCGGTGTTCCTCGATGATCGCGTTGGCGCGATCGTAGCCCAGCTGTACCAGCTTGCGGACCTGCTCGTCGATCCGGATCGCCGTTGCCTCGCTGTAATCGCGATGCTGGGCGATTTCGCGGCCCAGGAAGATCTGCTCTTCCTTCTTGCCGAAGCTCAACGGCCCCAATTCGCTCATGCCCCACTCGCAGACCATCTTGCGGGCCAGGTCCGTGGCCCTCTCGATGTCGTTGCCCGCGCCGGTGGTCATGTGGTTCATGAACTTCTCCTCGGCGATGCGCCCGGCCATCAGGATCGTCAGCTGGGCTTCCAGGTAGTCCTTGTTGTAGGAGTGTTTGTCGTCGATGGGCAGCTGCATGGTCACGCCCAGCGCCATGCCGCGGGGAATGATAGTCACCTTGTGGACCGGATCGGCGTAAGGCGTCAGGGCCGCCACGAGCGCGTGCCCCGCCTCATGGTAGGCGGTGTTCTTCTTCTCCGCGTCGCTCAGGATGAGTGACTTCCGCTCGGCGCCCATCAGGATCTTGTCCTTGGACATCTCGAAGTCCGACATCGTGACCACTTTGCGGTTCTGGCGTGCCGCGATCAGCGCGGATTCGTTCACCAGGTTGGCCAGATCGGCCCCCGCCAAACCCGGCGTGCCTCTGGCCACCACGCTCAGGTCCACGTCGTCGGCCAGCGGGATCTTCTTGGTGTGGACCCGCAGGATGGCCTCGCGCCCCTGCACGTCCGGCCGCCCCACCACTACCCGGCGGTCGAAGCGCCCGGGCCGCAGCAGCGCGGGATCCAGCACGTCCGGCCGGTTGGTGGCGGCCACCAGGATTACGCCTTCGTTGGACTCGAAGCCGTCCATCTCCACCAGCAACTGGTTCAGGGTCTGCTCGCGCTCGTCGTGTCCGCCGCCCAGACCCGCGCCCCGGTGGCGTCCCACCGCGTCGATTTCATCGATGAAGATGATGCACGGTGCGTTCTTCTTGCCCTGCTCGAACAGGTCGCGGACCCGACTGGCGCCCACGCCCACGAACATCTCGACAAAGTCCGAGCCGGAGATTGAGAAGAAAGGCACGCTGGCTTCTCCCGCGATCGCCCGGGCCAGGAGCGTCTTGCCCGTGCCCGGAGGCCCGATCAGCAGCACGCCCTTTGGAATCCGGCCGCCCAGCTTCTGGAATTTCTGAGGCTCCCGCAGGAATTCGATGATCTCCTGAAGTTCCTCCTTGGCCTCCTCTACCCCGGCTACATCCTTGAAAGTCACTTTCTTCTGCTGTGAGGAATGCAGGCGCGCCCGGCTCTTTCCGAAGCTCAAGGCCTTGTTTCCGCCGCTCTGCATCTGGCGCATCATGAAGACCCAGAAAGCCAGCAGCAGGATGAACGGCGACGCGTTCACCAGGATCGAGATCCAGTTGCCCGAGTTGGCCTCCTTGATCTCTATTTCCACGCCCTTTTCCTGCAGTAACTTGTAGATGTCCGGATAGTTCGACGGGATCAGCGTCCGCAGCCCGGCGCTGTCGTCACGGAAAGCTCCCCGGACCTCGGTGCCGGCGATGCTGACTTTCTTGACTTTGCCCGCTTCCACCGCGGTGATGAATTCGGTGAAGGAAAGGGGCTGCTCGGGGCGGGTCTTGGCATTCCTGACCACCTGCCAAAGCAACACCGCCACGCAGATGAGGACAACCCAGAAAATTGCCGTTTTTACGTTAGAATTCACGAAACCTCCGTGCCAGCGAGGTAGTTCAATAATTTGGACGTGAGAGTCGGCATTCAGGACTCAATATTGTCAATTTCCCGGATGACCAGAAAGACTCGCGTAGCCTCGCTTGCGGCATATTCGGAAGACGGTCCAAACCGCCGCGACCAGATGATGGAGTCCCCGCCTGCGACTACGGGCCAGTCACGTCTCTCCCAGAGAGGAATCCGGGCCTCCTGGAACAGCGTCTTGATCTTAACCTCGTGGGCACTTCCAAGCGGCCGGTACTGGTCGCCGGGCCTCCAGTTCCGCAACTCTAGCGGGACGGGAAGCCGCTCCCAGTCCAAATGCCTCATACTTCCAGTATAGCCGGAATCTCTTCTCAGGACTTCGAATTCCAGAGTGGAGCCGGCCCCCGGCAGCCGCGCCGAGCCCGGCGCCTCAACGGGAACGCTCAGCAAGCGTCCGCCCGGAGGCCCTTGACGCAGAGGCGCCATGCGGATCCAGTCGAATGACCGGAACACGTCCACGCCTGGAATCTGCAGCCGCCCGCTGCCGTCGGCCGGGCCCGCCAGCGCTGCCACGGCATCCACGTGGCAGAAGTCGACGCCCCGCATGTCCCCCTTGGTCAATTGGATAGCCTTCCGGATCAGGCGCCGTGCCACCGCCGCGGGGAGCGACCGGAGATGGTCCGCCCGGAACTGCACCGCCGGAGGCCGGACGGTGAAATACAGGCCCGCCAGGCGGGCTACCTCCGCCTCCCAGTACCGCTCCTCCTCGAACGCCCAATCGGCGGTCTGGGCGAGCGTGGCGACCACGGCCGGGTTCCAGTCTCGGACCAGTCCGGGCAGCAGATCATGGCGAATGCGGTTGCGAGCGAACTCCAGGCTGGCGTTGGTCGCGTCATCCCGCCATGGAACGCCGCGCTTCCTCAGGTAGTCCTCCACCTGGTCCCTTGTCACCGCCAGCAGCGGCCGGACAAACCCCCGCGGGCTGACCGGGTGGATCCCCGCCAGGCCGGCCGTACCCGAGCCGCGCAGGAAGCGGAACAGCACCGTCTCGGCCTGGTCCGAGCGGGTATGCCCCAGGGCGACTCGATCCACTGCACCGGACTCCAGGAACTGCAGGAAAAAAGCCTGACGGGCGTCCCGTGCGGCCTGCTCCAGGTTGCCCTCGCACGAGGTAAGGCGGGCCTGCCCGCTATGACACTGGAGGCCGAATTGCCGCGCCATCTCCGCCACGAAGCGGGCATCCTCCCGGGACTCCTCGCCCCGCAGCTGATGGTCCAGGTGGAGAACCGACAGCCGGAGGCTCCAGCGCGGCGCCAGGTCGAGCAGAACGTGCAGAAGGCAGACCGAATCGGCGCCCCCCGAAACCGCCACGCCCACCCGCTGCCCCGGCTGGAACATGGCGTACCGGGTAATGGTTTCGACAATCCGGTCCAGCACTACCCGAATTGTAACAACCAGCGCTACCGGCGGGCCGCTGCGCCGTAATGCTTGAGGATCGTGCCGGCGGGAAGCGGCCGATCGAAAACCGCGACCTCGTCGATGCGGCCCTCAAATCCGGCGCCGATCCGCAGGCCGCCCGGGCCGTTCCCAAGCTCCGTGTTGCCGGACAACTCCGCACGCCCGTTCAGGTAGACGCTGATCCGCTGCCCGTCCCTCACCAGCGCCAGGTGGGCCCAGGTTCCCGGCTCTATGGCCGTCGAGCCCGCCGCCGCCCCACCCGGCTGCGCCATGCTCAGCCGTCCTCCGGCGTCCATCAACAGCTTGTCCCGGCCGCTCTCGACCAGGCCGCCGCCCGCCAGCGCGCTCAACAGCCAGAACTCGACCGTGTAGCGGTTCTTCAGATCGAGGTCAGCCTTCAGGTGGCCGCCGGCATACTGCGGCGCCCGGTTGGGACCGTCCAGCGGAGCGCCCTCCAGGAACAGCGCGATGCCCGGCGCATACGCGGCGTGACGGCCGCGGCCGGAGGAATCCCGCGCGGCCGGTCCCGACATCTCGTCCCCGCGCCAGTAGGCCAGGGGCCTGGATGCCAGCACGGCCCGCGAGTAGCCGTTGGCCGGCGCGGCTTCCGGCCGGCGCGGCCGGCCCGCGGCCTTCTCCAGCAGCGACAGCGCCGCTTCCACGATCCTCGGCTCCGCCTCGGTCTCCAGTGCAGCCGTCCGGGCCGGCCAGGTCGTGTAACCGCCCAGGTGATGCTGCTCCGGCGGCGGGATGTACCCCTCCGCGCCGTTAGCCAGTTCGATGTTGAAGGTGTGCCGCAGGGGGCTCTGGGCCTTGATCTTCAAGCCGGTGATGGCGAATACCTCGCAGGGGATGGCCGCGATCCCCAGGTCGCCGACGCGCAGCGCCTGAATCTTGAGTTCCCGGATAGGCTCCCGGTCCAGGAGCACCTGTTCGCGCGCATAGACCTCCTCCTGGTTGCGCGGCGAGCGCTCGCCCATCGCCGCTACGATGCGGCGGGCCCAGGCGAGCCGCTCCGCGTCCGGAACCCGCCGGCCCAGACGCAGGGTAGTCTCGACCATGCCAAGCGGCTCCGATCGCCGGTACTCGATCTTCCCGCAGGCGCGAAACGCGATGCGGGCCATCTCGCGTCCGTAGGTCCGGGCGTCGGCGGTTTGCCTGGGCTTGCTGTAGTCCATCCAGTGCTGATCGCCGCTGGTGCCCTGCGACATCATGGCCACCAGCGGCGCCCCGGTCAGAGACTCGATCTCCTCCCGGAACGGGCCGTAGTAATCGGGCGAGACCGTTCCTCCGCCCACTCCCACGTAATGCATCGAGTAGTTGGCCAGCAGGGCCAGCGGCCGCCCGTCCGCGGTCTGCACGGAGAGAATGCTCAACTGCGGGTCCACCGGTCCGGCCGGACCGACGAAATCCGGATTCTGATACCCGGGGTGCATATGGGCCCGCACCGTGAGCCGGCCGAAGGGGTCCTTGCGCATGCGGTCCGGCCGCAGGATCCAGCGGCGGCAATGCGTGCGGTCCGGGACGTCGACCACGGTCCATCCAAGACGCGCGGGCTGCAAGCCCGCGACCGCCTTCTCGATGGCCGCCGCCAGCCGCGATTCGACGAAGCGCGCGTACTCCTCGTCCGCATCGGTGCCCAGCGCGCCCATTACCGGCGGAGCGGAGTGGGTGTGGTTGGCCGAGATCAGGATGTGGTCCGCGGCCAGCCCGGTGCGGGCCGAAACGGCATGCTTCACCCGGTCCAGCATTTCGCGCGGCATCATGAGCGAATCGGCCACGCAGAGGGCCAGGCGCTCGCGCCCGTCTTCCAGGGCGATACAGCGTGCGTATAACTGCCCGTCCAGCCGTTCGCCCTTGGCCGCCAGGAAGCCCCCGCTGAGGGTGATGGGAAGCCTCTCGGGCGTGATGAGCGCGGTTCCCGCTCCGGCGCGGAGCATCCCCGCGGCTTCCAGGCGCCAGGCGGAAACGGCCAGCAGCAGGAGCAGGCCGGATCGCCTCATACCCACTCCCAGTCCCGCAGCCAGCTGTAACCGGCGGGCAGATTGCGCCACATGGCGGCGGTCTCCCTGTGGAAGCGCGCCGCTTCGGCCCGATCGAACCGGCGCCGCTCTCTGACGGCCGCTGCCGCGTTTTTCACCTGGTCCACCGTGATCAGCCCCGGAATGGAGGCGCTGAGCACGTCGCAGCACAGGGCGTAGCGCAGGGCCATGCGCGCCCGCTCGTCGTCTTCCTTGCGGGTGGGAGAGTCGGGCTCTCCGCGCGATGCGAACAGCGTGCCGCTGGCGAACGGCTTGATGCCGATGAATCCGACGTCGTGCCGGCGCAAAGCGGTGAACATGCTGCCCGCGGGCTTCTCCTTGCTTCCCGCCGCGTAGGGCGTCACCACCACTTCGAGCTGCGGGTAGCGGGCCGCAGCCTGCGCGATCCAGGGACGGTGGTGTCCCGAGATCCCCGTAAAGCGCGCCTTGCCGCTCTTCTTGCCCCACTCCAGGGCTTCCATGATGGTCTCGATCTCCCGTTCCGTGTGGCGGCTGCACTGTTCCCGCAGGGTGATGCGCCACAGGTCAACGTGGTCGAGGCCCGCTTTCATCAGCCCGTCGTCGAGCCCCTGCTTCAAACGCTCGACCGAGCCCGCGATGGCCGGGTCGCGGCCCATGGTCCAGTCGAAGCCGAAGTAGATCTCCTTGCGCCGGCCCTTGAGCGCCTCCGCATAGGCCGCCACTTCGCCCGCCGAGCAGGCATCCACGTAGTTGATGCCGTGCTCCAGGCAGGCCCGCATCACCTCGCGGCGGTTCCTCTTGAAGTCCTCGCTGCCGGGTTTGAAGGGGATCCGCTTCCAATGGCCGCCGATGCTCACCGCCGAGATCATGAGGCCGGTGCGCCCCAGGCGGCGGTACTCCATGTCGGGGTTGTAGCTGCGGGTCCTGCTCGGGTCGGGCTGCGCCCGCAGGCTGCCGGCCGCCAGAGCGGCGGCGCCGCTGCGGATGAAAGTGCGTCGCGAAGAGAGGGAGTTCATCGGTTGATCCTCAGAGAGCCAGCCGGCCGGCGAACGGAGTCGCTTCCTTCAAGTTGGGCTTGATGTCGTACTCCGCTTCGCCCAGCGCCCAGGCGATTCCTCCCAGCGCGATGGCCTGGAAGAAGGGATTGGTCCAGACATCCTCGCGGTGTCCCAGCGAGGTGTAGAAGACGCGCCCGAGCCCGTGCCTGCGGGCCCAGGTGATGGGGAAGTCGGGGCGGCGGTAGCAGTCGCCCTTCATCATCTGCGTTTCCTGCACCAGGATCACGTGCAGGTCCGGAGCGAAGTTCTTGTGCGTGTACCACTCTTCGGTGAAGGCGAGGGCTTCCGCGCAGCCCAGGCTGCCGGCGCCGGGGAAGCGCGAGGTCAGCACGATGGACGCCTCCTGCTGCTCCCCGTGAGTAACGAACTCGCCGCCCAGCATGGCGATGTACGGGTCGACCTGCGCCTGCGCCCGGTCGCGCGGTCCGGCCGAGTGGAAGGTATCCGAGGCGGCGTGGAATCCGACGAAAGCCTTGCCGCCCGAGACCGCGTCGAGCAGCCGCTGCTTGCCGGCCGGGGTCATGGGCACGCCACCGTCCTTGCCGGCCTGCGTCAGGTCGCCGGAGGTGTAGAAGACGACCGCGTCGTAGGCATCCAGGCCGCGGTCGAACACCCGGCCGTCCTTGGTCGACTCCACCTCGAAGCCCGCCCGCCTGCCCATCTCCATCAGGCAGCGCTCGGAATGGCTCGGCTTGCCGCCCACCCGCTTGACCACCGAGTGCTCGAACCCGGAGCTCAGCGTGAAGTAGAGCAGCTTCTTCTTTCGCACCTGGGCCCGGGCGGCCAGGCCGAGGAAAGCGGAGGAAACAACCCGCAGGGCGTCGCGGCGTCTCATTGCCCTGTTATCAGCCAGGCAGGAGGCGCGAGTCAAGCTTCAGTCGAAGACGAAGTGCAGGACCTTCTTGAGGTCCTCCCAGGCTTCGCGCTTGGCGTTCTGGTTGTACGGGCGCAGCAGATAGGACGGGTGGTAGGTGACCATGACGGGGATACCGCGCCACTGGTGCCAGCCTCCGCGCAGCCTGGTGACGCCCTCGCGTGTGTTCAACAGGTACTTGGCGGCGGTGGAGCCCAGCGCGCAGATGGCGGCCGGGCGGATGACTTCGAGCTGCCGGGAGAGGAACTGCCCGCAGATCTCGGCCTCGTCGGGCTCCGGGGTGCGGTTGCCCGGGGGCCGGCACTTGACCACGTTGCAGATGTAGACGTCCGCGCGGGTAAGCGGGATGCCTTCCTTGCGCGCGGTGCCCTCGATCATCTGGGTGAGCAACTGCCCGGCGCGGCCCACGAAAGGCACGCCCTGGGCGTCTTCGTCGGCTCCGGGGCCCTCGCCGACGAAGACCAGGCGGGCCTGCTCGTTGCCGGAGCCGAACACGATCTTCGAGCGTCCCTCGTGCAGGCGGCAGCGCCGGCAGTCGCCGATATCCAGGCGGATGGCGGCGAGCGAGTCTCCGGAAGCCGGAGCGGCCGGGTCCGCTTCAGCGGCGGGTGCGGGCCGGGGCGCGCGGCGGTAGATCTGTTTGACGCCGAGGTCCCGGTAGAACTCGAGCCGGCGGCGGACTTCGTCAGCGTTCATCGAGGGCATGCAGGGCAAGGCGCAGCTTGAGCGCCTCGTCGAAAATGCGGCCGGCCACCACGCGCTTGGGCGCGCGGCCGAGTTCAAGAACCTCGCCGGTGCGCAGGGCCAGGATCACTTCGTTCTCCTCGGCATCGAAGCCGGTGCCCTCGCGGCCGACCAGGTTGCCCGCGACCATATCGCAGTTCTTGGTCTGGAGCTTGCGGCGGGCTTCCTGGCGGAGGTTTTCGGTTTCGGCGGCGAAGCCGATGAGCAGGCGGCCGCCCTTGGCGCGGCCGACCTCGGCGAGAATATCCGGAGTCGGGTCCAGGGCCAGGGAGAGCCGGGCGGCGGTCTTCTTGATCTTCTGCTCCGGGACGCTGGCGAGGTGAAAGTCGGCCACGGCGGCGGCCTTGATGATGATGGTGGCGGGCTCGAGGTTCGCCAGCACGGCCTCGCGCATCTCGGAGGCGGTGCGCACGCGCACCACGCGGACGCCGGCCGGCTCGGCCAGGTTCACGGGACCGGAGACCAGGATCACCCGGGCGCCGCGTTCGGCAGCGGCTTCGGCCAGGGCGTAGCCCATGCGGCCGCTGGAACGGTTGGAGATGAAGCGCACCGGATCGAGCGGCTCCTGGGTGGGACCGGCGGTGATGAGCACGGTTTCGCCTTCCAGGTCGCGGCGCGGGTGCAACTCCTGCCAGACGGCCTCGGCGATGGTCTCGGGGTCCGCCAGGCGGCCGGGGCCGATCATCCCGCAGGCCAGAAAGCCGTCCTCGGGATCGACGATGCGATGCCCGCGGGCGCGCAGCGTTTCCAGGTTGGCCGCGGTGGCGGGGTGGCGCCACATGTTGGTGTTCATGGCGGGGGCCAGGACTACCCGTCCGGTGAACGCCAGGTAGAGGGTGGTGAGGAAATCGGTGGCCAGGCCGTGGGCGAACTTGGCCATCAGGTCGGCGGTGGCCGGCGCCACCACCAGCACCCCGGCCTCCTGGCCCACACCGATGTGCTCGACGGCGCTGGAAAGGGTGGCCTCGGGGCTGGCCGAAGAAAACATGTCCGTAATCACCCGGCGGCCGGTAAGGGAGGCAAAGGTGAGCGGGCGGACAAATTCCTGGGCCGCGGCGGTCATGACCACCTGGACGGCCAAGTCTCGCTGCACGAGGGCGCGGGCCAGCTCAGCGGCCTTGTACGCGGCAATCCCGCCTCCGATTCCCAGAAGGACCGTGCCGCCGGGGCCGCTCATCTCAGTACGTCTCAGGTTCCGGCTCGGCGACCTCGGCTTCGGGTTCCTCGCCGGGCAGATTGTACTTCACCAGACCGCGCCGCACCTCCTCCATGGCGATCACGGTGGGCTTCTTCAGAGACGTGGGCAACACGGGGCGGGCGCCGGCCTGCAACTGCCGGGCGCGCTTGGCGGCCACGATGATGAAGCGATAGGTGCTCTGCTCCGGGTCGTCCGGGATGGTGCAGAAGGCGTTGTTGCGGGGAACGATTTCAGACATCAAAACTCCTCGGTGAAGGTTTCCAGGATAGGGCGGACCTGCTCCTCCATCCTGGCGCGCCGCACGCGTTCGGCCCGGACAATGGCGGCCAGGGTTTCGGCGGACTTGTCCAGATCATTATTGACGATCACGTAATCGTAGGCGCTGTAATTCCGGATTTCGCGGGCGGCGTCATGCAACCGACGGGCGATGACCTCCTCGGCGTCCTCGGACCGGGCGCGCAGGCGCTGTTCGAGGATTTGACGCGAAGGGGCCAGAATGAAAATCGAAACGGCTTCCGGAATCCGACTCTTCAATTGTGCCGCACCTTGGACATCGATGTCGAGTACCAGGTCGCAGCCGGACTGGCGGGCGCGATCCAGCTCGCTGCGATGGGTGCCGTAGAAGTTGCCGAAGACCTCGGCCCACTCGAGGAACTCGCCGCGCTCCACGGCGGAGAGGAATTCCTGGCGCGTAACGTATTGATACGTTTCGCCCGGGCACTCCTGGCCGCGGGGCGCGCGGGTGGTGAAGGAGATGGAGAACCGGAGGGAAGGAACTTCGTCCAGGAGGCGGGCCACCAGGGTGGACTTACCCGAGCCCGAGGGAGCCGAGATGATGAAGACAATCATTCCAGGTTGAGGGCCTGCTCGCGGATCTTATCGATCTCCGCCTTGGCGGCCAGGGCCAGCTCGGTGATTTTCAGCCCGATCTCGGCCAGGCCGCTGGTTTTGGAAAGCACGGTGTTGCTCTCGCGGTTCATTTCCTGCAGCAGGAAGTCGAGTTTCTTGCCGACCTCGCCGCCGGCCTTGAGCAACTCCTCGAGTTCGGCGGCGTGGGTTTTCAGGCGGGCCAGCTCCTCGCTGATATCGCTGCGCTCGGCCAGCAGGGCGGCCTCCTGGGCGAGGCGCTGAGGATCGGCGCCGGCCCCCCGCAGCAGTTCGCCCAGCCGCTGCTTCAGGCGGCGCTGGAAGGCGGCGGTGGCCTGGCCGCGGATCTGCTCCATCTCGGCGGCCTGGCGGCGGACGGCGGCGGAGCGCGTTTTCAGTTCGGCCGCGATCTCCCGGCCCTCGCGGGCGCGAAAGGCGTTGAGGGTCTCCAAGGCCTCGTCCATCACCTGGCAGAGCATCTGCTCGAAGTCGGCATCCAGGTCCACGGTCTCGGCCCGGAACATGTCGGGGACGCGCAGGGCGGCGTTCAGATCGGGGCGGCTGTCGAGGTTGAACTCGGCGCGGGCCTGCTCGAAGGCGTGGAGATAAGCCTCCAGCAGCGGGCGGTTCAGGGCGGCCCGGATGCAGCCTCCGGCGCGCAGGAAGGAGACCTGGATCTGAAGATGGCCCCGCTTGACGCGCTCCTTCACCAGGCTGCGCAGGGCGGGCTCGAAGGGGTCCAGCTCCGGGGCGAGGTGGAAGTGGAGGTCGAGGCCGCGGTGGTTGACGCTCTTGATGGTGACGACGACCTCGCCATCGGAGGTCGGCTTGCGTACCCGGGCGTAGCCGGTCATGCTGCGGACGGTCATAGGTCGGGGGTCCCCGCCACGGCGAACTGCAGGTCGTGCAGGCGCTGGTAGATGCCGCCGCCGTTCACCAGGCCGTCGTGGGTGCCGGTTTCCACGATGCGGCCCCTCTCCATGACGGCGATCTTGTCGGCGCGGCGAATGGTGGAGAGGCGGTGGGCGATGACGATGACGGTGCGCTGGGCCATGAGGTTGGCGAGGGCCTGCTGGACAAGCATCTCGGACTCGGTATCGAGGTGCGAGGTAGCCTCGTCGAGGATAAGGATGGGGGCGTTCTTGAGCAGGGCGCGGGCGATGGCCAGGCGCTGGCGCTGGCCGCCGCTCAGCTTGACGCCGCGCTCGCCGATGACGGTCTGGTAGCCCTGGGGCAGCTGGCGGATGAACTCGTCGGCCAGGGCGTTGCGGGCGGCCTCGCGTATGGCCTCGGGATCCACGTCCGGGCGGCCGTAGGCGATGTTGGCGGCGACGGTGTCGTTAAAGAGAAAGGTGTCCTGGGCCACCAGGCCGATCTTGCGGCGCAGGGAGGAGAGGGTGAACTCGCGTATATCGCAGCCGTCGATGCGCACCGCGCCGGAGGCGGGATCGTAGAAGCGCGGCAGCAGGCCCACCAGGGTGGATTTCCCCGCTCCGCTGGGGCCCACCAGGGCCACCACTTCCCCGGCCTTCACCTCGAGGCAAACGGACTGGAGCTGAAAGCTGTGGGGCGAGTTGGGGTATTGGAACCACACATTATCGAAGACGATTCCGTTGGTGAACCCGGCCAGGGCGCGGGCGGCGGGCAGGTCGCGGACCTCCTCGACACGGCCGAGATACTCGAAGACGCGCTGCGAAGCGCCCAGGGCCTGCTGGAAGATGTTGTGGATCCCGGTGAGGCGCTTGACCGGCTCATAGAGCATGAGCAGGGCGACCACGAAGCTCATGAACTGGCCGGAGGTCAGGTTGCCGGACTTGATCTGGATGCGGGCGTAGGTCAGGAGGCCCACGATGGTGAGGGCGGCGAACCACTCGATGAGGGGCGAAGCCATGGCCTGCTGGAGAACGTAGCGCAGGTTGCTCTTGAGCAGGCGGTGGGAGGCGGCGCGGAAGCGGCGGGACTCGAACGGCTCGGCGCCGAAGGCCTTGACCACCTGGTGGCCGCTGAGGGTCTCCTGGAGGATCTGGTTCAGGTCGGCGGCGTGGTCCTGGGCGCGGCGGGTGGTGCGGCGGATGCGGCGGCCGATGCGCACCGTGGGAACGAGAACGAAGGGCAGCACGGTGAGGCTGACCACCCCGAGCTTCCAGTCCTTATCCATGACCACGAAGATCAGCCCGACGGCCACGAAGCTCTGGCGCAGGAGGTCGGCCAGGATGTGGGAGAGGGCCACCTGGATCTTCTCCAGATCGTTCATCACCGAGGACATGAGCCGCCCGGTGGAATGGGCCTCGAAGAACGCGGAGCCCTGCTGGAGGATCTTATCGAAGACGGTGTTGCGCAGATCGGTGACGGCGGAGAAGCCGACGTAGTTGACCAGGTAATTGCCCAGGTAGTCGCAGAGGCCCTTGACGAAGAACACGGCCAGGATGCCGAAGGCCACCATGGTCCAGACGTTATGTATAGAGGAAGGGACGAGGCGGTCGAGGTAGACCGGGTACTCCAAGACGGGGAGGGTGAAGAGCAGGACGGGGGCTTCGGGAGAGGCGGGGGCCAGGACGCGGTCGATGATGGGCCGTATGAGCAGGGCGATGGAGGCGTGGGCCATGCCGACGCAGGCCATCAGGAGCACGGAGGCCAGCAGGAGGTACCAGTAGGGGCGGGCGAAGCGGAGCAGACGGAGCCAGTCTTTCATGCGCACACCCGCAGGCGGGCCACGGCGTCGAGAACCTGTTCGGTGGTGATGCCGTCGATGTGGTCCGGGGCGACCAGCACCTCGGCCGAGGCTTTCCAGGGCTGCCAGATGGAGGGGTTGGAGGCGCCGAACAGAACCACGGCGGGGATGTTGAGGGCGGCGGCCATGTGGGCGGGTCCCGAGTCGTTGCCGATGAAGAGGACGGCTCCGGCCAGCATCCGCATGACGTGGGAGAGGGGGGCTCCGGAGACGGTGCGGAAGCCGGCGAAGGCGTTGAGGTCCTCGCCGCGTCCGGCGATAAACACGGGCTCGACTCCGGAGGCGCGCAGGTGCCCGGCCACGGCGCGGAAGCGGGAGGCGGGCCAGGTCTTGGAGGGGTGGGAGGCCAGCGGGTGCAGGACGGCGACGGGGCCGCGGTCGGCGGCCAGGGGCTCGGCGAGGAGGCGGGCGCGGGGGATCTCCGTGCGGGGGACGCCCAGGTAGAACATGGCCGAGGCGAGGTGCTCGGCGGTGTGGACGGGGCGCTCCTCGCCCAGGATTTCCTGGGCCCGGGGGATGCGGACGTTATAGATCCGGGAGAAGCGGAAGTGGGCGAACCCGGCGCGCAGCGGGGCTTCGGAGAACAGGGTCAGCAGGGCGCTGCGGGAGCCGCCGTGCAGGTTGATGCAGAGGCGGGGGCGCCAGGCGCGCAGCCGTCCGGCGCGGGGGGGCAGCAGGGCATCCACGCCGGGATTGCGCAGGAAGACGGGGTGGAAGGCCTCCTCGGCGACCACGGCCACGCGGAGGTCGGGGCGGAAGCCGCGCAGGATTTCGAGGGCGGGCGTGGTCAGGACGCAATCGCCCAGCGAGCGCAGGCGGATGACGGCCACGCGTTCGCCGCCCGGTACCTGCTGGAGCACGCCAGAGATGCGGCCGCTGCCCGGGAGCGCCACTTACTCCTCGATTTTCGCTTCGTCGATGAGCATGACCGGGATGTCGTCGCGGATCGGGTAGACGCGATGACACTCGACGCACTTCAGCCCGGAGCCATCTTCCTTCAGCTCGACCGTCGCCTTGCAGAGCGGGCAGACAAGAATGTCAAGCAGATCCTTGCTGATAGCCATAAGCGACCCTTCAGTGTAGCAGTTTCGCCGGGCCGCGCCGCGGGCGGGCCCGTGCGGACAATCATTTGGCGCCGGCAGCCGCGGCCTTGATTTCGGCGCGGGCCCTGGCGACCACTTCGAGGTACTGGCGGGCGCGGTCCTGGATGACGTCGTAGCGCCCTTCCTTGATGCTCTTGCCGTCGACCAGCTCGCCGCCCACGGCGACGGCGCAGGCGCCGGCCTTCAGGAAGTCGGCCGCGGTGTCGAGGTTGACGCCGCCGGTGGGGATCATTTCAATGTGGGGGAAGGGGCCCTTGAGGGCCTTGATGTACTTGGCGCCGCCCACGTTGGCGCAGGGGAAGATCTTGACGACGTCGGCGCCGGCGTCCCAGGCGGCCAGGACCTCGGTGGGGGTGAGGGCGCCGGGGCAGATGACTTTGGAGTAGCGCTTGGCCATCTGGATGGTTTCGAGCTTGAGGGCGGGGGTGACGAAGAACTCGGCGCCGGCGAGCATGCAGGCGCGGGCGGTTTCGGCATCCAGGACGGTGCCGGCGCCCAGCACGATCTTATCGCCCAGCTGGTCGGCCACTTTTTCCAGGGCATGGATGGCGCC
>JADZAF010000264.1 GCA_020852755.1 Bryobacterales bacterium
ATCGTTCTGGCGGGCGATGCCACGGGCGCCGATCTCATCGGCCGGACTTCATACTGGCGCGCCCTCTATGCGGCTATGGCCTGGAAACGCGGCGACGCCCGCCGCATATACATCACCGGCGCGAGCGCCGAAGGCTTTGCCACGGCCGAACTCATGAAGCGCTTCATGGTCTGCTCGGGAGTGCCCGCCGGCCTCATCGAAACCGAAACCCTTTCCACCAGCACGCTCGAAAACGCACAGGCCGTCCGCCGCCGCTGGCCCGCCGAGCCCCGCCCCTCCCTGGTGCTTCTCACCAGCGACTACCACATGTTTCGCGCCTGCCGTGTTTTCCGCAACCAGGGCCTGCCCGTGCGGCCCCGGCCCATCCCGGATGCCGGTAAGCAGTTCCAGGCTTTCACGGAACGTTGGCCGGTCTTTCTCAACTTACTCTCGGAAACCGCCAAAATCATTTATTACTGGAGCCGCGGCTGGATCTGACTTCATCTCCCGGTCGGCCCGCCCCGCTGTCTCGCACCCGAAGCGGCTTTCACCCCAGCACTTCCCGATACAGCTCCAGTACGGCCTCCAGGTTCCGGTTGTCGGCCGTTTCCGCCGGCGCGGCCCGCTCCCCCGCGCGCCCGACTTTCTCGCCCGCCAGTTCCACGATGGCGCGGTGCAAGGCGCCTCCATCGCCTGTCGGGATCAGGTGAACGCCTTCCGGCCGCATGCCGTTGTCCGTCGCAATCACCGGAGTCCCCAGTTGCAGGGCCTCGCGTACCGCGATCGAATCGCCGTCATAGCGGGTGGTGCGAAGCAGAAGATCCGCCCGGGCGATGGCCGACAGGGTCGCCCCGTGCGGCACGTCGCCGCACAGCAGAATATGTTCCGCGCAGGATGTCCGCGCGGCGCACTCCCGTACTCTTCGTTCTTCCGTCCCGGAGCCGATGATCGCCAGTCCGGCGTCCGGAAGGCACCGGCGGACATCCTCGAAAACCCGGATCTGCAGAGGCAGATCGTATTCCGGTTCGAAAAGCCCCACCGTCAAAAGCACGGGCCGGTGCGAGGCGTAGAACCCGGCCAGCGGCTCCGGCAGCTTCTCCGCGGCGGTCTCCCGCTGATAGGGCGGAATCAGCCGCACACGATGCGGCGGAAGCCCGAACCGCAGAAACAATTCCACGATCGCGGGGTTGACGGCGATCACCCGGTCCAGCCGGCGCAGCACCCACCCGCGCAGCGACCGGGCCCGCGCGCTGCGACCCTCCGGCGAGGACGGATAGCCGCCGGAATGGAACGTCAGCACGGTCCGCGACCCCGGGATCAGGCTGCAAAAGAAACACAGCGCCAGCAGCCGGAACGACAGGTTCCCGCCGATGTGAAGATGAATGATGTCGTAGCGGTTCCGAAACAGGTGCCCAATCACCTGGGCGGCGCTGTGCGGATAATAAACTTCATCGGCTTCCTCCCGCCGGTGACGCGTGAGATTGATCACCGCGCAGGAGAAGCCGGAATCGCGCATATAGCGCCGGATCGCCACCAGGTTGGTCTGCACGCCCCCGTGGGGCGGCGGGTAGGGGCCGAGCAGAACTAATCGCATCTCAGGCCACTACGCTTTGCCAGTCGATGGAGATCGCAGCCTGCGCCTGCGCCGACTGCAGCATGCGGAGACAGCACACCGTCGCGCGCGCCCCGTCCAGCACCGTCACCTCCGCCTGCCCGCCCTTCCGCAGGTTCTGGAAAAACCTCTCCAGCTGTTGCCGGTGCCCTTTCTCGGGAAACCAGCGCGCCGGGGAAAACCGGACCGCCGAACCGTGTAGCTGGAACCGCTTGAAATCCTCGGCCGTCGCGCTGACGCCGGGTGCGAAAACCTCTACCCGCTCGCTCGTGAACTTCCGGTTGCCGTTGGTAGTGTACGTAAAGTTGGCCACGGACCCGTCCGCAAAATGAAAACTCGAACACAGATTGTTCAAACCGGCCGGGTCTTTCTGCCCGGCGGGTAAAGAATAGGCTGCCACGGAAACGGGTTCCGAGTCGAGCAGCCAGTACATCAGGTCCACGAAGTGGCAGGCTTCCCCCAGGATGGCGCCTCCCGTCTCCGGATCGGCCATCCAGTAATCTCCGGAAATCCCGGGCGAGCTGACCCGCACGTTCAATACCGCCGGTCCGGCCCGCCGTTGCAGCGCTTCTTTCAGGCGCAGGTAGATGGGCGCATACCGGCGGTTGAAACCCACGCTGAGCAGTTTCCCGCTCCGCGCCGCGGCTTCCGACAGGTCCCGGCACTCCGTCTCCGTGAGCGCCATCGGCTTCTCCACGAAAACGTGCTTGCCGGCCGCCAGCGCCGCCAGCGCCTGCGGGGCATGCTGCGGGTTGCGGCTGGCGATCAGGATGACGTCGATCTCCGAATCCTCCAGCATCTCCCCGTAGTCCGAGCAGCAATACGCCGCCCGGAACCGTGTGCCATAGCTCTTGGCCCGCGCCCCGTTCTGTGAGCAGATCGCCCGGATCTCGCACCCCTCGATGCTCTGAAGATTGGGCAGATGGACCCAGCGGGCCAGGTTGCCGGCGCCGATCGCGCCCACCCGCAGCCGCCCGCCGGAAGAAGCCGGCGTTGAAATCTCCACCCGCGTTTTCGGGGCATAAGCCCGGCTCTCTCCGGCCTCCGGTTCCGGATAGCGCAGCACTACCGCCAGGCTGGCTGCGGATGGGTCCAGTATCGTCTCGTAGGCCCTGGGCGCCTCTTCCAGCGGGAATTCGTGCGTAATCAGCTCCCCAACCCGCACCCGGCCGTCGGCCACAAGCTGCAGGAACTCCTCCATATTGCGGTTTTCGGTCCAGCGCACGTAAGCCAGGGGGTAATCCCGCCCCTCCCGCTCGTAGCTCTCGTCGTAACTTCCCGGACCGTAAGCCCTCGCCATCAGGAGCCGGATTTCCTTGGCGTACATCTCACTCCAGGGAAAATTCAGTTCCACCGCGCCCACCACCACGATCCGGCCTCGATCGCGGCATAACGCCAGGGCCTGCCGCGCCGGAGCGTCGGACTTGGAGGAAGCCGCCACGATCACGCAATCCGCGCCCCGCCCGCTGGTCACTGACCGGACCGTCTCGGCGGCACACCCCTCCCCGGCCGGCGCCCCGTGCACGGCTCCAAGACGGCGCGCCAGCTCCACCCGCCCCGGTGAAAGATCAATCCCGATCACCCGGCCTCCCTGGCAGCGCACCAGTTGCGCGATCAACTGCCCCACCAGCCCCAGTCCCAGCACCGCAACCTGGTCGCCGATGCCGACCTCGGCCGTCCTCACCGCGTTCAGGGCAATGGCGCCCAGCGTGGTGAAACAGGCCTGCTCGAAAGGAACTGCATCCGGAACCCGCGCCGCCAGGTTTCTGCCTACCCGGATGTGCTCGCCATGGCCCGTTCCTTCTCCGCCGTAAGCCACTCTCTGGCCGATCTCCAGGTCGTGTACCGAGGTATGTTTGTCCACCACAACCCCGGCTCCCGAATAACCCAGCACGGCATATTCGCTGAACTTCGCTTTCACTTCCCGGAAAGTAGCCGCGGGCCCGTTGGCTTTCAAGGCTTGCCACACCTTCCCTAAGTGAGAAGGGTTCTCAGCCACCGCCTGGATCACCGTCTCCCGGTGAATGCTGGCGCTCTCCGTGCCGCTGCTGATGAGGGAATATACCGGCCGGACAATTACATGCTGCCGGCTCACCACCGGGTCCGGCACCTCATCCACGATGATTTCCCGAAGGCCCCTGCGAATTACCTGCTTCATGCCGCCGGAAACCTTTCCCCGAGGCGGCTCCCGGCAGCGGGCAGTTCCATGCACCGCTGCCGGTCCGATCCGCGATTCCACAGTCCAGTCATAGTACTATCCAACCTTCTCCCCCACCGCCAATGTGTTGGAATCCTGTAGTTTGCCTACGTTGACCGGGTGGCATGCCTTACAGAGCGGGCCATGCCAAAGTACTGTAAGATTTACGCTTCCTAATTTTACATCCAGCCGCTCTCCGATTGAACTGATAGAATGTGGGATCATGAGCCCGAAAATCCGCCGATTGTACCCTTTCCCGGCTGTCCTCGGCTCCCTGGCTGCCTGCTCCGCGCTCATCGTAACGGCCTTGCTGCTGAATAGACCGGTCAGCCGCGCCCAGGAACAGGAGCCGGCTGTCCGATTTGTGCCCGCTGAGGCCAATCTCCAACAGGCCCTGGACGAGGCCCGGCCTGGTGACACGCTCGTCCTCCAGGCAGGGGCCTATTACGGCGGCAATTTTCTCCTTCGCGCCAAAGAGGGCGATCAGTTCATCACCATTCAGACCAGCGCGCTGGATTCCCTCCCCCCCGAAAACCACCGCGTCTCCCCCGAGCATGCCCAGTGGATGCCGATGTTGATCGCTCCCAACGCCAATCCCGTCATCCGCACCGAGCCCGGCGCCCACCACTACCGTTTCGTAGGCATTGAGTTCCGCCCCATGGCGGGAGTCTACACGTACGCCCTCATACAACTGGGCTCCAACACGGCCACTTCCGTCGAGGAACAGGCCCACGACTTCGAACTGGATCGCGTCTATGTGCACGGCGACCCCGACCGCGGAGGCAAGCGCGGCCTGGAACTGCACGCCCGCTCCACAACCATCAGTAATTCCTATTTCTCCGGTTTCCGCAGTGACTCCCAGGACACCCAGGCGATCGGCAGCTGGAACGGTCCCGGACCCTACCTGATCTTCAACAACTACCTGGAAGCCTCCGGCATGAGCGTACTGTTCGGCGGCGCCGCGCCCAGGATTCCGGACCTGGTCCCCACCGACATCGTCTTCTACAACAACTACATCACCCGTCCCCTGGAATGGCGCGGCAAGGCCGCCGTCAAGAACCTCTTTGAGTTGAAAAACGCACGCAACGTCGACGTCCGCTATAACGTTTTCGAGAATAACTGGGTCAGCGCTCAGAACGGCACTGCGATCCTCTTCACGGTCCGCACCTGTGAGGCCGGGGACTATCCCTGGTCCGCCGTCGAGAATGTGAACTTCAGTAACAATATCGTCCGCAAGTCCGAGGGCGGCGGAGTCGTCACCATGGGCGAGGATAACGTCCGGGTCAATTGTGCCAAGCCCGGAACCGGCGAGGTGGTGGCCTCCGGAACGGCCGTGTCGGGACAGGGAACGTCTTTTACTTCCGAACTGCAAGAAGGCCAGTATCTGGTCATCAACAAGGTGGCCCGCCGTATCACTAAGATTGTCGATGATTCCAATCTGGAAGTGGCTTCACGGTTCGCCGCCGAACCCGTCGGCCCGGTTGCCTTCCGCAGTTTCGCCATCGCCGGCCGGGTCGATAACATTACCATCCGGAACAACCTGTTCGAAGATATCCGGCCTTTCAATGGCTCTACCGGCGGCCGTCTGTTTCAGGTCTACTCCAATTCACAGAATGTGACCATCGAGCACAACACGGGCTTCTCGGGCGCCCACGTCCTGTTGGGCGAAGGCACCCCCAACCCCGGCTTGGTTTTCCGCAATAACATGCTCCTCTACGGCCGCTATGGAATCGGCGGTTCCGGAAAGGGCGCCGGCAACGCCGCGCTCGATTTCTACTTCCCCGGCAGCATCGTCACCCACAACGCCTTTATCGGGGGCGGCAACATGGCCAAGAGCTACCCCCCCGATAACTTCTTCCCCGCCGCCCTCGAGGACGTCGGCTTCGCCGACCTGGCCGCCGCCAATTACTCACTCTCGGATCAGAGCAGCTACAAAGGCAAAGGGTCCGATGAGCGCGACCTCGGCGCCGACATGGGCGTGCTCTCCCAGGTGCTGCAGGAAGCGGTCGCCGGTGCGCCCACTTCCGAGGGCCCGGCTCTTTCCGAGCTGCGCCGCCTCACTCAGTCCGCCAGGACCCCGGCCTGGAAGAAATTCTATTGGGCCCGCCGGCTGGCTCGCTGATCCGACGTGAGCGCCCACGGCGTCGAGGTACAGAAAGGCGAGCGCTTTGAATTCGGCAAAAACTGGAGCCGTTTCCTCGCCGTACTGAACGAGGAACGCATCCGCCGCGCCGAAGCCTCTCTCCAGGCCAACCTCGAACTCCCCCATCTGCGCGGCCTGAAGTTCCTCGATATCGGATCGGGCAGCGGCCTGTTCAGCCTGGCCGCCCGCCGCCTGGGCGCCTTCGTTCACTCCTTCGACTACGATCCCCACTCGGTGGCCTGCACTCGCGAGCTCCGCCGCCGCTATTTCCCGGACTCGCCGGAGTGGATCGTCCAGGAAGGATCCGCCCTCGACGCGGACTTCGTCCGCTCTCTCGGATTGTTTGACATCGTCTACTCCTGGGGCGTGCTCCACCACACCGGGCAAATGTGGAAAGCCTTGGATATCGCTCAATCGGCGGTAGCCCCCGGCGGGATGCTGTTCATCGCCATCTACAACGACACCGGCTCCCAGTCCGCCCGCTGGCGCCGCATCAAGCGGATATACAACCGCCTGCCGGCCTTCCTGCGCCCCGCTTTCGCTTTGGCCGTGCACCTGCCTCAGGAAAGCAAGGACTTCCTGCGCGCCCTGCTCGGCGGCCGCCTGCGTGACTATTTCCGCCGCTGGACGCAGCCCGAACCCGAGCGCGGCATGAGCCACTGGCGGGACATTGTCGATTGGGTAGGCGGATACCCGTATGAAGTCGCCACCCCCGATGAGATCTTCGACTTCCACCGCGCCCGCGGCTTCACCCTCACCCGGCTGAAGTGCGGCCGCGTAGGATTGGGCTGCAATCAGTTCGTGTTCCGGAGGAACGGTCCCTGACTTTTTCCACCCAGGCCTGCAACATCAGCACGTTCCACATCTGCGCGCTCCAGTCCGCTCGCCCCTCCCGGTGCGCCTCCCAGCGCTCCGTCACCGGCCCGGCCTCCAGAATGCCTTCCCTGCGCGTCGCTGCCATCAGGTCCTCGGCCCAATGCCGCAGCGGCCCGCGGATCCACTCGCCTACCGGAACGGCAAACCCGGATTTCGGCCGGTCCAGCAGCTGCCGGGGCACGAGCCGGTAAGCCAGTTGCCGCAGCAGCCACTTCCCCTCCCCCTCCCGGATCTTGTAATCCACCGGTACCCGCCAGGCGAACTCGGCCACCCGGTAATCCAGCAGCGGCGCCCGGGCCTCCAGGCTGACCGCCATGCTGGCCCGGTCCACCTTCACCAGCACGTCGTCGGGCAAATATACCGCCGCATCCACCCCCATCATCAATTCCGGGGAGAGACGGGACGTTTCCGCCTTCTTTCCGAACACCGTAGCCGGCTCCGCCACCCCGGGCAGCAGCTCCGCCGGCCGCTCCCACTGCGAAATCAGGTCCCGGTAAAACAACGCGGGCGTCGGCTGCGCCAGCGCCAGCCCCAGCCGTCGAAAACGCCACCCGGCGTTTTCCCGCTGCACACCCGCCCGCCGCAGAATCCCGTCCCACCGCCGCGCCGGTACACCCGCAACTGCCCGCCCCAGCAGCACCCGCGCCGCCCGGGGGATCCTTCCGTAGCGGCTCCAGGCGCGTGAATTCACCAGGTACGCCTGATACCCTCCGAACAGCTCGTCCCCCCCGTCGCCCGAGAGGCTCACCGTCACCTCCGAACGGGCCAGCCGCGACACCAGGTACGTCGGGATCTGCGAGGAATCGGCAAACGGCTCGTCGAACATCGCCGGCAGCAGCGGAACCACCGCCATGGCGTCCCCGGGGCTGACATACAGTTCGGTGTGCTCGGTCCCCAGGCGCCGGGCCACCGCGCTCGCATAGGCTGCCTCGTCAAAGGCCTGCTCTCGAAAGCCGATCGCGAACGTCTTCACCGGCCGGCCGCTCAACCCCTGCATCAGGGCCACCACCACCGACGAATCGATGCCCCCCGATAGAAACGCCCCCAGCGGCACGTCCGCGATCATCCGGATCCGCACCGCATCCTCCAGCAGGGCCCGCAGCTCTTCCAGTAATTCCTCCACGCTGCCGGCATGCGGCGCCGCCAGGCCCCGCTCGAAGGCTTCCTCAACCGGCCAGTAACGCAACGCCCCCGGTTCCGCCCCCGCCCCGTCCGCCACCCGCAGCGTCAGATAACTGCCCGCCGTCAGCTTGCGAATCCCCTCATAAATCGAATACGGAGCGGGAATGTAGCCGTGCCGCAGATAAAGAGCCAGCGCCCCCCGGTCCATCTCCGCCTGGAATTCCGGATGACAGCACAGCGCCTTCAATTCCGATCCGAAAACAAACGACCTCCCCGCCCAGCCGTAGTACAGCGGCTTCTTGCCGAAACGGTCCCGGGCCAGCGTCAGGCTGCGTTCCCGCCGGTTCCACAACCCCAGTGCGAACATGCCGTTGAAACGCCGCAGCGACGGCTCCACCCCCCATTGGGAAAAAGCCGCCAGCATCACTTCCGTGTCCGAGCGGCCCCGGAAACGGTGCCCCAGCGCCTCCAGCTCTTTCCGCAGTTCCTGAAAGTTGTAAATCTCCCCGTTCAGAACCGCGACCAACCCGCCGTCCGCCGAGATCATCGGCTGGTGGCCTTCCGGCGACAGGTCCAGGATCGAAAGCCGGCGATGGCCCAGGGCGATGCCCGCTTCGGCATCCACCCACACGCCCGCGTCATCCGGCCCGCGATGACGCAGCGTCTCGCTCATCGACGCCGCTACTTCCCGCAACCGTTCCGAACCGGACCGGCGGGAAGAATCCAGATATCCGGCGAGACCGCACATTCGCTCCATGGTAACAACTGCCCTGAATCGTTTCGCTCCCAACCGTTAGCGTTGTTACGTGCTCGCCGGAAAGCGCTCACACCCCATGCCATACTGATTCTGTGCCAAACACCGCATCCGTTCCCCCGTCCGGCGTGGTAGTCGCCGGCCTCGGCTATGTAGGCTGTGTCACGGCCGCCTGCCTTGCCCACCTGGGCCACCGCGTTCTCGGCGTCGATGTCCACGATCACAAGGTCAACAGTATTCTGGCCGGCCAGGCGCCCTTCTATGAGCCGGGACTCGAGGAGTTGATTCGACGGACTGTCGCCGGCGGCCGCCTGTCCGCCTCCACTTCCCTGGCCGGGAAACTGGACGGCATGGATGTCGTCCTCATCTGCGTCGGAACGCCCTCGGAACGGAACGGCAACATCGGCCTCGAACAATTGCGGCGTGTGGCCGGGGAAATCGGAGCCGAACTGGCTTCCCGCCCCGCCCCCCGCAAGCCCCTGGTAATCGCCGTCCGCAGCACGGTCTTCCCCGGGACCTGCGAAGAGGTGGTCGAGCCCGCCCTGGCCGGCGCCCACGCCCGGGTCGTCTCCAACCCCGAATTTCTCCGCGAGGGAACGGCCGTCGAAGACTTCATGAAGCCTTCCCTGCTCGTGGTCGGCGGCTCCGATCCCGATGCCCTGGCTCGCGTGGCCGGCCTCTACGCCGCCCTCGATGTCCGGCCCTGCCTGGTTTCCCTGCGCACCGCCGAGATGATCAAGTACGCCTGCAACAGCTTCCACGCCCTGAAGATCGCCTTCGCCAACGAGATCGGCGCCCTCTCCTCCGCGCTCGGCGTTCCCGGCCACGAGGTGATGGCCACCCTCTGCGAAGACCATCGCCTGAATATCTCCCCGGCTTACCTCAAACCCGGCTTCGCCTTCGGCGGCTCCTGCCTGCCCAAGGACCTGCGCGCCCTGGTCTATCGCGCCGGCCGCCTGGACCTGAAACTCCCCCTCCTCGAAACCACCCTCCCCAGCAACAGCCAGCACCTGCAGCGCGCCATCCGCGCCGTCCTGGACCTGTCTGCCCAGCGGCTCGGCATTTTCGGCCTGGCCTTCAAAGAGAACACCGACGATCTCCGCGAAAGCCCCGTTGTCGAGCTGATCGAACACCTCCTCGGCAAAGGCCGCAGCCTGCGCATCTTCGATCCTCACATCCAGCTCGACCAGATCTACGGCAGCAACCGCAACTTCCTGCTCTCGGCCATCCCCCACATCTCCCGCTGGATGGATCCCAGCCTCGATCAACTGCTGGCCTGGGCCGACCACATGATCCTGGCCCAAAAGCCCGCCCCGGCCCACCTCGAACGCATCCGTCAAAGCGGCCTCCCGGTTCTGGACCTGGTCGGCGCCACCCAAGCCCCTCTGGCCTTGGCCCACACGGGGAGCAAGCCCGGACACTGACGAATCTGTCCTCAACTCGTGACCTAACAACATTCTTTTCAATCATTTAATTGGAAGATCCAGGTTTCCGCCTATATATGGTAATATGCTTGTATGGCATCCAGGAAGATGACTTTCACTCTCCCGGAGGATCTTGCCGCGCGCTTCGTCCGCCGCGTGCCCGCCCGCGAACGCTCCCGTTATCTGGCCGAAGCTTTAGCCCGTAAACTTGCTGAACGCGACCGTCAGCTCATTCAGGCTTGCGAGATTGCCAACCGGAGTTCCGAAGTTGCCCTCATCGAAAAGGAATTCGATGCTTTGCCTGACGAGATGACCGAACCCTGGAACGATGCCCCTGCGCGGTGAAGTCTGGTGGGTTCAGCTCGACCCGGCCGTCGGTTCCGAAATCCGCAAAACCCGGCCGTGTTTGGTGGTGAGCAATGATATCGTCAATGAGCGGCGCCGGACTGTCGTCGTGGTGCCCCTGTCTACTTCCCCTCGATCAAGCCCGCCACTTTTGATCCCGGTGGTTTGTGGCGGACAGGCGGGCGTTGCCGTGATCGACCAGATCCGGGCCGTAGCCAAAGAACGGCTTCTCCGGCCCATGGGTTCCCTTTCCACCCAGCATATGGAGGCCGTCGAGCACGGATTGCGCCAGATTCTCGAAATCGGGTAGCTCCTTCTCCCTTACGCCCCCCGGGCCCGCCGCACCTCGGTCGGCTTCCATAACCGCCCCGCCGGCACGAACAGAATCGAAATCGCGCACGCCGTCGCCGCCATCAGCACCGTGAAGGTCCGGACCGGCGACGTAATCCGCTTCAACCCGCTGCTCTCTTTCACCCAGGGATCCGCCAGCGCGATCCCGTAGAACAGCGCCTGGCTCCCCACCGCCCAGGGCGCCCATACGCCCGGCAGGCCGAAGCTGGAAACCGCCGCCGCCAGCAGCGCAAAGGGCAGCAGCAGGCGCGCAAACTTGTGCGAAACGTAGTGCATCCACATCCGGTTGGAACGCCGCAGCAGTCCCGGATAGGCCCTCAGAATCTGATAGTTCCCCGCCAGCGTCCGGATCTTGCGCCGGAACTCGCTGGCCAGCGCGGTGGGATAATCGAACGCCCGGGCGCGTTCTTCAAAGATCACCCGGTAGCCCCGGAAAAAGGCCGCCAGCGGCAGGTACATATCGTCCAGCAGGCAATCCTCCGGCAACGGAACCGCCAGGCTCCGCCGCATCGCGTAGATGCAGCCGGTGGCTCCGAAAACCGAGTCCAGCCGGCTCAGCCGGCGCCGGATGAACTTCTCGTACCGCCAGTAGAGCCCGACGTTGCTCTCTTCCCTGCTCTCCCCTTCCCGGATCACCAGCTCTCCGCTCGCCACCCCCACTTCCGGATCCGCGAAACAACTCACCAGCCGCCCCAGGCTCCCGGGTTCCAGTTCCTGGCGCACATCGGTGAAGAACAGGATCTCCCCCGCCGCCTGCCCGATGGCCAGGTTCAACGCCTTGGCCTTGTTGCCCTCCTCCAGCCGCAGCAGCCGCACACCCCGGCCGGCATACTCTTCCACCAGCGCCTCGGTGCCGTCCGCGGAGCCGTTGCTGACCACCAGCACTTCCGTCTTTTCCCGCGGATACTCCAGCGCCAGGATGGATTCCAGCTTTCTCCGGATCCAGGCCGCGCCGTTCCTCACCGGCAGGATCACCGATACCGTTTTCTGCTCCGTCCCCTTCCGGACCGGCCGCCGCTCCCGCCGCGTCATCAGCGCCAGCAGCAGCGGGTATCCGAACAGCACGTACAGCAGGAAAGCCGCGCTGCCCAGGAACACCGCCAGGGCAACCTGGGTCATGGCGCTTTCACCCGCGCCGCCAGCAGGGCCTGCTCGAAACAACGCGCGGCCTGCTCCCACGAAAACCGCCGTGACACCAGCTCCCAGCCCGCCTGCCCCAGGCGCGCCCGCTCTCTGCCATCCTGCAACAGCGCCAGGCAGGCCTCCGCGAAGCTCTCCGCTCCGTCCGCGATCCGTATGTCTTCCGGCGGGTGCACCTCCAGGCCCTCCGCCCCCACGCTGGTCGATACCACCGGAACCCGCGCCGCCATGGACTCGTAGATCTTCAGCCGGGTTCCTCCGCCCACCCGCAAGGGCACGATCGACACCCGCGCCCCCCACAAGTACGGCCGTACATCCGGCACCGTACCCGTAACCTGAATCAGCGGGTCCCGCCGGGCCAGCTCCCGGATCGACGGAACCGGATCCCGTCCCACCACCGCCAGCGTGCAGTCCGGCTTCTCCCTGCGGATCAGCGGAAGCACCTCCCGCACGAAGTATTCCACGCCTTCGATGTTCGCCATCCAGTCCATCGAGCCCAGAAACACCAGGTCCGCCGCCGCGGAAACCGCCGCCGGCGGATGGAAGTACTCTAAGTCCACCCCCGTGGGAACCGCCGTGACCCGGGAGACGCCGAAACGCTCGCGCAGCGCGGCGGCATCCGCTTCGGACACCGCCACCACCCCCGCCGCCGCCCGGCACACCTGCCCTTCATAGACCTGCATGCGCCGCGCCTGCAAACCGAAATACAACCTGCTTAGCGGATTCGAGGCATGGTCCCGGTGCCGCTCCCAGATCATGGTTTCCACGTTGTGCTGGAACAGGACCACTTCTTCCAACCCGTCCAGGTTGGGGGCCGGGGCCAGAAAGTCGCATACCACGCTGTCGAACTGCTCCCGGCGCCGCACATCGGCTATCGTGCGCCGCATCTCTTCCGAACGGTAGCGCGCCACCGCCACCGGAAGGGGGGAAAACCAGCCGGCCGCGACGAGCTTCGCAAAGCCCAGCGACCGCCGTGGAGGCACCCGGCTCGGGACCGGATACGCACGGCTGCAATACTCCCCGCAGCGCTTCAAGCCCTCCGGGTGGGCCGGATCCTCGAAGGCCAGGTAGTGGATCTCATGCCGTTGGTGCAGGCGCCGCAGCGTCTCCAGCGTCCGGATCTGCCCGCCGCGTGTGGTGGGGTGCAGAAAATCGGTCTTGATCCACAGGATCTTCATGAGGCCGGCTGCGCCGCCCGCGCCCGCAAGAGGCTTTCCGGCTCTCTGCCTTCCAGAAAAATCTCTCCCCACAACTGCAGGTTCAGCAGCCGCCAGACCCGGTCGGTGGCGTCCTCCGCGCCGCTGCGATGCCGCCCCAGCAGGGCCTCCAGCGAAGCCCGGTCCAGATACTCGCCCAGCAGCCCGTTCCCTCCTTCGAGAAGACCGTAAAGCGGAGCCGCTCCGTCTTCCATCAGCCACTGTCGCAGGGGCGTCGGGAACCCCATCTTCCGCCGGTACAGAATGTCGCGCGGCAGCAGGTCCTCCAGGGCTTTCTTGACGATGTACTTCCCTTCGGACCCGCGCAGCTTCAACCGGTCGGGCACCCGCGCCGCGAACTCCACCATCTGGTGATCCAGCAGCGGCACCCGGCTCTCGATCGAGGTCGCCATGCTCATCTGGTCCTGCTTCATGAGCAGTTCCACCAGGTAGGTTTTCTGGTCCGCGTACAGCATCCGTCCCAGGGCGGAAAGACCCGCGCCGTCTTCCCAATGGCGGCGGAAGTTGACGTACGGAGAAGGCCCGCCTCCCCGCAGCATGCCTTCCACTTCACTCCCCGACAGCGCGGAGTAGAAATTGTCCAGGTACAGCGACTCCAGGTCCTCCCCGCAGCCCAGGAAAGTATGCTTCAGTTTGCGCCTCAGCGAGGCCGATAGCAGCGCCGTTCCCTCAATGGCCGCCCGCACCCGCTCGCGCAGCCGGCCCGGCGCCATCCGGTAGCCGCGCATCCACCGCTGGTTCAGCAAGTAGAACCGGTAGCGGCCGTAGCCCGCGAACAGCTCGTCGCTGCCCTCTCCGGTCAGCACTACCTTCACCTGCTCCGAAGCCAGCCGCGAGACAAAGTACAGCGACACGCTGGATGGCCAGGTAATGGGCTCGTCCTCGTGCCAGATCAGCCGCGGCAGCGCCTCGAAGAACTCTTCCCTCCCGACCACCACTTCGTGATGCTCGGTCCCGATCCGTTCGGCCACCTCGCGGGCATAGCTCAATTCGCTGAATTCCCGCTCCCGGTACCCCACCGAAAAGGTCTTCACGGGCCCGGACACCAGCCGCTTCATGATCGCCGCGATGGCGCTCGAGTCCACGCCGCCGCTCAGGAACATTCCCAGCGGTACGTCGCTCATCAGGCGCATGCGGACCGTTTCCTCCAGCCGCCGGCGGAACTCCGCGATCCAGGCCTCATCGTCCTGCCGGTCATCCGCCGCGCTCCGCGGCAGCTCCCAGTAGCGGAATCCCGACAGCCGCGGCTGCTCTCCGCACTCCAGCACCAGCCGGTGCCCCGGCATCAGCTTCCGGATGCCCCGGAACAGGGTGCGCTCCTCGCTGATGTAGCCGAAAGTCAGATACTCCGCCAGCAGGGATTCCTCCAGCCCGGCCCTGATCTCGGGGTGCCGCAGCAGCGCCTTGATTTCGGAAGCGAAGGCGAAGAACCGCCCGTCCCAGTAGTAGTAAAAAGGCTTGATCCCCAGCCGGTCGCGCACACAGTGCAGTTCCCGCCGGTTCTTGTCCCACAGGGCGAAGGCGAACATGCCCCGAAAACGGGTGACGCAGTCCGGCCCGTATTCCTCGAACGAGTGCAGGATGGTTTCCGTGTCCGAGCGCGTCTGATAGCGGTGGCCGGCCTTCTCCAGTTCGGGACGCAGGTCCGCGTGGTTGAAGATCTCGCCGTTGTAGACGATCCACAGGCCGCCGTCCTCGTTGGTCATCGGCTGGTGGCCGGTGGACAGATCCACAATGCTCAGCCGGCGGTGCCCCAGCGCCGCCCGTTCGTCCAGGTACACTCCGCTGTCATCCGGCCCGCGATGGCGGATCGCCTCCATCATGCGCCCCAGGACCTTCTCCCGTTCGCTGCCCGCGTCGTTCACGAAACCGGCTATGCCACACATGCTTACGTCAATGATCGCGCTTCGCTAAGGACCAACTCCAGCGGGCCGGTGGAATCGGTGAGCCACAGCACCGCCCGGAGGGTTGCCGGCAACGCCGTCCGGCAGGCCGCCCGGATCGCCGGGCTGGAAATCTTCTCGCCGAATACCGGCGATCGCCACGCCTCCTGCACTGCGACTTCTCCCCCGTCCAAAACCAGAATGGCGGCTCCGCCGATCCGGAAACAGCCCGGATCCAGCTCTTCCAGGTCCCCGCCCGGGTGCCAGAATTGCTCGATTTCATGCTCCCCCGGCGGGCCCTCGATCCGATCCGCAACCAGCAGGCGGTCCGGTTTCCGGAACACGATCCGGCGCCGGTGCCGGAAGCCCGAATACTCGCACACCGCCTCCAGGCGGTCCTCCGCCGGCGAGCTGTTCCACAATTCCACCCTGACCCTGGGCGGGGACAGCCAGCGGAAAGGGCCTGCCGCCTCGGCCTGATCGCGGCCGCCGATGCGCACCGTGTTGTGCGCCGCCGAGCCCCGAAACCAGTTCCGCCATCGGGGCTCGCCGACATAAGTGTAGGTTCCCGGATCCAGCAGGATCTCCCGTTCCCCCCGGCGCACGACCAGGCTCAGCGTGTCGGAGTGGCTGTGCCCGCCGCTGCCCGCTCCGAAACTTCCCGCGTCCGCCACCACCTGGATGCCCCCCGCCCGCATCACTGCCGTGCCCGCGTCCGGAAACCAGCGGGAGCAGACGGACTCCACCACCGGCGGCCTCTCCAATACCTGCGGCCCCAGCCACCACACCGCCTGTTCAAACAAATCCTCGCGGCGGCGAACCAGTCCCGCGGTGGCCAGCGTGGCCCGTCCGAAACGGTCCCGGGGTCCGTACGGATGAAACAGCCGCCCGCCGTCGTCATCGCCCAGCAGCGGCAGCCTTCCCGAAGCCCCCATCAGCGCTTCCAGGTACTGCGCCATTTCAGTCACCGGCGGCGCAGCCCCTCCCTCGAGCGCTCCGTGCAGCAGCAGCAGGTCCAGCGCATACACGTGGTAGTAAGCCGATTGCTCGAAATGGCTGCCGTCCGCCCGTACCTGCCGCCGGCTCTGCTCCGCAACGATCTCCCTGCCCCGCAGCCGCCAGCGTTTCGGGAAAACCGGAAACAGCCTGCCCAGCGCGTGCAGCGCCACAGCCTCCCCCAGCAGATGCGTGTTGGGCGAGAAATAGATCGACAGATTCGCTTCCAGATGACGCCCGTGCCGGTAGAGTTCCGTGAGGAAGCGGCTTCGGAATCCGGCCGGCATGAACTCGCCGGCCAGGTGATAAACCCAGATCCAGGACAGCGCCCGGAAGGCCACCTCCAGCGCGCTGGCCCAGTTGATGCCGCGCTGGAACGGATTGTCTTCCCACCAGTCTTCGAGCTGGGCGAACAGCTCCTCGCGATATTCCGCCCGTCCCGCCAGCCGGTAAGCCTGCGCCAGCACGACCAGATGCTGGTGCCGGTTCAATTCCCAGATCCGCTTATGATCTCCCGCCCGGCGGGGATCCAGGTAGGGGACCAGCCGGAAGTAGGGAAGGCCGGTTTCGATTCCGCTCCCCCAGTCCCGCCGCCAGGCGATGCGCGGGCCGAACTCCACTTCCTTCCCGAACAAGGGGATGCGGTGAGCCAGGATCGAGCCGGCCAGCCGCTCCAACTCCTCCGCGAAGGCCGTGCCGCGAACCGCGGCCGTAATCTGCTCCGGGTCCGGCAGTCCTTCCAGCGGAGCCGCCTCCGCCCGGATACGCGGCGGGCGGGCAAGCAGCCTCAGGTTGGCCGCTTCCTGCCGGAACCGGAAAGCCAGTTCCCTAGCGCTGCGCATTGACCGGCTGTCCCACCAGTTCGGCTACGATCTCCTCGCCGATGGCCAAAGCCGCCGTCGCCGCCGGGCTGGGCGCATTCAACACGTGCAGGGCATTCTCCTGCCGCACGAAGTGGAAGTCCTGCACCAGGTCGCCGCCGGGCGCCAGCGCCTGCGCACGCACTCCCGCTCCCCCGGTTTCCAGGTCCGATTTCCGAATCTCCGGAACCAGCTTCTGCAGCGATTCGCAGAACAGGCGCTTGCTGAACGAGCGCCGCAGCTCTTCAAAACACATGCGCGGATAGCGGCCCAGAAAACGCCACAACCCCGGATACGTGAGCGCGTCGGCCAGGTCCGCCAGGTTGATGTCGGTCTTGCGATAACCTTCCCGGGCGAAGGCCAGCACCGCGTTTGGACCGGCTTCGATCCCGCCGTGAATCAGCCGCGTGAAATGCACGCCCAGAAAAGGAAACTTCGGATCGGGCACCGGGTAGATCAGGTTGCGCACCAGAAACTGCCGCTCGGCCCTGATCTTGTAATACTCGCCCCGGAACGGCACGATCCGCACCTCCCGGCGCAAGCCTGCCATTTGCGCCACCCGGTCGCAGTGCAGGCCGGCGCAATTGATCAGCAGCTCGGTTTCGAAATCGCCGGCCGTGGTAACAGCCACCCAGCCGCGCGGCGCCGGGTACAGGCTCTTTACCTCGGCCGAAGTCACTACCCGCCCATGAATTTTGGCGGCCAGGCTTTCACAGACCTTGGGGTAGTCGACGATGCCTTCCTCCGGCACCCGCAGGGCGGCAATGCCTCCCACGTGCGGCTCGATCTCCCGCATCTCCTCCCGGCCCAGCATCCGCAAGCCCTGCAAACCGTTGGCCTGACCGCGCTCGAACAGGTTCTGAAGGCGCGGCACTTCCTCCTGGTTGGCCGCCACCACCAGCTTGCCGCATACCTCGTGCGGAATGTTGTTCTCCCGGCAGAATTCGATCATCTGCCGGATACCGCGCACCGCCATGCGGGCCTTGATGGAACCCGGCTTGTAGTACAGCCCGGCATGCAGTACGCCGCTGTTGTTGCCCGACTGGTGTTTTCCGACAGCGGACTCTTTTTCCAGAACGGTGATCTCCGAATCGGGAAAGCGCTGTCCGAAGCGGTGGGCGGCCGCCAAACCCACCAGGCCTCCGCCGATGACGAGCACGCGCCGGGGTTGGATCATGGCTCCGATTTTAGCGGGTTCTCACAACGCCCGGATTGTCGGGATTCTGTCCCCGTTCGGGATACGCAGGCGCCGCGATTCTGTCTTCCCGTCACACGGTTCTTCCGTCAATCCGAAGCGCGGTATCCGGGATGGTGTGAACCGCCCGTCACGCTGCCTGTGTATCGCGAACTCCATATCTCAAGCCTCCCGTCCGTTCTCCACCCTGGCGGAAGCAGGCCACGGAAGCGGCGCCTACCAACCTGCCGGAGTCCTTCTGACTGTCAGGTTCTGCATTGACTCGACCCGCTTGGCAGAACCGGTTGTAGGGTACTACGGGTCATGGTAGACTTGCGTCGGACGCCGTCGTGCACCTCCTGTTCCGTCGTGCACCTCCTGCTCAATGGTTCGACTTTTCCGAATCTTCATCCCGGCCAGCGAGTTGACGCTGTTCGCCTCCGAGATCGTTCTGATCCTTTCGGCATTCATTCTGGCCGTCTACATCGACCTGCCGGTGGATCCTTCCGTGTTTCTGCTGTACGACGGGGGCATGGCCCGGATTGCCCTGGTCGCCCTGAGCGTCATCCTGGGCCTGCACTTCATGGATCTGTACACCAACATCAAGGTGACCCAGCGGATCCTTCTGTTGCAGCAGTTGTGCCTGGTCACCGGCATTGCCTTCCTGGCTCAGGGCCTGGCCAGTTACCTGAACCCGGGGCTGACGCTGCCCCGCCGGGTGATGATCTGGGGCAGCGCCCTGATGTTCGTCCTGATCTTTTCCTGGCGCGTCTTCTACAGCTCCTACGTGCTCCGGATGATGGGCCGGCAGCGCATCCTGTTCGTCGGGGCCAATCCGGTCGTGCAGGAGATCGCCAGCCATCTCGCCACCCGTCCCACCCTGGGTCTCGAGGTGGCCGGCTATCTGGACGACGATCTTCCCGAAGGGCAGGAACTGAACAACGCGAAAGTGATCGGGCCCGTGTCGACGCTCCGCCAGGTGGCCGAAGCCGTCAAGCCCAGCCGGATCGTGGTCGGCCTGTCGGAGCGGCGGGGCCGGATGCCCGTCCAGGAACTGCTGGATCTGCGCTTCGCCGGTTTCATCATTGAAGAGGCGGCCACCACCTATGAAACCGTCTGCCGCCGCATCAGCACCAAGGAACTGCGCCCCGCCCAATTGATCTTTTCCGGGGAGATCGGACCCAACCCGCGCACCATTTCCTACCACCGCATGGCCGACCTGCTGGCCGCAGCTATCGGCGTGATCCTGCTTGCTCCGGTGATGCTCGTGGTGGCCCTGTCGGTGAAGTTATCCTCGCCCGGCCCGGTGCTGTACCGCCAGCGGCGGGTGGGCCTGGATGGAATGCTGTTCTTCGTATACAAGTTCCGCTCCATGTGGGTGGATGCCGAGGAGCGTACCGGCCCGGTCTGGGCCTCCAAGGACGATCCCCGGATCACCCCGGCGGGACGCGTCCTGCGCAAGTACAGGCTGGACGAGCTGCCCCAGTTGTTCAATGTGCTGCGCGGCGAGATGTCCCTGGTGGGCCCGCGGCCCGAGCGGCCGGAATTCGTCAAAACCCTGTCGGAACAGATCCCCTTCTACCGCCAGCGGGAATGTGTCCGGCCGGGGATCACGGGATGGGCCCAGATCAATCACAAGTACGGGGACACCATCGAAGACACCATCCGGAAGCTGGAGTACGACCTCTACTACATCAAGAACATGTCCTTCAGCCTCTACACCTACATCATCTTCCAGACCCTGAAGACGATGCTCCTTTCCGAGGGCGCCCAGTAACCGGCCGCGGCTTCCGGTACGTGCCGCTTCGCGGGCAGGATAGCGGGCGCTGAATCAGACGCTTGATTCAGACATTTGATTTAATTGCTTGACCAAGCTGGCGCCATGCCCCCCTTCCGGCTGCTCACCCCTGCACCTTCCAGGTGTGCCGCGCCGGCGGCGAGCCGCCCGGGCGGTAGACCGGTCTTCCCGCCAGTTCGGCCATTTGACGCGCACGCTGCGCCCGGCCGGCCAGCACTCCCCTCCGGGCCCACTCCAGGAGCCGCAGGGCGTTCTCCAGTGCCGGAGCGCACTCGGGAACTCCCCGGACCAACATCTCCAGCAACCCCCGGGCTTCTTCAAAACGACCCGCGGCCACCGCCCGGCGAAACCGGGCCTCCAGCGCCGTCAGGCTGCCGGGGCCGCTCATTGGAATCTCCGGTTGGCCTCCGCCATGGCCTCGAACATGTGGGTGAAATAGAGCGCCTGCTGCTCCAGGGCGGCGATCAGGGCGTCGGCCGCCGCCATCTGCTCCTGCAGGCTCTCCCGGAGCGCCGCGATGCGTTCCTCCTCCCTTTCGATCCACTCGTCCTGCTCGCGGATTTCAGAAGCCGTACCGGCGATGGCGACTTGCAGGGAACCCTGGCTGGAATCCTCGATCCCGTCCAGAACCTCGCCGGCCGCCTCGAGGAATCCACCCCCCTGGCTGCTTCCCAGAAACGCCAGCAGCCGGTTCATGTCCCCGGAAGCCGCGGCGGCGAACCGGGCCGCATCGAAGGACAATTTTCCCTCCCGGTCGAATTCCAACCCCAGGTCGGTGAGCGAAGCCACCGGACCGGAGCCGGCTGAGTAATTGACCAACCGCCGCAAGGCCTGGGAAAGCGTCGCTACAAGGCCCTGGCCGGCCAGGGGACCGCCCTCCTGGCCGCGGTGCGTGTCCAGTTCATCCACGGCCGTGTTGTAGGCATTGGTCAAGGCGGCCAGTGCGTTGGACGCCGCCATGGAGTTGCGCGATACGGTGACGGTCACCGGAGCGGCGCTTTCCTTCAGCATCTCCACCGTCAGCCCGCTCGAAAGGGTGAGGGTGCGGCTGCCGCTTTCCCGCACTTCAGGCGACGAGCCGATCCTGTACCGGGCCGCCCAGCCGGTCACCAGGCTGGTTCCGGGCGTGCCGGCCGTATCCAGCAGGTCCAGGGTTCCGTCGTTGAGCTGAAAGGCCGTTGCTCCCAGGGTCTTGCCTTCCAGCGACAGCCGGTAATCGGCCGTCCCGGCACCCACGTTCACCAGCGTGGCGCGCACGCCTGCCGCGGTTTGGGCGTTGATGGCGGCCGCCAGATCGTTCAGGGAGCCGCCCGCGGGTGTGAGGGTGTAATTCACACCATCCACCGTCAGGGTATAGCTGGAAGCCTGGCTGATGTTCTGCGCGCCCGGATCGCTCACCTGGGGCAGGCCGTCGCGGCTCATCACACTGCTGCAGGCTCCCAGGTCCAGAACCTCGAGCGAGTAGCTTCCTTCCCATGCGCCGGGGCCCAGCGCGGGTTTGAGGACTCCTCCGTCGGAGACGGACCAGGCCAGCGAACTGAGGCCGGTCGACTTTTCCAGCCCTTGGATCGCATCCCTTAAGGCTGCGAATTTCGATTCCAGCGACCCGAGCGCGGCCGATTCGCCGCTCAACCGGGCCCGCGCGCTTTGCATCTGGGTCAAGGGCAGCGAAGCGATGGCCACCGCCCGGTCGATGACGGCTTGAAAGTCGGCGGCATAGCGGCTGGCGCCGCTGAACAGTGTGTTGTTGCTGCTCATCGTTCAATCCCCGAAACCGGGGGCTGCGGGGCGGCAGGCGCGCTGCCGCCCCCGGAAGAAGACTAGCCGCGCAGCAGCGACAGCACGGCCTGCGGAGCCGAATTGGCCTGCGCCATGGCCGCCAGCGAGGCCTGCTGCAGGACCTGGGCCTTGGTGAGGTTGGCCGCTTCGGCCGCCACGTCCGCATCGCGGATGCGCGATTCCGCGGCCGAGAAGTTGGAGATCTGCGATTGCGCCAGCTGGATCGAATACTGGAGCTTGTTCTGTCCGGTGCCTACCTTGCCCTGAACCAGGCCGAGGTAGCCCACGGCGCTGCTGATGGCCACGATGGCCGCCTGCGCGGCGCCGGTGGCGGTGGCCGAGGTGTCCGGATCGGAAACCGCCGCCGAGGTGGCGGTGGCGTTGTTGAAGATGCCGTCGGCGCCGCCGGAAGCCGTCCCCGTCAGGCTGAAATCGCTCGCGCTCTGGATGGAGATGCCCCCGCTGTTGCCGTCCTCGATGGCGTAAATGCCCATGGAGGCCGTCTGGGCGTTGATGGCGGCAATGGTATCGGCGAGGTTCGTGCCGGCGCCCAGGCTCACGTTGACCGACCCGCCCGCGTTCTGGAAGGTCAGGGTCTGGGCGTTGGTGTTGGCCGTGAAGGCATCCACGGTGTAGCGGTAGACGCCCTGGTTCTCGGCCGCGGCGGTGGCGGTCGCCAAGGCGTTGCCGCCTCCGCCGACCGCGCCCACGCTGACGCTGAAGGCCCGCGTTCCGCCGAATACCAGGTAGCCGTCCGCGTTGCTGCTGGCCGTGATCCCGTACTGGCTGAGCGTGGCGTTCAACTGCCGGAGCGCTTCGGTGGCGCTGATCCCGCTGGCGTTGCCGTTGACCGTGGCGGTCACGGTGCCGGTGGTGCCCAGGTGGGAATCGTAGATGCGAAAGGTGAAGGCCTGCTGGCCCGCGGCATTGGCCAGGAAGGTGGCCCCGCTGTCGTTCAGGGTGTCGACCAGGTTGCCGGTCAGGCCCGATCCGCCCCCGGCCACGCTGGTGGATCCCACGCCCAGGCTGTTGGCATCCACCCGGTCGCTGGCGCTGCTCAGATCCACGGTGACCTGCGCGTTCACCTGGCTGTTGCCGCCCCCGATGTAGACCATGATGCGGCTGTTGTAGCGGCCGCCGTCCACCAGTTCGATGTTGTTGGCCTGCCGGGTGATCTCCTGCAGCAGGTCCTGGTATTCGTTGTTCAGCGTGGTGCGGTTGCCGGTGAAGGTGGTGGAGGCCGACTGGGTGGCCAGGGTCTTCAGGCGGTCCAGGATCTTGGAAATGTTGTTCAATCCGCCGTCCACGATCTGCAGGGCGCTGATGCCGTCGTTGGCGTTGCGCACGCCCTGCACCAGTTCGGCGATGTCGCTGCGGTACTTGTTGGCAATGGCCAGTCCCGCCGCGTCGTCGCCCGAGGAATTGATGCGATAGCCGGAGGTCAAACGGCCGATGGTCCGGCTTTGAAACTCGTTGTTGACGCGCAGATTCTCCTGCGCGATCAAGGAGCTGACATTGGTTTGAATGGAAAACGACATGGTCACATCCTGTTGTGAATTCCCCGGCTTCCTGCCGGAGCCCGGCCGAGTTTTGCTCTGCCGTTACCTGTTCATATCGGCGGGGTTGGAACGGAACTCAAGCTTTTTGAGTAGCGCCAGGGTTCACAGAGCCAACTGGATGCGAAGGCTGTGTTCCACCGCGGCCATGTCATCCGGAGAGAGAACGCTGATGCGGCTGCGAAGCCGCTGCTTGGAAACCGTCATAATCTGATCGGCCATCGCCTTGGAGGTTTCCGCATGGAGCGTGACATAGGCCTCGCAAGGATAAAGCTTGTCGATCTTGCTGCTCAGGGGGACAACTTGAACCCGGTTCAAATTGCGGTTGGATGCGTCGTTGCTGACAATCACGGCCGGGCGGGTCTTGCGGATTTCTCCGCCCAGGGACGGGTCAAAGCTGACCCACCACACTTCACCGCGCTTCATCATTGGCATCCGCGGCCAGATTTTCAGACCACTCCAGGGCTTCGGCTTCCCGGCTTAAGTCTGCCGCCATGGCCTGGTAGGCCCGCTCCAGATCCACATCCACGACGTGCGGCCGCGCTAAGGAATCCAGGAATTTGCTGATCCGGCCGGCTCCGATCCTGGCATACAGCCCTTGGTAAACCTCCTCGGAAACCGTGATGGTAAGCTTTCTCTGCATTCTATACGTATTCTATACGTATTACGCGGACGAGGCCATCTTTGGGATGTTGTCTCTTTAGAATCAGATAGTTCAGGATTCGGTATTGCCCGGGCGGAGGTGCTGCAACAGGCGGCCGACCTGCTCCGGGGTGGCGGTTCGTGCGGCCGCCCGGTTCTCTTCGCCGGTCAGGCGCACTTCCTTGCGCAGAACCGGGATCTCGCGGGGGGCCAGGATGCCGAGTTTCACCCGCGTGGAACTGATTTCAAGCACCTGGATTTCGATCCCGTCCCCGATCAGTATGGATTGCCCGGCATGCCGGCGGATCACGAGCATGCGGGTGGCTCCGGCAGGGGATGTTGATGGGAGTACGCGGAGTCGGGACGCACGGCCTGCAGGGCGCGGCGGGTCTTCAGATTGACGACCACCGGCGCCAGCAGGTTGGCGGTGGGCGGCCGGTTTTCATTTAACGAGAGAATCGCCAGGCAGAGCACGTCGCGGCCGATGTGCGGCGGGCGGCCGGCCGGCAGTTCCAGTTCCTGCAGATCCTCCCCGGTGATGGCCAGTTCGTATTTCGGGTACACCGCCAGCACCGGCAGCGTCAGGAAACACAAAGCGGGGGTGGCGAGGCTCTGCAGAAAGACCAGCGGCTTGGCGTCGTGCTGCTCGATGGCTACGAAACGCCGCTCCTGCTCAAAGCCCGGGAGGCCGGAAGGGAATTCCACCACGGAATCCTCCTCGTATTCCATCCATCCGAAGTGCTCGGTCTGAACGGCGGGCATGCTCACTCGCCGGGGGCCGCGGCGTCTCCCGTTTCGCCTTCCTCAGCGCACATGAAGGGGAGCATGCCTTGCTGCGCGCGTTTGCGGAGCAGCCATTTTTCAAAGGGAGGAACCTCGCCGCGCGCCAGGTCCTGCAGCACCAGTTCGTCGATTTCCTGCTCGCGCATCTCGGGAGGCAGACGGTCGAAGCGGTCCTGCTGGCGCAGCAACTCGGCCTTCTCCTTACGGAGCGCCTGACGGAGAGCGGGCTGCATTTCATCGAAGAGCACGCGAGCCGTCTGGCGGCGGTACTGCTCGTATTCCAGGACTTCGGCGCGTTTCTCGGTTTCTTCGTGGCTGCGCAGAGCGGCCTGTTCCCGCTGGCGAAAACGGCGGATGCAGCCCGCGGCCATATCCTCGGTAATCAGGCGGTGGCGCGCTTCGGGATTGCTGATCATCTTCATCACGAAGCCGGCCGGGTTTTTGAGAACCTGGCCGGCCCGTTTCTTGTCGCGGCAGACTTCCAGGGCGATCTCGCACCAGTCCAGCACGGCACGGCCTTCCGGAGTGGCGACTCCCGCATCCAGGGCACGGCGGATGGAGCTTAGAGCAGCCTGGGCCACCACTCCCTCTTCTTTCATCGAGTGCAATAGTTCCGCGGCGCGGCCCAGGGCGTAAAAGGCTTCCGGGGTTTCCGCGGCAGCCGTATAGGCCGCGGCTGTTTTCGGCGCCAGGCCGGCGCGCTCCAGGGCCTTCTCACAGAAAGCGCGGTTCAGTTCGGGGGAATTGGCGGCGCCCTGCAACAACAAGCTCTTCCGCTCAGGCACATAGGAAGCGTGCCGGTGCAGCGCCAGAGTCCAGTCTTCGGTGGAAACCACGTGGTAGGCGCCCAGTACTCCGATACGGATCACCTGGTCCATGGCGGGCTCCAGGGTTTGCATCAGACGCGAAAAATACTTCGGGGGGTTCAGGATGCCCAGGTGCTCGGTCGCCAGCCGCCGTGCGTCGATCAGGACCATGTCGGTCTTCTCGAAAGCCATGGCCAGAAAGCGGTACAGGTACTTTGCCGTGATGCCGTCCAGTTGCATGTACCGTCCGGCATCAATAGCCCGGAAAAAGCCGCGGTCAATGGACTGGATCAGCTTATCCGTCCAGGTCACCACCCCGGTGCAGCGGTTCGTGATCCGGTCCAGGGAGAAACTGGCTTCCTGGAAGACGTTGGACCACTTCACTTCCTCCTGGCGGTCGCTCTCCGTTAGAGAGCGGAAGCGCAGGGGAATGAAGCGATCCATGGCCACTTTCAGCCGCTGGTAGAACTTGCCGTGCACGCTGTGAATGTTCAGGATCTTGGCAATTTCACGCCCGGTGAAGGAAACGGTCTTGGCGAAGTTGTTGCGGAAGGTCAGGACCCCAAGGGCTATGAAGATATCCAGATCCTGCTCGGTGGGCAGGCCCAGTTCGTTGTTTCCCTGAACCTGCCAGACCACCCGCACTTCGCTTCCGTTGGCCAGGGTCTTGGTGCCCTTCAACTCGATCTTGCTCACCCGCTTGCCTACCCGGCGTTCCAGTACGGCGAAAGGAATCGCGGCCAGGTTCTCCTCCTCGATGGACAGGTTCAGAAGCGATACTTTGTCGGTCCGTCTGGCTGGAGTCATCGCTGAAAACAATCGCTCGCCTGTTTGTTTTTACACCGGGAGCCGGGTGCGGCGCTACTGATTTACGCTCAGGCACATGCCCTGGCAGCGGATTTATTGGCAAGCACACGGGCAGTGGCTGCGAGCGGACCGGCTCCCGGGTGTTTCCAGGAACCAGCATGCGGGAGACGACGATGGATCATGGGGCTCCATGGACCATTAACCAATGGTTTTAAAACCAAAAACCAAAACCAACCATATTGCGAGGGTCACTTCCAAATCCCGGAAAACTGGAAGATAATGATAACAGTAGCTTTATTCTTCAGGTTCCGGTTTTGCGGGCCATGTGCTTGATCGTAAGGGCCATGTGCTTGATCGTAAAAGTCCGCAAGTTGTTGATTCTTCGTCAAAAAGTCTCATGTGCTTGATCGTAAGTAAATAAGTCCTTATTTTCTGGATGTTTAGATGGCGGACTCCATGTCCGGAAGGCTTCTGGAGGGCTGAGACTTACGATGAAGCACGCAAGTTTTACGCTCAAGCACACGCCAGAGTGCCGAAATTTACGCTCAAGCACACATGAAAGGCCCGATTTTTACGATCAAGCACATAGCCCCCGGCGACGGGCCGTGTGCTTCATCGTAAGGCGCACACGGGATCGTGAATTTCCGGGCGCCTTTGGTTTTCGAATTGCTCGGAGTCGCCATCGATAGTGATTAGCCGTGGGTCCGGCGCTGTTTGCCCGACGCTGCTCACCCTCCTGCTGTGCGGGGCCCGTTGAAAATCCGTAGCCGCTTCAATGTGAAGCTCTGCCGAGGAAGATGACCTCTCATTTGCAGAATCAGTGGCAAGCGTGGCGTGAGCGTTTCCGCGCCCTGAAAAACATCCCCCCCGTTCTTCGCCTGGTCTGGCATTCCAGCCCGGGACTAACCCTGGCCGGCTGCTCTCTCCGGGTGTTCAACGCCCTGGTGCCGGTGGCGATGCTGTGGGTTTCCAAGATGATCATCGACGTCGTGGTGGCCGGTCTAAAATCTCCGGACCGTATCCCGGAGCAGATCTGGCTGCTGCTGGGCGCCGAGTTCCTGCTGGCCGCCGCCGGCACCATCAGCGGGAGAGCGATCGATTACTGCGATGCCCGGCTGGCCGACGAATTCAGCCGGGAGGTCAGCCTGCGCATTATGGACCACGCGGCGCGGCTGGACCTGGCCTGCTTCGAGGATCCGGTGTTCTATGACAAACTGGAGCGCGCCCGGGTGCAGGCCACCGACCGCATCGCCATGCTGAACGGGATGGGGCGCCTGTTGCAGCAGGCCATTACCCTGACCTCGCTCTCGGCGGCGGTGATCTCGTTTTCACCGCCCCTGTTCCTGCTGCTGGTGCTGTGCGTGGTGCCCGCCTTTTTGGGAGAAAGCCATTTCGCGTTTCTGGGATATTCCCTGGCTTACAGCCTGACTCCCGTGCGGCGGGAACTGGACTACCTGCGGGTCATCGGCACCAGTAAAGAAAGCGCCAAGGAAATGAAGGTATTCGGCCTGGCGCCCTATCTCCGCGAGCGCTTTTGCATCCTGACCGGAGACCTGATCCGGCGCAACCGGGAGTTGACCACGCGGCGGCTGAAGTGGGGCTCGGCTCTGGCGCTGGTGGGATCGCTGGGGTATTACGCCGCCTATGCCTTCGTGGTTTACCAAACATTGAAGGGCCGGCTTAGCATCGGACAGCTTACCTTTCTGGCGGGCGCGCTGGCGGGCTCGAGCAGTCACATCCAGATGATCTTCTCGACCTTTTCGAGCATCGCCGACCAGTCGCTGTTTCTCACCGACCTGATGCACTTCTTCGCGGTGAAGCCGCGCATCGCGTGCCGCGCGGATGCCCTGCCCGCGCCGCGGCCGATACGCGACGGGTTCGAATTCCGGAAAGTATCGTTCCATTATCCGGGTTCCGAGCGGTTGGTGTTGAACAACCTGGATTTCCGTATAGAAGCGGGCCAGCGGATCGCGCTGGTGGGAGAAAACGGCCAGGGAAAGACGACTTTCGTAAAACTGCTGACCCGGCTCTATGAACCTTCGGCGGGCGCGATTCTGCTGGACGGCGTGGACCTGCGCGAGTACGACATCGCCGATTTGCAGCGGCAGATCGGAGTGATCTTCCAGGACTTCATGCGCTACGACCTGCCGGCCCGGGAGAACATCGGCGTGGGGCGCATTGAAAATCTCTCCGACCTCCGGAGCATCCGTGAGGCTGCCCGTAAGAGCGGGGCGGATGAGATCGTGGCCCGCCTGCCGCACGGTTTCGACCAAATGCTGGGGCGGCGTTTCGAGGGCGGTGTGGACCTTTCCGGCGGGGAATGGCAGAAGTTCGCCCTGGCCCGGGCTTACCTGCGGGATGCGCAGGTGCTGATCCTGGACGAGCCCACCGCTTCGCTGGACGCGGCGGCCGAGTACGAAGTGTTCCGGCGCTTCGCGGAGCTGACCCAGGGCCGCCTGGCGATTCTGATTTCGCACCGTTTCTCGACGGTGCGGATGTGCGATCGCATCGTGGTGCTGGAGAAGGGGGTGATTCGCGAAGAAGGCACCCACCAGGAACTGCTGGCCACCGGCGGCAGCTACGCCCGCCTGTTTCAACTGCAGGCGGCCAACTACAGGTAAACCATGTATCTGGATCTGATGCGCAGCGCCGGGCAACTGGCGGGGGAAGCCGCCGCGGTTGACCGGCGGGCGGGCTTCGGTCTTTTGAACCGTCTGGAGGAGTGCGAGCGCAAGCTGCGCCAGGCCTATGAGAAGGGGGTGGCCTGCGCCGCCGCCGGGAAGCTCCTGAGCCCGGCGGCCGCCTGGCTGCTGGATCACGGCTCGTTCGTGATTTCCGAAATCCGGGAAGTGCGCGAAGCGGTGCCGCGCGGTTACTATCGCGATCTTCCCCGCATGCGGGAAGGGCCCTACCGGGGGCATCCCCGGGTCTACCGCCTGGCGGCCGAGGTGGTGGCGGCGAGCGGCGAGCGGTTGGACCTGGACCGCCTGGCGGGCTTCTTTCAGGCCTACCAGGAGTTCACTCCCCTGACCCTGGCGGAGATCTGGGCCATCGGCCCAATGATCAAGCTGGTTCTGATTGAACGCGCCTGCGATGCCCTGGAGGAACACGAAGGGCACGGCCTGCGGGAAGCGATCGGCAATCTGCGCCGGCTGGAGCGGGTTTCCTGGCGCGATTTCGTGGAATCCATCTGTGTGTTGGAGCCGGTTCTGCGCCAGGATCCGGTATACGGCGGGATGGACTTCGAGACTCGCGACGGCTACCGCCACGCCATCGAAGCCATCGGCAAGCGCAGCCCTTGCAGCGAACTGGAAGTGGCGCGGCTGGCGGTGGAACTGGCGCAGGCCAGCGCCGGGGACGAACGCGAAGGGCACGTGGGCTTCTATCTTGTGGGGCCGGGCGTAAAACTGCTGCGGCGGCAGGCCGGGTACCGCGCTCCCTGGGGGCTCTCCTGGCGCGACCTTGCCTACCGGTATCCGAACGCGCTGTACCTGGGTGGAGTGGTGGTTCTGACCGTTCTGATCGCGGCGGCCGCCCTGGTGTTGCTGCCGGCCGCGCCGTGGTGGATCGCGGCGCTGCTCGTGCTTCCCGCCAGCCAGGCGGCCGTGGTCGCGGTGAACCTGCTGACTACGGCCCTGGTGCCGCCGCGGCGGCTGCCGCGCCTGGACTTTTCCCGGGGCATTCCGGACGACTGCCGGAGTTTCGTGGTGGTGCCGACCCTGCTGCTGTCGCGGGGCGGTGTGGAACGGCTGTTGGAGCGGCTGGAAATCCACTACCTGGCCAACCGGGATCCCAACCTGCTGTTCGCTTTGCTCACCGATTTTCCGGATGCCTCCACGCCTACCACCCGGAACGACGCGCTGCTGGAGGATTGCATCGAAGGCATCCGGTTATTGAACCGGCGGTATGGATCCAACGGCTCGGGGCCCTTCTACCTGTTTCACCGTCCCCGGGTATGGAACGAGCGCGAGGGCGTCTGGATGGGGCACGAGCGCAAGCGCGGCAAGCTGAGCGACTTCAACCGCTTCCTGCTGGGGCAGGGAGACGCCTTTTCGGTGAAAGTGGGCGATCTCCCGGCGGTGGGAAGCATACGCTACGTGATCACGCTGGACAGCGACACCCAGATCCCGCGGGACACGGCGCGCAAACTGATCGCCACCGCCGCCCATCCCCTGAACCAGCCGGTGATCGATCCGGTGGAAAGGATCATACGCGATGGCTATACAATTCTGCAGCCGCGCATCAGCATCAGCATGGAATCGGCGGCGCGGTCCCGCCTGGCGCGCATTTACAGCGGGCAGACGGGCTTCGATCCGTACACCACGGCGGTCTCGGACCTGTACCAGGATCTGTACGGGCAGGGCAGTTTCACGGGCAAAGGCCTGTACGACCTGCGGGCCTTCCAGGCGGTTTTGGAAGACCGCTTTCCGGATAACGCGTTACTCAGCCACGACCTGATCGAAGGCGAGCACGTGCGGACCGGCCTGGTGACGGACCTGGAGCTGATCGACGATTATCCTTCGACCTACCAGGCCTATTCGAAACGCAAGCACCGCTGGACCCGGGGCGACTGGCAGATCCTGTTCTGGCTAAGGGGGAAGGCGCCCAACGGGAGGGGAGAGTGGGAGCGCAATCCCCTGTCCCTGATCTCACGCTGGAAGATTGCCGACAACCTGCGGCGCAGCCTGCACGAGATGGGCCTGCTGGCGATGCTGCTGGCGGGATTCGTCTGGCTGGGCCGGCCGTTCGTGTGGGTGCTGGCGGGACTGGCGCTGCTGGCGCTGCCGGCCTGGCTCGAACTGGCGACCGCGCTGCTGCGCCTGCCGCCCCGCCGCTTTCTGGGCGCCTACCTGCGCGAGATCGGGTTCCGCTTCGCGCACGCCCACCTGGATGCGGTCCTGCAGCTGGCTCTGGCGCCGCACCAGGCGCTGGTGATGGCGGATGCGATCGGGCGGACGCTGGCGCGGTTGTTCATCACACGCAAAAGACTGCTGGAGTGGGAGACCATGGCGCAGGCCGAGGAATCGGCGGGGAAAGGCCGCGGGCTGATGGATTTCTACCTGTGGCTGGCGCCCGTGCTGGGACTGGGCGCGGTGCTGGCATTGCGGGCCGGCCATGCCTGGGATGCCCTGGCCTTGATCCTGATTGAAGCGTGGATCGGATCGCCGCTGCTGGTGGCCTGGCTGAACGCGGCTCCGCGGGCGGCCCGGGGGCTGGAGCGGAGCGAGGTGGCGTTCCTGCGCGACGTGGCGCTGCGGACCTGGCGTTTCTTCAGCGAACGCTGCGGGCCGGAGGACAACTGGCTGGTTCCGGACAATGTGCAGGAAGATCCTCCGGCGACGGCCCACCGGGTCTCGCCCACCAACCTGGGCCTGCTGCTGGCGGCTCACGTTACGGCCATGGACCTGGGCTATCTGACGCGGAGCGAGGCCGCCGAGCGCCTGGGACTGATCCTGGACACCACCGGCCGGCTGGACCGCTACCGGGGCCACTTCTACAACTGGTACGACACGCGCACCCTGGCGGTGCTGCCGCCGTGCTACGTTTCGACGGTGGACAGCGGCAACCTGGCCGCCTCGCTGGTGGTGTTGAAGCAGGCCTATGCGGAATTGCTGAAGCGCCCGGTGCTGGACGGCGGCCTGCTGGCGGGCATCGGCGACCACTGCGCGCGGCTGCGCAATTCCCTGCCCCCGGCGGTGCGCAGCAGCCGCATGATGCAGCTGCTGGCCAGCCTGGAGCGCCAGATGCAGTATCATCCGACCGACCTGTTCTACTGGGAGAGCGTGCTGACCGAAGCCGGCCGGATCGCGGGTGCGCTGCGCGAGCGGGTGGAATGGGCGTGCTGGCAGGTGAGCGCGGCGCAGGGCGCCGAAATCCGCTACTGGTACGATGCGCTGACCGGGCGCATCGAGGCCGCGCTGCGGGAGCTGTACGGCGTGGCGCCCTGGGTGGCGGAGCCGTTCGAGATGGAGCTGCGCATGAGGTCGGGCGACACGGCGTTTCAGCCGCTGCTCGAGCGGCTCTATCCGGTTCCGAGCCTGGGAGAACTGCCGGAGCGGTACGGCGCGATTGCCGGCGGGATCCGGGAGCTGCTGGAAGGCGGCGGCCTGGACCCTCTGGCGCGGAGGACCCTGGAACGGCTGCTCAGAGCCTTACCCGAAGCCCGCAGACAGGCCCTGGCACTGCGCAGCCGGGTGGAGGAGCAGGCGGAAGCGGTGGCCCGGCTGATCGAGGAGATGGACTTCGTTCCCCTGTTCGACGGGAAGCAGAAGCTGCTGCACGTGGGCTGCGACGCGGGGTCGGGCGAGCTGGACGCGGGGTATTACGATCTGCTGGCCTCCGAGGCGCGGACAGCGGTATTCCTGGCGATCGCCAAGGGCGATATTCCGCGCGAGGCCTGGTTCCACCTGGGGCGCAAGCTGGTCTTCAGCCAGGGAGAGCGCACGCTGCTTTCCTGGAGCGGAACCATGTTCGAGTACCTGATGCCCTGCCTGTTCATGCGCACCCGGCCGGGCACGCTGCTGGCGGAAAGCCTGCGAGGGGCGGTACGGATTCAGCAGGCCTACGGCCGGGAGCACGGCCTGCCGTGGGGCATTTCCGAAGCCGCGTACGGGGCGCGGGACAGCGCGTTGAATTATCAGTACCAGGCTTTCGGGGCGCCCATGCTGGGGTTGAACCGGGTGTGGCCGGACCGCATTGTGGTGGCTCCCTATGCCTCGGCGCTGGCGCTGATGGTGGAGCCCTCGGCCGCGGCCCGCAACCTGGAAGAGATGCAGGCGGAAGGCTGGACCGGGCGGTACGGATTCTATGAGTCGGTGGAATTCCGCCAGGACGGCAGCGCCCGGGCCGCGGACGGGGCGGTGGTGCGGGCCTTCATGGCCCATCACCAGGGAATGACGCTGCTGGCCATCGGGGAGACGCTGCTGGAGAACCCCATGCAGCGGCGCTTTCACGCCGATCCCATGGTGCAGGCGACGGAGTACCTGCTGGAAGAGCGGCTGCCGGCACTGCTGGGCGCCGGAGCGGAAGCGGAGCAACTGCCGGAGGCGCCGGCAGTGGCGGCCACGGGACACAACCTGGCCGGGGCGGCGGCGGAATCGGGGGAGAGGGGGTAAAAGGGGATTCCATCAGTTCGTGACCCGGTAAGCGGTGGCAGGAGATTTTCGCCGGGAGTTTTCCGCGGGCTTTCGTTTCAGCAAGGAAGAGATGAGGAGAAAGATATGCTGCGCGAAGAGCTGTCGGAATACACCAGAGGCTATCAAGACGCACTGAACAAACGGGGTTATGACGATGGTTCCACCAACACGCAGGGCTTCCTGACGGTCCTGGGCCTGACGCCCCGCCGCTACGCCCTCGCGTACGCCGAGGGCTACCGGGACGCGCTGGATCACCGCGGCCTGGAGCTGGAGCAGGCCGTCAGCCCGGCGTAGCGGAAGGATAACAGGCGGCGCCGTCCCGGTGGCGGCGCCCCGCCCATTTCCAGGCAGAGCGGATTTCCCGATGAAGCCCCGCCCTTTGAGAATCCGGAACCAGCAGCCAGCCGTAAGGGATGCGGCGATCCACCAGCTGGCGGAACAAGCCTGCCCGGCGGACCGCATCCCGGGCGGCCTCCAGGCGCACCCAGTCTCCGGCCAGGCGCACTTCGAGTCCGGCCGGCGTCCAGCGCAGCGGGGGCTGGTTGCGAAGGGCGAGAATCCGCCGCAGGATTTCACCGTCCCGGCTTTCCGCAACCGGTTGTTCGCTCATCAACCGTGTAATTGCTTTCACCCGCCCGCTGCGGTGACGAGGAGCGACAGGTTACACCCGCCCGTGACGGTGTCACGCGGGCGGGAAGCGGCTGGCGGAACGGTATTTGACGGTCCATGCCGATTGTGTGACACTGCCAGCCCAGGAGGATGTCGATGCCTGAGCCTACGAACGAGTTGCCGATCACTGACAGCATCCTCGAAGACGTTACCCCGTGTTTGAACGAACTGGCGCTGGTACTGGCCGATCCTTACGGGAAACCGGACATGGATACCTTCGCAGACGCCGTGAAACGGGCCACCGGTGCCGAAGCGGTCTCCGTGTTCACGCCGGCCGGCGACAACCCTCACATCCTGGTTCCCGCCGGCGCGGTCGGGTACAGCCGGCCGTACCGCGAGCACACCTACCTGCTCAGCCAGCCTGCGCTGACTACCCATGTTTACCGGAGCCGCCAATCCATCAACATGAGCCGGAAGGAGCTGGAGCGGACCGATTCGAAGGTTCCCTATTCCGGGGCGTGCGACTACTACATTGAATCCGGGCGTTTCTACAACCTCATCGCGACGCCGATCCTGTACGGGTATTCGCCCACTTCGGCCAAATGCCTGGGGGTGCTCAAACTGGAGAACCAGGGCCAGGATCCGGAAAGGCCCTTTCGCCCGGAATCGTTCGCCCTGGCCCGCATCCTGGCCGAGGTGATTGCCATCGCCCTGGAGCAGCGGCGGGTGGCGGGCCTTTGGAACCAGGCGGAAAAAGCCTGGCTGCACCGCAGCCACAGGAACCTGGCCTCGTACCGCGAAACGGTAGCGGAGCTGGCGCGGAAACTGCTGGATGCGGAGCGCGTGGCTCTGTACCGGGCAACGGTCCGCGGCGACGGCAGCGCGGTCTTGCGCTATGACGTGGGTTTCCGGAAAGAGCGTGCGCATCTCGACTATGAGCTGGCGGCAAATCCGCTTCAGAACCGCAGCATCCTGCCGCAGACCGCCCGCCAGGTGATCGACCGGGATTGGGACGCCGCCGGGGTGGCCCGGCTGGCCGCGGATCCGTTTATCCGGGAGTGTCTGGAAGAGCTGGGAGGCGCTCTGCCGCGCAGCCTGCTCATCTTCTCGGTCCGAAACGATAAAGAACTGCTGGGCGCTCTGGCGGTGGTAAACAAAGCGGGCGAGAAGACCACGTTCGATGTGCTGGACCGGCAGGGCTGCCGGGCATTTACCCAGCGGCACATTGTTCCCTACCTGGTCTCGTCAGGCAAACCCGCGGAGAGCGCCGAGCCCAGCGGCTTCGACAAGCTGGTGGAGAAATTCGGCTCTTATCAGCCATTGAAGAGCATCCAGCTTTTTCGCAGGATTCAGGAAATCGAGGAGTTTCGCCAGGCGCAGCATATCACCGCTCACGAGTGCGCCGCGTACTTCGGGCTGAAGCGGGAAAACTACCTCAACAAAGTCAGAAAGACCAGGCACATGTTCGGCGCCGCGTGACGCCGTAACCGGGCGCATCGCCCCGTCCCTCCGGCAACTCAATCTCTGCCTGTCCGGCAACCAAGCCGATATTCGCATCGCAATACCCTTTATGGAGGCAGCGATGAATTGCACAGCGATGGCGGAATGGATCAGCAGCGTTTTGCCGGCGGACCGGGAAGAACCGGAGCGGGCCCGGGGCTTCTTCGGGCTGGTCCGGCTGTCGGACTCCTGCCCGGAAGTGCGGGATATCGTGGTTTGCCTGTACCGCCGGGCGGCGGAAGGCACATGGGGCGTCCACTCGCTGGCCGATCTGAACATGCTCATCTATGCATTGCGCGAGAACCCGGGCCTGATTTCCGAGGTATCCGCGGACGTGGAGCGCATTCTGGCGGCCTGCGGGGTACGGGATGGCGAGGCGATCGGATGGAACGCCGTCCGGCGCCAGGCCGAGGTGGCGCGGGCGGCCTGAACGAGAGCGGGGACAACGGATCGCGGTTTGAGGAGCGAGATAGCGGAGGTAACTTCCATGGGCGCCGGCCACTTCTTCCCGGAGTTTTTCTTCGACTGTGCGGCATTCCTGGAGGAGCGTTTCGACGTTCGCGGCAGCTCACAGGCGATGGTGGTCATCGCACGGCTGGCCGACCGCTACCTTCGGTTTGAAACGTTTCCTCCAGGCGGAACTGCCGCCGCCCGCCAGTGGATCCATACCGCCCTCGAACGGCACTTCGCCGAGCTGGCGGAAGGCTGGCGCGAGGAAAACCTCAGTGAACTGCTGGAACGGGTTCAGGAACTCAGCGAGGCGGGCTGGCAGGATCTGCACGCCGAGCTGATGAACTATCGCCATGGACCGCAGGCCTACGAATGGGCCGGCGGGAAACTGCGGCGGAAGGGATTCCGGCTGTCGCTGGACGGTCAGCACGATCTTACCGCAGGTTTTCTTGAGAGCGGGGTACTGGCCCGTTCTCTTGCGGGGTTCGAGGTGCAGAAAGGAGCTGGCCGGGAAACCAGCTGGCTGGCGACGCTGTTTTACCGCTACGCGCTGCGTGAACTGCTGCGGCGCCGCCATTTTCTCCCCCCGGGTGATCTGGCCGCCTGGCCGGCGGCCGGACCGGCTCCGGATGAGGTGTTTGTCCGGAAGGAGACCCGGCGCCTGCTGAGCGAAGGCTTGCGGGGGCTGCCCGCGGCGGAATACAAGCTGATCGCCCTGCGTTTCGGTCTGGGAGCCCGCCCGCACGCGCTCAACGAACTGGCGCCCGATTTCGGGCCTACGGTGTACAAAGTGCGCGAGCGGCTGCGCGCCGGCCTGATGATGCTGGGGGCACGGCTGCACGGGAGGCGGGAACCGGAATCCCGGGAGAGGAGGGGGAGCATCTAGCGGGTTATGTAGCCTGTCACCGAAACTGTTGGATGATGGAGTTTCAATGACTATCGCGGTGACGGCGCCGGGCGGCGAGCCAGTCGTTTTCGGGCCGGGCGAAGGGCTGGCCGTGATCGCCGGCCCGTGCGTGATTGAAAGCGAGGAGCACGTTCACTTCCTGGCCCGCGAGATCCGGAAGCGGTTGGGGGCGTTCGTGTTCAAGGCGTCCTTCGACAAGGCCAACCGGACCAGCGGGTCTTCCTACCGGGGGCCCGGGATGAAGGAAGGGCTGCGCATCCTGGCGGGGCTGAGGGCCGAAGGGTACGCCGTGCTGACCGACATTCACGAACCGGCGCAGGCCGGGCCCGCGGCGGAGGCGGCCGACATCCTGCAGATCCCCGCGTTCCTGTGCCGGCAGACCGACCTTCTTCAGGAAGCGGGCCGGACCGGGAAGGCGGTGAACATCAAGAAGGGCCAGTTCCTGCCGCCGGAGGACATGCGCTTCGCAGCCGAGAAGGTGGCCTCGACGGGCAACCGGAAAATCCTGCTGACCGAGCGCGGCACTTCGTTCGGCTACCGCAACCTGGTGGTGGATATGCGGGGATTGCAGATCATGCGCGGCTTCGGGTGGCCGGTGATTTACGATGCGACCCACAGCGTGCAGCTGCCGGGCGGGGCCGGCGCGGTCTCGGGAGGCCAGCCCGAATTCATCGGGGCGCTGGCCCGGGCGGCGGTGGCAGTGGGCGTGGCGGGAGTTTTCGTCGAGGTGCACGAGGCTCCGGAGCGCGCGCTCTCGGATGGCGCGAATTCGCTGCGCCTGGACCTGCTGGAGGGGTTTTGCGGCGCCCTGCGCCGGATTCACTCGCTGGTGGGCGCTCCGCTGTAAGTGCCCCGGATTCAGTTTTTTCTTCATAACACCACGAATCAGGGATGTGTTTCACAAAGCTTCTACTGTAGAATCAGGAGGCTAGGCTACAGTGAAGCCTCCGCCACTTCATCCGAGGCACTCGTGAATCCTGACGCCGCGTGGAAGATAAGCCTGATTGCCCTGGTCGGATCGTTCATCCTGTTCCTGTTCTCCATCACCTATGCCGATGTCGATCTTTGGGGGCACCTGCGGTTCGGCCTGGACAACCTGGAATCCGGGGAGATCGCCCAGGTGGACCGCTACTCCTACATGAGTGACGGGCAGCGCTGGGTGAATCACGAATGGTTGTCGGAGGTGCTGCTCGCCCTGGCCTGGCGGATGGGCGGGACGCCGGGGCTGGTGATCCTGAAGATGCTGCTCGGGCTGGGTACGCTGGGGCTGGTGATCCTGTTCTTCAAGAGGTGCGGGATGGGCGTCGGCAGCGGGAGCATTTTGCTGCTGGCGGGCAGTCTGCTGCTGGCCCCCGACATGGCTACGGTGCGGCCCCAGGTTTTCACCATCCTGTGCTTCGCCGGGCTGCTGTTCCTGGTGGTGGAGGCGGAGTCGGGCGCGTACCGCCGGCTGTGGTGGGCCGTGCCGCTCCTGCTGGTCTGGGCCAACCTGCACGGGGGCGTGCTGGCCGGAGCGACGGTGCTGTCGGTGTGGGCGGTGGTGCATGTGTTCCTGAACCGTGCAGCCTGGAAGCAGGTGGCGGTTCCGGTGGCCCTGAGCCTGGCCGGCCTTCTCGTCAACCCGTACGGGGCTGCGCTGCCTGTGTTTCTGCTGCGGACCGCCACAGTTCCCCGCCCTGAAATCTGGGAATGGAACCCGCTGGAGTTATACCGCCCGATCGGAATCCTGTATGTCCTGGTGGTGGTGGCCGCGATCCTCGGCTTTGTGTCCACCGGGCGCAAGCGCTCCATTCCGCTGCTGGTGTTGTTCGCGGGCATAGCTACCGGGCCGCTGCTGGCGCGGCGCCACCTGTCGCTTTTCTCTATTGGCGCATTGATGATTTCGGGGCAGCCGATTGCCGCCCGTCTGGCGGGCTTCTGGGGCAACCGCTCCCGGTTACCGAAGCTGCCGGTGTGGCTGGCCGGCGTGCCCGCGTTGGGGGCTCTGGCGCTGCTGGCAGGGGCCGCCGGCCGGGTACCGCGGATTCCGATCCCCACCAACATCCCACTGCGCCCCTTTCAGGCCGTTTCGCTGCTGCAAAGCGTGCCGGACCTGAAAGGCAACCTGGCCACCGAATTCAGCTGGGGCGAGTACGTACTATGGCACCTGGGGCCCCGGGTGAAGGTATCCATCGACGGAAGGCGGGAAACCCTCTACTCGGAGGAAATCTATCAGCAGAACCTGCACTTCCTGTTTGGGCGCGAGCACTGGGACGAGGTTCTGAGCCGGCATCCGACGGACATGGTGCTGGTGCTGACGGGGTGGCCGGCGTACAACCTGATCCTGCTGCATCCGGGCTGGGTGGTGATTCACAAAGACGATGCCAGCACCCTGTTTGCCCGGCAGGGTACGGAGCTGGAGTCCAAGCTGCGCAAGGCTGCGGGGTCATTCGTGCCTCGCAAAGATCCGTACTCATTCCCATAGACAACAGGGTTTTCAGGCCACTGGCAAGGTTGTGTACCTGATGTCTTGACGGAGGCCTCCGGACCTTCTATGATCCGGCTTATACATCATGCCGCGACGGAAAGAGCCGAAGCCCGCCGGATTGAGCGACAACGCGGTTGCGATCCTTCTTGGCGTCAGCCGCCGCACGCTGAATCGCTGGCTGGAGAAGGGCAAGCTTTCCCCACCCGAAGGGCGCCTGGCCAAGAACCGGCGGTTATGGACCCTGCAGGATGTGGACTACGCGAGAATCCAACTCGAGGAGGCGGAAAGCAAGCGTGCCACTTAAGCTGACCATTGCCAATCAGCGGGGCGGGGTGGCGAAAACCACGACGGCCTGCGCCATGGCCCGGTGCCTGGCCGACACGGGCAAGAAGGTTTTGCTGGTGGACGCAGACGCGCAGGGTTCGGTGGCGGCGATCCTGGGGCTGCGGCCCGAGCTGCACCTGTACGATTTCCTGATCGGCAAGCTGCGGCTTTCGGAGTGCATTACGCGGGCCCATGAGCGGATCGACGTGATTTGCAGCAACCGCCAGACGACCGAGGCGGAGGCCATCATCCAGGCGCAGACGCTGCGGGAAATGGTTTTCGCCAACCTGTTCAGTCCATATGACCATCTTTACGACGCCATTCTGATCGACGTGGCTCCCTCGATCACCCTGTTCCAGACCTGCGCCATGATGTACACCCGGCGGGTGCTGATCCCGGTCGGCATGGAACCGTTGAGTTTTCAGGGAGCTACAGCCTCCATCAACGCCACGGAGACACTGACCCGGCTGTTCCGGACCGGCGTGCAGTGCCTGGCCCTTCTGCCGGTGATGGTGAACCGGCGGCTGGCGCTGACCGAGACGATCACCGGCATGCTGGAGATACTGGCCGCGGAGAAGAACATTCCGCTGCTGCCGGCCATACGCACGGATGCGACCGTGGCCAAAGCGATGAAGTCGAAGAAGTTTCTGGCCGATTACGACCCGAAGTCGAAGGCCCTGGAAGATTATACGGAAGCCACCCGCCAGGTTCTGGCGCTGATCGAGGCCGCCGATGCCGCCGCGTTCCAGTAAACCGCCTAAGAAGAGCAAGAAGGAGCAGTTGCTGGAGGACTATGCGGTGTGGTCGGACCCGGAGGCGTCCTCGCTGAAGGGGATGCTGTCATTCCTGCGGGTGCCGCCGGGGGGGGCCGAGGCCGGCGGCGGGCCGACACCGGGGGGCATAGAGGGACCGGGGGGCATAGAGACACCGGGGGGCTTAGAGGGACCGGGGGGCATAGAGACACCGGGGGGCTTAGAGGGACCGGGG
>JADZAF010000265.1 GCA_020852755.1 Bryobacterales bacterium
GCGATTCGTTCGGCCCACTCGTCTGCTTTCGGGTTGGCCGGCCTTTCCTCGATGACAGCGTCGCTCATTGACACCAGAATGCAGCGCCGGTCGGTACATCAGGAAGAGCGGTTCACGAGCCGCTTACGTCTTCTCAGGTAACATGCGCGCACACCCATCGTCCGAGCGGCCGCGAGCGAAACGCGGCGGATCCAACGGCAGCCAGGGGATGAAGATCCTGCCGCTATCGCTCCAGGAGATTCAGGGCTGGCTGGATGCCGGCCTGCCCGAGGAGGATCTGCGGGCCAGGCTGAGGGAGCGGCTGGAGGTCCAGAAGCCGGGGGTTCCGGCCGTGCTTGCCAGGCGGCGGTCCAGGGCCGGGAATCGCCGAGGATACCTGAAACCCTGACGGACGGAAGGCGGCCCGCCGGGGCGCACACGGCCGCCGGACCGGCTTCAGAGTTTCACGCGGTCGTAGTCGAAGGGCTCGTCGACCAGGTGATAGCGGGGCTCGCCTTCTTTCTGGAGGTAGTAGGTCTTCAGGAAGAGGCGGGGGAAGTCGGTGAGCTTGCGGGGAACCGGGCCGGCGGCGGTCCACTCGTAGACGGGCACTTCCCAGGGATTGAAGGTGTCGCTGAGCCCGCGCTCCTTCGCGATTCGATAGAGGTGGATGTTGCCGGGCTCGTGGCCGCCGATCCAGAGGCCCACAAGGTCCAGGCGGAAGGGGTCTTTGCCGAAGAGCACCATGCGGCCGGCATGCCATTCGCCGCTGCCGTCCTCGCGCGGTCCGTGGATGGCTTCGATGAAGGAGAGGGCGGGTTTGAGTACGCTCAGGTTGTCGCAGGTCTTGTGCGCCCAGATCTCCTGGTCGATGGGACCGAGCCGCGCCTTGCTGTCGTAGCGCGAGTAGCCCATGCGGCGGTGGCTTTCGAAATACCTGGTGACCTTCTCGACGGCCTGGGGGTGGATGGCCGGCTTCATGAAATCAGGGACGCCGGTGACCCTGCGCCAGCCGGAGCAGTACTGCACGAAGGGACGCACGGTGAGCCCCTGGAGGTTCTTGACCGATTGCGAGAGGCACATGCCGTGGGGCCGCATCTTGGAGATGTTGAGCAGCCAGGTGCCGGGCTCATTGACCGGCGGCAGGTGGGGGATGCGCTGGTACACCACGGCGTCCGGCACGGTGCTCCAGGTCATGCGGGTGCCTTCGGCGAAATCGCGCGGGCGGTATTCGGGCTCGGCGAGCGAGATGCCGTAGCGCTCGTGGATATCGTCATAGGGCACGCTCGGGCGGATGTACCAGTAGTTGCCTTCGGCCACGTAGAATTTCCGGGGCCCGCGCTCGCGCAAGCCGAGGAAGAGGCCTTCGTAGAAGTAGGGGTTCACGCCCCAGTCCTCGAAGGCGCCCCGGCGGCCGGCGTAGATCATGTTGGGCTTGAAAACGACGCGGTGGCCGACCGGGATGCCGGGCCGGTCCAGGGAGACGAAGATCTGGCGCGCGAGGGCCAGGCCTTCGGCGCGGAAGGCTTCCGAGTCGGTGCGGGCGGGGATATCGACGCGGCGCACGAAGACGGCCTTGGGGTTCTTCTCAATGAACGGGTGCAGGCCGAAAAAGGGCGCCGAAGCGGCGGGCGCCGCGAGGGCGGGGGCTGAAGCGGCGCGCGCTGCGCCGGCCGTCAGGCTAGCGGCCAGAAAGTTCCGGCGAGTGAGTTCCATGTGCGACTCCTTGTCCGAGCGGCTTCGCTTGTCCGTTATAGCACGGCTGCATCCCGGCCGAGCAGCCGTGCGGCGAGTTCGAGCGCGTCCACCGGCCAGTACTCGGGGGGCCGCGGCCGGCGCACCCTGCTGTTCCCTTTCTCCGGCCGGCAATTGAGGATCGCGTTGCGCCACGCAACCGGAACGGCTTCCCCGCCCCAGGCGGCTCCCAGCAGCGCCCCGGCGATGGCGGCATTGGTGTCGGTGTCCCCGCCGCGCGACACGGTATCCACCACGCCCTCCTCCAGGTTCGCCGCACGGAGCAGTTGATGGAACGCATTCCGAAAGGCGATGAGAACCCATCCCTGGCTGCTCATGAAATCGGAGGGCGCGCCTTCCGCCGCCGCGGCCAAAGCCCGCTTCACGCTGTCCTCGATATCCGGCTCCGCCGCCCGCGCCAGCGCCTCGCGGTAGATCGCTTCGGGTCCGGCTCCGGTGCGGATGGCGAAGGCTATGGCGTGTACGAAAACGACGTTGGCGGACTGGCAGGCCGGATGGGGATGGGTGAGGAGGCAATCCTGGCGGGCATAGCCCGCAAGGACGGCGGGATCCATGGAGGCCCCGGCGATGCCCAGCGGGCTGATGCGCATCAGCGCGCCGTTGGCCTGGCTGGTCCGGCTGGCCGCGCGCAAAGCCGCGGGCGCGGCGGGATCGCCGGCGGCCGCCGCCCGCGACGCCGCTTCCAGGGCGCTCCTGGTGGTTGCTCCGATATCGAACGGCCGCGAGCCGCACCAAGCCGCATAGGCGCGCGCCGCGGCCTCCTGGGAATAGCCGCCGTTCGCCACGATGGAACGGGCCAGGGCCAGCGCCAGTTCCGAATCATCGGTGGGCTGTCCGGCGAGCGTATCCCAGGCGCCTCCGTCCACGAGCACACGGACGCCTGAAGGAAAACGGCGGGCTATGGAACCGGCGCTCTCAAACTCGACCAGCGATCCCAGCGCATCGCCGGCCAACTGCCCCAACAGGCAGCCCCGGGCACGGGAAAGCATGCTGTCCACGAGCGCCATCATAGGACGGCGCCCGGGACAGCGCAAGGATGCTTAGGCTTCGCCCGGAACCAGCGTCCTGGCCACGCCTTCCAGTTTTTCCCGCGTCACGGTCTGTCCCTTGACGCTGGTCCTGCCGACCTCGAGCAGCGATTTCAGGCGGGCCAGGTCTTCGTTCATGGCGCGTTCCGGATCGGCGCCGAAGAGCCGCGCGATGCCGTGGCCCATGGCGCCCGCCGGCGGAGTGTAGGAGATGCGGATGTCCAGCCGGGTGCTGCCGTCCGGGCTCGGCTGGAAGCGTATGCTGCCGATGTTGTCCACCCGCGAGCCCGGCACGCTCCTCCATGCCAGGACTTCATTGGGCCGCAGGTGGGTAATCTCCGCGTCCCACTCCACCGGGATGCGGGCCGGCCCCACCGCGACCCAGTGCGAGCGCCCGCCGCCCAGATCGCGCACTTCGCGCAGATGCGACATGAATTTCGGGAAGTTCTCGTAATTGGCCCAGAACTCGAAGACCCGCTCGACGGGGCAATCGATGTTCATGGTCTTGTGAATGTCCACCGCCCGGCGCCCGGCGCGGATTCCGGTGAGGCGCTTGAACTCCTTGTTGCTGAGACTGCGCGCGATGGCCGCGGCTCCCAGAATCCCCATGCCCGCGCCGCGCCAGTCCCAGCGGCCCAGGCCGTAAAAGGCCATGGTGGTCCCGGCGGCGCCCACCAGGGCGCGCGCGGCGGGCGACCAGTTGCTTTGCATCAGCTCGAAGCGTTCCCCGGGCCGCCGCCGCTCTCCCTGCAACCGGGGCACATTCTCGCCCGGCGCGTGAGGCTCCGGGTGGCTCCGTATGCTGCGGACGCCCTCCACGGCGGCCACTCCGTCGAGGACCCGCTCCAATTCACTCTCCAGAACAGGCCCGCCCAGCGCGACCGCACCGCCCGGCTGCACGGTGACGTCGATGGAACCCGGGTGCGTGGCCAGCCTGCCGAGCCTGGAACGAACCCGCGCCTCCAGCACCTGGGGCGGCACTTCCCGGCCGCCGCCGAACAGGCGCCGTCCCCAGGACGAGATGCCTTCCACCCGGTTGCCCAGGTCGCGCCGGGTCTTTCCCACCAGGTCTCCGGTGGTTCGCCACAGGCGAACCGACCTGTCGCGGACCCGCGCCCTGCGGCGCCGGCCCCTGCCGGGATCGAGAAAGTACATCAGTCCCGCCCCGATTCCGATCCCCCCGATCAGGCTTCCTGCTTTCATGGCTCCCCCCTTCTCCGCGGCGCGCGGTCTCCCAGCGCCGGCGACGCGGAGGCGGCTTATGAATTCCCGAATCGACCACCGGTGGCGCGACAACCCGCCGGCACGGCAGCATGATTGGAGGAGGAGCCTGGCCGCGGCCGTCGCTTGCCTGCGGTCAAAACCAGGATTGAGTCCGGCGGCGCTAGACCAGCTGCTCCAACCGGGCCCGCCTGCGGTTCAGCTCGAACTCCATATCGAGTTGCACCCCGTCCTCGGAGGCCAGCGACAACACCCTTACCCGCTGTCCCTCCCGCAGGGCCTGCAGCCGCACCTCCTTGCCGTTGGCGAACCGCACGGCATCGCGATAGGTGAAAGCGGCGGCGGTAATCTCGGTGAAGGTCACTTCCTCCTGGGCGCTCACCCCCAGGTTGTTGCGGAGCGATTCGGGGATGTCCTGGAGCATCAGCCGGGCTCCCGGCGGAATGCAGACCGCGGGGACCGGATGATCGCCATCGGGATTGAAGAAGCTCTTGACGGCGGCCCAGAAGCCGCGCGGCCTTACCTGCGGCTCGCGGGCGCGCCGCACTTCTTCGGGAGGCGCCAGTCCGATCGAGCCGGTGGAAAACCGGTGGACAACCAAATCCTCGCCTTCTCTGGCCAGGCGGTTAGGAACGGAATGCAGCGAATAATCACACATGCGGAAACTCTCCTCTCAGCACGTCGTGGCGCGCGAACGCCTCATCCGGCGCATTCTCAAGCCCGGGAGCAGGAGGCGGGCCCCCTGCCCCGGGCATCCTGATTCCAGTTTGGTTTCCAGGACCGGGATTGACAAGCGATACGCGGCGTTCCGGCGTTACGCGGCTAACACACTCCGCCCGGGTTTGCGATTTTTGGCACAGTGTCCGCATGCCGCCGGCAACGCCCGGTCTACTGTTTGTCGGGAATCTCCAGCGCTGCGGACGCGGAGAACTCCCGCCCGCTGGACCCCGAAGTGATCCACGCTTCGACCGTGTAAGTTCCCGGCTCGAGCGGCCGCGTGGTGATTTCCGAAAGAGGAACTTCAATCTCGTGAAGCAATTCCCCCACCACCACACGCTCCCGCACCACGGGCAGAAACAGCCGCGCGGCCGACCAGCGGTAGATGGTCTCGCCATTCGGGTTGCGCAGCGCCAGGTCGTAGTCCTGAGAGCTGAGATAAGTAAGCTTCAACCCGGTTCCGGAATCCACCGAAAGCCGCAGGTTCACTTTGAGCGCCGGTCCCGCCACAGCGGCCGTGACGCGGAAGCTGCTGTAGGGCGATTCCGAGATCGAGATGGAACCTACCCGGGCATCCACCAGGTCGTAGGTCCGGGGCCCGGCTATGCTCGATTCCACCCTGCGCAGCATTCCCAGGTTCTCCAGGTACTGCTCGCTCTCCACGCCGGCGTCGGCGCAATTCTGGATCTCGTACGAGATCACTTTCACCGATGGGAAACGCCCGGCCGGACCCGAGTAGGCGGGGCGCCGGTCCTCGGGCCGTCCCTGCTCCAGGCAGGGCCGCAGAGGGGCCGCGAAGGGCGATTCGAAAGAAGTCAGCAGAACATCGAAGTTGGCTTCCTCATCCCGGTAGTACAAGGCGCCCGATTCATCGCTGCGGACCCAGACCGGCTCGCGGGTGTAGCCGGTTAACCTGTAGTAGACCGTATCGTTGATCACGGCCGGCACTCCAACCCGGACGGTGAAGGTATGACCTCCGCTTTCGCGATAGGTCCAGCGGTTGCCAGTCTGCAAGGGCAGAAAATCGGCGCCGGCGGCAATCGTGACTAAGCACAGGGACAGTAGCAGTCGCATTTTTCTCCTCTACCTGTGGACGCGTAACAGGGCGGCGAAACGGATCAGAGCGGCCGGCCGCCTGCCGGAAGGGGAATGCTATGATCCAGAAGGAATCCATGGAGCAGGCGGGATTTGTGCTGGTGGGCGGGCGCAGTTCGCGGATGGGGCGCGACAAGGCGCTGCTGCCGTTCCGGGGCCGCACGCTGGCCGGGCATGTGGCCGAGGCGGTGGCCCGCGCGGCCGGCACGGTCACCCTGGTGGGCGATGCGGAGAGATACGCCTTCCTGGGCTATCCGGTACTGCCGGACCGCATGCGGGGCGCCGGCCCGCTGGCCGGCATCCAGGCCGCCCTGGAGGCTTCCGAAGCGGCCTGGAACCTGGTGGTGGCCTGCGACCTGCCCGGCGTCGACGCCGGGTTCCTCAGCGGCCTGCTCGAAGCGGCCCGTTCCGCGGGCGCCGACTGTCTTCTCGCCGCCGGCCGCACCGGCTTGCCGGAACCTCTCTGCGCGGTCTATCACCGCCGCTGCCTGCCGGCCGTTGCCGCGGCCCTGGAACGCGGCGCCTTCAAGGTCACCGACGCGCTGGCCGGGCTGGACATGCGGATCTGGCGCGTGCAGGACGACGGCCGGCTGGCCAATATGAATACCCCCCAGGAGTGGGACCGGTTTGTGAATGCCTGAGCAATTTCCGCACTACATCGAGTTCCGCCACGTCCACAAGACGTTCGATTACCCGGTCCTCATCGACACCAGCTTCGAGGTGGATCCGGGCGAAACGGTGGCCATCATCGGACGCAGCGGCGTGGGCAAGTCGGTCACCCTCTCCCACATCATGGGATTCCTCAAGCCCGACCAGGGCCGGGTCATCGTGGCCCACGAAGACATCACGGATTACGACGAAGACGAGCTGCGGCGGATTCGCAAGAAGGTCACCATGGTCTTCCAGTCGGGCGCCTTGTTCGACTCCATGACCGTGGCGGAGAACATCCTGTTCTCGCTCGAGCTGCGGGAAGACTACAACTCACGGAACAAAGAGGAGGTGGTGCGCGGCCTGCTCCGCATGGTGGACCTGGAGGAGTACCGCGACACCTACCCGGCCGACATCTCGACCGGCTACAAGCGCGCCGTGGCGATCGCGCGCGCCCTGGCCGCGCAGCCGGACTGCATCCTGTACGACGAGCCCACCACCATGGTGGATCCCATCATGTCCGAGCAACTCACCAGCCTGATGCTGCGCCTCAAGCACCAGTTGCGGCTGACCGCGGTAGTGGTGACTCACGACCTGGACCTGATGTACAAGGTGGCCGACCGGGTCGTCGTCCTGCATGAAGGAAACGTGATTTACTTCGGGCCGGTGGAGGCACTGGAGAAATCGGAGCATCCCCACATCCGGGAGTTCCTGGCCATGGACCGCGTGGAGCTGGGCTGATCAGCGGTTGCCCAGGCCCACAAAGACAACTCCTATCAGAATCAGGAGCAGGCCGATCACCTTCAGTCGAGTAAACGGTTCCTTAAAGAGTAGTCGGGACCAGAACAGTGTCCAGATATACCCAAGCGCTACGAGGGGGTACAAAATACTCAGCTCGCCTTTTCGAATTCCCAGGACGAAGAAGACCGACGAAGACACGAACAAGAGTATGCCCACGGCCAACGGAGCGATGAAGCCGAAGCTCATCAACCCCCGCTTCAGGTTAGCGGCTCCAGCTTTGAGGAACACGGCACCCCACGACCCGATCAGCGAGGCGACCAGCACCAGGAGCATCGAGGAGACGGGCGTGCTCATGGCTTGCGGCCGGCCCTCCCCAGCACACACACCCCCATGATGATGGTCGAGACTCCGGCTACCTTGAAGGCGTTCAACGCCTCCCGGAAGAACCAGACCGAGAGAACCATCACCCAGAC
>JADZAF010000266.1 GCA_020852755.1 Bryobacterales bacterium
CTTGTGCCTGCCTGAAGCGAGAGCTTCCAGGAGAGCCGGATGCGGGAAATCTGCACGTCCGGTTCGACGAGGGGAGAGGAGGTCGCGCCCTTGCGTCGCCCCCTCTCCTACTCTACCGGCTCGGTATGCGCCGGATGGTTGGGACAGGTGGGCGCACCGAGCGCCGCGGTGAGCGTTGAGACAGGCGGGCGGCGCGGATTTGGAATAAGCAGGGATGGTTGGGACAGGTGGGCGCACCGAGCGCCGCGGTGAGCGTTGGGACAGGGGGGGCGGCGCGGATTTGGAATGCGCCGGGATGGTTGGGACAGGCGGGCGGTGCCGAGCGCCGCGGTGAGCGTTGGGACAGGCGGGCGCGCCGAGCGCCTCGGTGAGCGTTGGGACAGATGAGCGGCGCGAATTCGAACGCGCCGGGTTCTGGTTCGCTTTAAGCGCCGCGGTACGGCTGCCGGGGGTCCAGACCCGCCCGGGCTTCGACGTTCCGTTTCCAGTCTTCCAGACCGGGGCCCTTCATGCGGGCCGCGCGCTTGCGGATGGAGGCCACTTCGTCCGCGGCCAGCGGCTTGAAGTTCTGCGCTACGCGGATATCGTCCTCGAGCTGTCCGATGGTGGTGCTGCCGATCGCCGTGGCGTGAACCGGCAGGCTCAGCACGTAGCTGAGGCACTCCCGCACGCTCAGGTTGGCCAGCAGCTTGGCGTTGGCGAAGTTCTTCATTCCCTGGATCGCCATGCCGCGCTCCACGGCCACGGGAAGCACCAGCTTCTCGAAGCTGAGATAGGCCGGATCGGCGGCGTGGAGCGGCATCAGGATCGAATCATACTTGTCGTAGCGCTTCAGCATGGCCAGGTGCACGTGCGGGTCGCGGTGCCCGGTGAAGCCGATGAAGCGGCACTTGCCGGCCTTCCTGGCGGCTTCGAAGGCCTCGATGGCGCCGCCGGGCGAGAAGATCCGGTCCACCTCCTCCATCTCGCTGACGCCGTGAATCTGCCAGAGGTCCACGTAATCCGTCTTCAGGTTGCGCAGCGAGGCGTGCAGGTCGTCCTCGGCCTCTTTGCGCGTCCGCCCCATGGACTTGGTGGTGATGAACACGTTCTTGCGAACGTCGGAGAGCGCATCGCCGTACACCTGCTCCGAGCGCCCCTCCCAGTACACGTGAGCGTTGTCGAAGTAGTTGATGCCCATCTCGTAGGCATGGCGCACCAGCGCGCGCCCTTCCGCCTGACCGGTCAACAGGGGGAAGCGTCCGCCCGCCTGCCCGATGACCGTCAGCCTGACTCCCGTCTTTCCGAAGGTCCGCATGGGGATGCCGCCGGCTTTCGCTTTCGGCGGACTGGCGTGAGCCGCACCCAGGCCGGCCAGGGCTCCACCCACAAAAATCCTGCGTCGCATGTTTGGTTTCTCCCAGCTTGCGTGATCTTACTGCAAGGTACTACAGGGCCGGCGGTGGAGACAAGCGCGGGGATCCGCACGCGGCGCATATAATACCCGTATGTCTTCTTCTATGCTGCGGCCTTCCCTCCGCAGGGCGCCGGCCCTGCTGTTCCTGATCGCCCTCTCGGTCTTCGCCCAGACCCGGGATCCGCTTCCCGTTCCCGATCTGCCGGGCTATCAGACGTTGAAGTGCGACTTTCACATGCACACGGTTTTCTCCGACGGCGACGTCTGGCCCACGATTCGTGTACAGGAGGCCTGGCGCGACGGCCTGGACGTGATTTCCATCACCGACCACGACGACTACCACCCCAAGAAGGAGGACATCGGCGCCGATCTCGCGCGGCCCTATGCCCTGGCCCGCGAGATGGCCGCCCAGTCGGGCATCCTGCTGGTGCCGGGCATTGAGATCACCAAAGGAAACCTGCACTGCAACGCCCTTTTCGTGAAGGATTTCAACGTGACGGTCGGGCTGGACCTGGCTTCCGCCCTCGCCAAGGTGAAAGAGCAGCAGCCCTTTGTCTTCTGGAACCATCCGGGCTGGCGAGGCCGCGCGGAGTGGTATCCGGTGATCGCCGCCGCCCACAAGGACGGGCAGATCCAGGGCGTGGAACTGGTGAACGGGCTGTCGTTCTACGACGAAGCCTATCCCTGGGTAGAGGAAAAGCAGCTGGCAATTCTCGCCGACAGCGACGTGCACCGGCTCATCACCGATTACGCGCCGAGGACCCGGCCCGTAACCCTGGTCTTCGCCCGCAGCCGCGACCTGGACGGCGTGCGGGAAGCCCTGTTCGCACGCCGGACCGCGGCCTGGATGGGCGGCGAAATTTGGGGCGCCGAAGCCCACTTGAAAGGGCTTTGGGAGGGCGCGGTGCGGGTGGAGAATCCGGAAATCTACTTTACGGCCAGCCGCCGTATGGGACTGCGCCTGAACAACCAGTCGGCCATCCCCTTCCGTCTCAAGGTAACGGGCAAGCCGGACTGGCTGCAGGTGCGGGGCGGGGAACTGCGCGCCGAGACGGTCACCGGCCTGTCGCTGCAGGCCGGCAAAGAGGCGCCCTCCGGACGCCAGAAGATCAATTTACAGGTCGAGGTCAGCAACCTGCACTGCGGACCGGGAAGGAACCTGACGGCCTCCATCCCGCTTGAAATCGTCATTCCGTGACGGGCGTGCCGGGTGCGCGGCGCCGAGGTGGAAATTGTTCCAGGCGCCGGCCCGCTTGCTGAGTCCGGGCGTGTTCCGGCGGAGGTACAATCGGGACGGAGAGGCGTATGAGACTGCCGCTCGCCCTGCTGCTGGC
>JADZAF010000267.1 GCA_020852755.1 Bryobacterales bacterium
GGCCGATATGCCCCAGCCTGCCCTCCTTCAGGATCCGGTCGCGGGCCTCCATCAGGTGCGGCGTGCTGCGGCGCTGCGTGCCCACCTGCACCACCCGCTTGTACTTGCGCGCGGCCGCCAGCATGGCTTGGCCTTCCACCACGTCCACGCTGATGGGCTTCTGCACGTACACGTCCGCCCCCGCCTGGACCGCGGCGATCATGGCCAGTGCGTGCCAGTGGTCCGGCGTGGCCACCAGCACGATGTCCAGGTCCTTTTCCTTCAGCATCTCCCGGTAATCGGAATAGGTGCGCGGCTTCTTCTTCGAGGCCTGGCGCTCGGCCACCATGTCCGCCGCCTGGGCCAGCATGCGCTTGTCCACATCGCACAGCGACACCACTTCCACCGGAGCCACCTGGATCAGCCGGAACAGGTCGCACTTGCCGTACCAGCCCGGCCCGATCACGCCCACGCGCCGGGGCTTGTCCGCGGCGAAGGGAAGCGCCAGTCCGGCGGCGCTGCTCTGAAAGAATTCGCGTCGGTTCATGGATTCTCTCTCCGTTCTTACGGCCTTGCGCCCTGCCAGGGGAAACGGAAGGCCGGCTGGGCGCTGAATTTCTTGCGATAGATGGTCAGTTCTCCTCCCGCGCCGGGGTCCAGTTCCACCTCGAACCAGCGCCCGTTCACGGCCAGCGTGCCGCTGCCCGAGGCCACCCGCTCGCAGGTGTGCTCGCCGTACGCGCCGGTCTGCACCGTCACCGTGCGGGCCGCCGTCTGGTTCAGGTTCACCAGCGTCACCTTCACCTGGTCCGGCGCCACGCGGGTGATCAGCGCGGCCACGTCTTCCGGCAGGCCGGGCCGCCGCCGGGCCGGATCGAAGTAGCGCACCTCGCTGAACAGCAGACCTCCGGCCCAGAGCGGCTGCGGACCGCCCAGGGTCAGGTTCACCAGCGCCCCCGTCACCGCTCCCACCGCGCTCAGCGGGGCTTCCTTGGAAGCTCGGATGATGTGCGGCGTGTCCGCCTGCCGCGTGTCGGGCGTGCTCTTGTCTTCCCGTATTGCCTGCACGTAATAGCGGATGCGCGAAAAAGCGTCGCCCAGCGCCCGTTCCGGATACCCGGGATCGTTGCCCTCCAGGTAATCGATCCAGGAGGCTTCATTCCCGCCCTCGTACCGCCCGGCCTCGTTTTCGAAATTCCACACCGGAACCGAGCGCCGCTCGCTGGGCGCCGGGTTGGCGGCCGCGCGCAGCGCCTCCAGGTCCCGTTTCTCCAGGCTTTGCAGGTAAATGTCCGAGTACAGCCCTTCGAACAGGGGACCCCCCGACGGCCCGTGCGGACCCTGGTCGCCATACTTGTTCAGGAAAGCCATGCCGCGCGGCGTCTTGACGCGCGTCTCCAGCAGGCGCTGGCCCTGCTGGCGCAGCACATCGAGATAATCGGGCCCTCCCAGAAACGCGGCGTTCAGAAATCCGGTCCGCACGCCCCGGCCCAGGATTCCCCAGCCGCCGAAGGTCCAGTTCCAGCCCATCAGGCCGCCGTACCACTTGCCCTGCCAGCCCTCGCCCACCTGGCCGTTCAATCCCACGATCGACGGCACCCAGCCCTTGTTGGCAATGGCCCGCTCCCGCCACGCCCCCATGTACTCCAGCACCCAGTCCCGGTAATGGCGATCGCCGGTCAGGATGTAGGCGTTCACCGCCAGGCTGGTGGCGCCGAAGTTCATCGGGACGTCGCCCTTCACCTGCGTCCAGTCGCCCGACTTGCGGAAGTAATCGTGGCCCGGCCGGTCGCCCCAGTATTCCGGAGTGGCCTCCAGGCGCGCGCCCCGGCTGCCGTTCAAAATGCTCCGGATGATCTTGTGCTGCGGGTCGTAATTCTGCACCGAGGGATCGCGCCCGGTATAGAAGTTGGCGAACCGCAGGGCCCGCTCGCGGTTCTTCGCATCGTCCGGGTCCGCCAGGGGCAGCAGGAAGAAGGGCTCCATGCCTTCACCCGTATGCTCCCAGTCGAAGGCCGTGATGAACTCCTTGTGGTACATGCCCAGCTTGGTGTACTGGCGCAGGTGGCCCTCCCACACCAGCCGGAACAGGTCCAGCGTGCTCTCCTCGCCGCCCAGCACGTACACCAGCGGCCAGTTGAAGAAGTTCTCCATGGCGTCGTCCGGCCCGTCCGCCCCGCCCCAATGCTCGACCACCTCCAGGTAGCCGTTGTGCGGATTGACGTACTTCCGGGCGAACACCTCCATAAGCCGGGCGTTTTCCTTCAGGAGCGCGCGCTCCATGTGCGCCCAGGCAGGCGGCTTCAAAGGAGTGGAAATGCGGATCACGGGATTCTCGGCGCTCAGTCCCGCGGCCGCCAGCAGCAAAAGGAGAGTGAAATAGCGCATGATGCCGGGTTCTCTGGTCTTAGAGGACCCAGCTTATCACGCCGATGTGCGCTCAAAAACCGTCCCGCCGTCTCTCATCCGGTCGCGGTTCGGCGTGCCTGTCTCTGATTCCGGCCCGGACGGCGGGCGTCGCTTAGCGTGCCGGAGCCCCGAACGGCGAAATGCCGTGGACCGTCAGCACCGGCCTCCCCACGCCCGAGATCAATTCGCCTTCCACAAACACCCGCTGCCCCTCGTACGCCTTCAACTCCGCGCTTCCAACCGCTCCCGGCTTCAAACCGGCGATCGCGAAGGAGCCGTTCTCGCTGCGCAGCACGTAGCCGCCCCGAGGCTCGCGATGGATCACCCCGGCCAGCGTTTCCGGAGCCCTGTCGGTGGCCACACTCTCTTCCGTGATACCCGCTTGCGGGCCCGTCCAGAAAATCGAGGACACCCGCATTCTGGGTGCACCGTTTCCGGAAACCACGCGCCCGCGCGCCTCGACCCGGTGGCCCAGGTACTTGGCAAACGACTGGTTGGTGAACCCGGCGGCCTTCAGCACCACCTCCCGGCCGGACACCTCGTCCCGCAGCACGTATACCGCGCCGGGCCGCTCGTCCACGTAGCCGGTCAGCACGCGGGAGTTGCCGCTCTTGCGCTGCTCGCCCGCGGCCGGCAGCGCTGCCGTCAGGCCCAGCAGGATACATAGAGTCAGCATTCGCATTCGCTTCATTTCGTAGCCTCCCTGACTCCTGCGGTGCATGCCTTGGACCAATTGCCCCCTCTCCGTCGATGCTATTCTGTGAAAATACTTCCTCTCTTTGGGAGAAAATGCGTCGAAGCCGATATCGCACCCGGAGCGGCATTGAAGTCCTTCGGACCGTCTCCAAGATCAGCTACCGGAAGGGCTTGAAGCACCTTCTGCGCGAACTGGATGTCCATCGCGGCATCTACCTCTCCTCCGGCTACGAGTACCCCGGCCGGTACTCGCGCTGGGATGTGGCCTCCGTGCGGCCCCCTCTGGAGATCGTCGCCTTCGACCGCATGATGCATTTCCGCCCGCTCAATACCCGCGGAGAAGTGCTGCTCCGGATCCTCGAGCCGCTGCTCTCCGCCCATCCCCACTGGGACGACTTTCAATCGCGTGGCGGCGCCCTGGAAGGCCGGCTGAAGCCGCTGCCCGCGCTGTTCCCCGAGGAGGAGCGCAGCAAGCAACCCTCCGCCTTCTCCATCCTGCGCTGCCTGATCGACGAATTCCGCGGCGCCGGCGACGGCCGCCTGGCCCTGGTGGGCGCCTTCGGCTATGACTTGCTATTCCAGTTCGAGCCCATCCAGCTGAAACTGCCCCGCAGCGGCCACAAGGACCTGCACCTGTTCCTCTGCGACGATATCTGCTTCATGGACCGCAAGCGGGAGCAGATCGACCGGCACCAGTACGATTTCGAGCGCGACGGCCTCTCCACCCTGGCCCTGGAACGCTCCGGCGACCAGGTCGCCGCACCCGCCCCGGCCGCACCCGCCGCCGCTCCTGTCTCCGACCACACGCCCGAGGAGTATATGGCCAAGGTCGAGCGGGTGCGCCAGGGAATGCGCCAGGGCGACTACTACGAAGTGGTTCTGCGCCAGAGTTTTCGCGCGCCCTACTCCGCTCCCGTCTCCGAGCTTTTCCAGCGCGTGCAGGCGGTCAGTCCCAGCCCCTACGAATTCCTTCTCCAGCTGGGCGACGAGCAGTTGGTAGGCGCCTCACCCGAAATGTTCGTCCGGGTGGAAGGCGGCCGTGTAGAGACCTGCCCCATCTCCGGCACCGCCCGCCGCACGGGCGACCCGCTGCAGGACGCCCAGAACATCCGCGAGCTGCTCAATTCCGCCAAGGAAGAGTCCGAGCTGACCATGTGCACCGACGTGGACCGCAATGACAAGTCGCGGGTCTCGGTGCCCGGCTCCGTGCGGGTCATCGGGCGCAGGCTCATCGAATCCTACGCCGGGGTCTTCCACACCGTCGACCACGTCGAAAGCACGCTCAAGGAGGGCTTCGACGCGCTTGATGCCTTCCTGAGCCACATGTGGGCGGTGACCGTCATCGGCGCTCCCAAGAAAGCCGCCGCCCAGGCCATCGAGGATTTGGAGAAGGACGCGCGCGGCTGGTACGGCGGCGCGGTCGGCATGATCTCGCTCAACGGCGACATCAACACCGGCATCCTGATTCGCACCATCTACCTGAAGAACGGCGAGGCCTGCTATCCGGTCGGAGCCACCCTGCTCTACGACTCGGTTCCGGCCGGCGAAGAGCTGGAGACCCGGCTGAAGGCGACCACGTTTTTCCGTGTGCTGCAGCCCACGCAGACCGCCCGCGCCGCCGTCGAGGCGCGGCCCGCGGTTGCCGCCGGCTTGAAGTTCCTGCTGGTGGACAACGACGACTGTTTCATTCACACCCTGGCTAATTACGCCCGCCAGACCGGAGCCGAAGTGGTCACCTACCGCTCCGGCTTTCCGCTGGAACTCATCGCGCAGATCCGGCCCGACCTGATCCTGATCTCGCCGGGCCCGGGGCGCCCGGCCGACTTCGGCGTTCCCGCGCTGGTCCGGCACGCCGCCCGCCTGGGCGTGCCCGTCTTCGGCGTCTGCCTCGGCCTGCAGGGCATCGCCGAGGCCTTCGGCGCCGAACTCGGAGTCCTCGACTACCCCATGCACGGCAAGCCGTCCACCGTCCGTCACTGTGGCGTCGGCGTCTTCGAGGGTCTGCCCGAAAGCTTCCAGGTGGGCCGCTACCACTCCCTCTTCGCCCGGCGGGAGAGCCTGCCCGCCTGCCTCGAAGTCACCGCCGAGACCGGCGACGGCGTCATCATGGGCCTCCGGCACCGCGACCTGCCCGTCGAAGCCGTGCAGTTCCACCCCGAGTCCATTCTGACTTCCGACGGCGGCCACGGCTTGAAGCTCATCGAAAACGTCGTCAAACTCTGCCGCCGTGCCTGACCCCGGGGGGAGCCGGGCGAAGAGCCGCGGAGTTGTAGACTGCTGTAGGGGCTTGCGCCGTGCGTGAGTACGACCGGATCGCGGAATGGTATGCGTCTGAGCGCGCCGGCCAGGCCGGCCTGCCGGAAGCGGTGGCGCTGGCCTCGTCCATCCCGTACGGTTCTCGCGTTCTGGACGCCGGCTGCGGCAATGGCATCCCCATAGCTCGCGCTCTGCTGCGCGCCGGCCACCGGGTTACCGGGCTGGACAGCTCCCCTGCAATGCTCGAGCGCCTTCGCGGCAATTGTCCTCAAATTCCTGCCGTTCGAGGTCTGCTGCAAGCTTGTCCCTTCGCCGAGCGCACTTTTGACGCTGCCGTTGCCTGGGGGGTGATGTTCCACCTCACCCCGGAGCACCAGATCCAGGCAGTCGCCGGCATCTCGCGCGTCCTCAAGACAGGGGCGCCCTTTCTGTTTACGTCGGGCGACGAGGACAACTTCGAGGGCAAAGAAGGCACGATGAACGGCGTCGTGGTGAAATATTTCTCCTTTGGCGTCGGGAATTACCGCCGCATTCTCGGCGATCAGGGCTTCGCATTGATCGATGTCCACCAGGACCAGGGCGGGAATACATACTACCTCGCAGCCAAAACGCTTTGAGGTTTTGGATTGCGCCGGTTGAACGGCCACGGTTTGCAGAGGCGCCCCCGCCGGGCTACGATTTCGGTGTGAATATCACCCATCGCATCCGGCGCCGCCTGTTGTGCCTCCCTTTCTCTGTAGCGTTCGCCGCCTGCCTCGCCGGGGCGCGGGCGCCGGCCGCCACTGCCGCTCCTCCCACCATCATTTTCGACACCGACATGGGTTCCGACGTCGATGACGCCGGAGCGCTGGCGGTCCTCCACAAGCTCGCGGACAAGGGAGAGGCCCGCATCGCGGCCGTCGTCTTCAGTTCCGGGCGGAACCGGTACGGCGCCGGCGCATGCGCCGCCATCAACGCCTGGTACGGCCGCAAGGACCTTCCGCTGGGCCAGTACCAGCGCGACGATGTGGGCGACCCCGGAAATTCCTACTCCGCACAGATCGCCCGCGGCCCCTATGGACACTCCGTGACCGACCGCGCTCCGGACCTCGTCGCCGTGTATAAGCAGGCGCTCCGCGCGCAGCCGGACGGAGCGGTAACCATCGTGACCGTCGGGCACCCTCACGGTCTGGTTTGGCTGATGCGCGACCGGGAAGCCGCGGCACTGGTTCGAACCAAGGTCAAACGCTGGGTGGCCATGGGCTACGCCGGCACAAAACCCGTTCGGGACTGGAACTTCGGAAGGAACGGCGTCGAGAACTACGTGCGGGAGCTGCTGGAAACCTGGCCGACGGACCTCTACATCTCCTCGGAAGGCGAAGACATCCTGACGGGCAACCGTAAGCTGCCGCTCACCCCCGCCGCAAACCCTGTGCGGGAATCCTACCGGCTGTGGCCGGCCGCCGGTGCTCCCGGCAAGCCGGGGCCCTGGTCACGGGCCGCTCGAGCTGGGACCAGATCGCCGTCCTGTTCGCCGTCCGGCCCCGTTACTTCACCGTCGAACAGGGCGGCTCGCTGGAACAGACCGCCGGTTTCATGACCTTCTGGAACCCCGGGAGGCGAAACCCGAAACACCACCGCGTGCTTCTCCGGGTTTCCGGAAAAGAGA
>JADZAF010000268.1 GCA_020852755.1 Bryobacterales bacterium
AACAGGGTCGAGCGGGCCGGCCCGTAGTAATCGCCCTTCTCCAGAACGAGCCGGATCAGGCGGGCGCCCTCCTCGGCATCCTTCAGGATCTGGACGGTGGCAGTTACTTGCGACCCGTCCGCCTTCACCTGGAGGTTACTCACCTTGATGTTGGTATCCTCCTTCTGCGGTTGGTTCCACGACCGGGATAGCTGGTCGAAGACCACCCGCTTGACCGGGGCGAGGTTCTTCCCCGTGATGGTGAGCGTGAAGGTCGAGCCTTTGGCGCCCGTCTGCGGCGCGATCGAGTCGAGAACCGGCATGGGTCCCCACTGGAAAGGCGGCATGACCGGGGCCTCGACCGACTCGCCCGTCGCCACCCGCGCCACCACCGCGTAGCTGCCCAGATCCACGATGTCCAGCGTTTGCGAACCCTGGCAGAGCACGACCAACTGGTTCCTGGGCAGGTTCAGGGCCAGCGCGCGGGGGCCCGGATCGACCGGAAACACTTTGAGAACCTTGCCGGCCGCGATGTCCGCCACCGTGACACTGGCCGACAACTGGTTGGTCAGGTAGGCGGTGTTGCCGTTGATGGCGATCCGGCTCACCCCCACGGCGTCCCAGACCGACGTCTCCACCTTGTTCACCTGTTTGCCCGCCAGGTCCACGATCAGGAAACCGACCAGGGTGGGGCTGTCCACCACCGCCTTCTTGCCGTCGCCGGTCAGGGCGATCTCGCGCGGCCGTATCCCCACACCGAGGTCGATGGTCGAGGTGACCTGGCGCGCCACCAGGTCGATCACGGACAGGGTTCCCGCGTGCGTGTTGGCCACCACCGCCGTATTCCCCACAACCGCAATCCCGCTGGGCATTTGCCCCACGGCGATGGTCGCCGCCACCTGGTTGTTGCGAGTGTCGATCATCGTGATCGTGCTGCCCGCCGAGTTGCTGACCAGCAGAAAATCGCCCCAGAACTCGACGTGGCTGGGAAAGTTCCCGGTGGCAACCACCGCGACGACCTTGTTCTGCTGGAGGTTGACAATGGCCGCCGAGCCGGCCGCGCTCAACGCCACCCCGGCCAGGTTATTGGCGGCGTTCACGGCGATATCCAGGGCCTGGGAATCGCTGGGGAGGCTGATGGTGCCGGTGATCGACTTCGAATCCAGGGAGATCACGCGCACCAGGTCCTCTTCCTCGTCGGCTACCAGCGCCGTGTTGTTGGCCGTGTTCAGGGCCAGCGCGCTCGATTCCCTGCCCCGGCGCACGTTCTCTCTGATGATCCGGCCGCGCGCCCAGCCGGGAATTTTGTCCAGCAAGTCCGTGGTAGGCAGGATCACCAGGAAGGTCACGTTGCTGACCTGGCCGTTGGATATCACCACCACCGGCACCCGGCCCACACCGGCGAAGTTGGCGGGAATCACCACATTGATCTGCTGGAGGCCCTCATAGCCGGGAGCTTTGCCGTAGTACTTCACCTCGACCGGGACTCCGCCGACCAACACTTCGGGCTTCACCGAAAGATCGAGTCCCGTGACGAATATGGAAACCTGAGTGTCAAGTCCGCTGGTGGTGATGCTGAACGGACCGCGCTGCCACAGCCAGCCGTGAAGGATGGCGCCTTCTCCCACGCCCATTCCATTGACGGAGAAGATACCCGGACCGGCAGGACCGATCCGCATGCTGCCCTGCTGGCTGGCGCTGCCGTTGCGGACCACGACCGCGGCCCGGCCGGGGCTCACCTGCGGAACAATGAAGTTGACCTGGCGGGGCGAGACGAAGTACAGCATGGCCGGCTGCCCGTCGACCGTAACGGTCACACCGCCCAGTTCGGTGGGCAGTTGGCCCGACTGGCTGAACTGCGCCGACAAGGTTTGCGACGACAGGTTCTCACCAAAAATCGTGGCGAAGGACCCCGGGGCGAGTTGCCGGTCGGGATCATAGGATGCGCCGTTGACGATGGCGATCTGGGCGGGCGCGATCGCTGCGCCGGCGGCCAGTGCCAGGACGGTAAGTGCGAGCAGGTATCGGATTCTCATGTCCCTAAACTCCAGGCGGCGCAGTGCACCGCGAAGACCAGTTCATAAAGCCAGTTAGATCAAGGGCCGGTCCCCAACAGCCTGGCTACAAAGGGCACATTAGTGTGCCCCGCGGGCACGCTGGATCCAGTGCCCTACGTCAAAGGAAAGGCCCGCCCGGACCGCGGTCAGATGAAACGGAATGCTGCGCGCAACCGCCACATCGAACGATACGCCCGGACCCACCAGGAACGACACCCAGGCGTTGGGGCCGTGATCCTGGAGGTCCTCGCCGGGGGTCACAATCCACTGCACGGTTTCGAGCAGGCCCAGGCTGCGAAGCCGCTCGCGCAGCGGCCCGGTCCGGCCGGGGCGCGGGTCCGGCAGCGGGAGCGGCAGGGGACTGGGCCTTCCCGGCAGGGTGACGGGAGCCGTTTGGGTGGTGACTACGCGGCTCCACACCTCCTGCTCGCCGAACGGCCGCACCGCGAATGCTCCCAGGCCAGCGGTCACCCGGCCTGCCCAGCGGCCCTCCAATCCACCCGAGAAATGCGCGGCGGGACCATCGGTGATGTAGGGCCGCTGATACCCCACATTGTTGAATACCGAATTGGTCATGCCGGCATTGACAAAGAAGCGCGCGTTCGCGAAGTGAAACCCCAGCGAGCCAACCCCATCCACCGTGGTCTTGCCGGCGCCCAACCCGCGCTCGCGGTCGCCCGTCGGGAAGCCGGCCGTGAGCGAGGCGCCCAGGTCGACAATGCCCCTCGACCCCCGCAGGTAGGCCGCGGCGTACACGTCGCCGATGCCGGCGGCCGCGGGAGAGGACGCCCCGTTCCGGTACAGCGGAACGCCCGCCAGCAGGGCCACCGGGCCCGCGTCGATCCCGACTTCCGGGGTGAGGGAGTAGAACGCGCCGGTCGAGTTGTGGTCGATTGCCGTGCTGAGCAAGAGCAGCGGGACCGCGCCCGCCGGGGCGTTCCCCAGCGTCTCCTCGATATCCGCGTTCAACTGCCGCACGCGCGCCAGCATCTCCGCTTCGGAGACTTTCTGCGATTCGAGCACGGAAACCAGGATCTGGCTGTAGCTGCGCCCGGTCTGCCTGCGCTCGAACACCAGATGGTTGCGGTGCACACCCAGGTGCTCCGCCACCAGGGCGGCAACCACCAGTTTTCCGTCCGGGTCCCGAGCCTTGGTGTCCAGCCGGGCCAGTTCCGCCGCCAGTTCCGCGCCGGCGCCTGCCAGCAACCGTACCAGCAGGCAGGCGGCGATCAACAGCCGGGACGGCATATCACTTCGCCGCCTGCCCGGCGGCAGTGGTGCGCGCCAGGCGCGGGCGCGGCGGCGGGAGCCGGATCTCGGTGCCCTGCACGATGCTCCGCCCCATCACCCGCTGGGTGTCCCGCCGGGGCGGGCGTGCCGGAATCAGGTCCGCGCGCTCGGAACGCCCGCGGAAGGCCAGCGCCTGCGTGGGACGTTGTCCCCGGCGCACCCAGCAGCGCTGCCCCCGCAGCAGCACCACCTCCTCGGCCGGCCAGGCGCGCGCGCTTACCGCCACCACACCCTCGTCCACTGCCACCAGGGTGGAATCCTCTTCATCCACAAAGACGCTGAAGGTTGTGCCGCGCACCGCGATCACCGCGGTCGGGGTGGTCACCTTCTGCGAGTTCACCCGCCCGGTCAGCTTCTCGATGTGCACTTTGACCGAGCCCAGAACCAGATGCAGGAACTCCCGCAGGTCCAGCGACTGCTCGTTGAAGATGATGTGCGAGTCCGGGAAGAGGTGAACGCTGGAGCCGTCCGCAGCGCGGATCACCGCCTCGGAATTCGAGCCGGTGACCAGCGCATCCCCGTTCTCGACCGCGTCGTTCAGCCCCAGCGGCCGCGCCGCCTGTCTGCCGCGGGTCACCGAGACCGCGCCGGTGAGAGACACCACCCGGGCCTCCTGCGCCACGGCCTGAAGCGCGGCCAGCAGGACCACGAGCGGCGCGAGCACACGTATCCGCGGCTTCATTTTCGAAGTTCTGTAGCAATTCAAAGGCCAGGCAACAGCCTAGAAGCCCTCGATGCCCATCCTGGCCAGCTTCTTATACAGTGTCCGGCGTTGAATGCCCAGCAACTCCGCGGCGCGCGACTTGTTTCCCGCCGTCTGCTCCAGGACGCGAAGGATCTGCTGCCGTTCCCGTTCGTCCAGTTCGGTCGGCTCCTCCGCCTCGCCCGCGGCCGGAGCCAGCGCCCGCTCGATGTCCAGCCTCGACACAGGTCCGGGTGGGCTTAACACGATCAGCCGCCGGAGGGTGTTTTCCAGTTGCCGCACGTTGCCCGGCCAGTTGTGCCGCTCCAGAAACCGAAGGGCTTCCGGAGTGAGCCAGATGCGCTCCTGCCCCGCGAGGAAGCGGCGGGCCAGCAGCGCGATATCGGAACGGCGCTCGCGCAGAGGCGGGACGTCGATCCGCAGCACATTCAGCCGGTAGAAGAGATCTTCGCGGATCTTCTGCTCCTTAAGCATTAGGTCGATGGGCCGGTTGGTCGCGGCGATGATGCGAACGTCCGCCTTCCTGGGGCCCGCAGCGCCCACCGGGCGGTACTCCTTCTCCTGGAGCAGGCGCAGCAGTTTGGCCTGACACTCCACAGGAACCTCGCCCACCTCGTCGAAAAACAGAGTGCCGCCCCGGGCCGCTTCCACCATGCCCGGCCGGTCGCGGTCCGCGCCCGTGAAGGCGCCGCGCACCGAACCGAAGACCTCGGACTCCCACAACGTTCCGGCGACCGCACCGGAATCGATGGCCACGAAAGGCCTCTCCGCGCGGGCACTGTTCCGGTGGATGGCGCGGGCCACCAGTTCCTTGCCGACGCCGGTTTCGCCCGTGATCAGGACGGTTTCGTCGCAGCGGGAGGTGCGGGCGATCCGCTTGTAGACCTCCACCATGGCGGGCGAGGCCCCGACCATCTCGCCGTACTCTTCCAGGCCCTCCGGGATCACCGCGGCGGGCGCCGAACGGGCCCGCTCGGCCCTCTCCACCACCTCCAGCAGGGCGCTCATCTCGAAGGGTTTGGCCAGGTAGTCGAAAGCGCCTCCGGACTCGGCTTCCACCGTGGTCCGGACCGAGCCGTGCGCCGTCATCAGTATCACGGCCGCTTCCGGATTGCCGGCGCGGGCGGCGCGCAGGATCTCCAGCCCGCTGACCCGGTCGATGTAGATGTCGCTGAGAACAATCGGGAAGCGGCCCGTGCGGGCCAGGCTCAAGCCCTCCTCGCCCTCATTGGCCGTCTCCACCGGGTAGCCGCGGGAGGTAAGGAAGGCCGTGAGAGTCGCGGTGATCGCCTCGTCGTCGTCAATCAGCAGAATGGGCGGCTTTGCCATCAGTCACCGGCCGGTAAAACCAGTGTAAACCGGGAACCGGCGCCGGGCTTACTGTCCACCTCGACGCGCCCGCCGTGCTGCACGGCGATCTCTTTCACCAGTGCCAGGCCCAGTCCGGTACCCGGTTCCGCGGCCTGCTTTCCACGATAAAAACGCTCGAAAATCCGTTTCTGCTCGGCGGGTTCGATGCCCTGGCCGGAGTCGGTAACCGAAATCAGGACGCCGCCGCCTGCACCGGCCCTCACCTCCAGCCGGACGGTGCTTTGCTTCGGGCTGTACTTGACCGCATTGGTGAGCAAATTGTACACGGCGAAGGAAAGCAGTTCGGGGTCGGCCAGAATGGCCGCCGGCGGCACTTCGGCCTGGATCGCGGTACGCTTGCGCGCCGCATAGAGGCGGGCGCGCTCCAGCACCTCCGCGCACAGCGCCGCCAGGTCGACCGGCTGCTTCTCCAGGGCCAGGGAACCGGCAGAGATCCGTTCCACGTTCAGGAAAGTCTCGACCAGGCCGGTCAGCCGCTTGGATTCCTTGTGTATCAAGCCCGCGATTTCCGCGCGGGCGGGTTCGGGCACGGAGGCGTCGGCAATCATCTCGCTGGATCCCTGGATGGCCGTGAGGGGGGTCTTGATCTCGTGCGCCATGGCCTGCACGCGGAAGGCATACTCCTGCCGGCGGCGCTCCTCCCGCCGCAGCGCCGCCGCGGCGATGCCGTACTCGGCGGCCAAAGCAACGCCGGCGGCCCAGACAAAAACTGCCAGCAGAGAGGCCAGCGGCCACACGCTGCCCGCACGCAGCGCCGCATAGGACGCCGACGGAAGCGCCAGCATCAGCGCCGCCAGCGCGGATGCCAGCTTCAGACCCCGCAAACGCTTCGCCAGCGCCACGGCGGCGCCGGCGACTGCCAGGTACCCGGGAATCTCCGCCGGCGCGCCCAGCGGCCCCAGAAAGGCGCCCTCCAGGACCGTTCGAACGACGTTGGCGTGGATCTCGATCCCGCTCATGCCCAGGCCGCCGGACGAGAGCGGAGTGAAAAGGCGGTCGCCCGCGCCCTGCGCCGTGACGCCCACAATCACGATGCGGTCCCGGAAATCCGCCGGATCGGCCTGTCCCTCCAGCAGCGAGCGAAACGAGACCCGGCGAAAAACGCCTTCCGGACCTGCGTAGTTGACCAGCAGCCGGCGAGATTCGTCCCGCCGGGCCGGAATCCGGAGGCCCGACAGAAGCAGGGAGGCCCGCTCTTCAACCGGCGCGCCGGCCCCCAGGTAGAGCCGCGCGCACTCCAGGCCGAAGGCCCACGCGCGCCGGCCGCCGCCCTGCTTCTCCAGCAGCACCGAGCGGACCACGCCGTCTTCGTCCGGGGCGGCATGTACGTGCCCGATCGACGCCCGGCCGGCCAGATGGTCCAGCGGCCAGATCCAGCCCGCGCGCGGAGAGTCCCCGGACAGCGCCGCCGCCAGGACCAGCTTGGGGAAGCGGGCAAGTCCGGCCGCCAGAGCCGCGTCTTCCTCCGTCCGGCCCGCTTCGGCGAGCAGAAGGTCAATCCCCACCACGCGCGGCTCGAACCCGGCCAAAACCCCCAGGCCGCGGGCCAGCGCGGCGCGGGAAAACGGCAGAGGCCCGTAGCGTGCCAGGGTCTGATCGTCCACCGCCAGCAGCACGGCCGGAGCCCGCCCGCCCGCAGGCGCTCGAAGGCTCAGCAGCAGATCGTAGAACTGCCGGTTGGTCTGCTCGACGAAGTCGTTCCATGCGGCGAAGGGCAGCCCCGCCGCGAGAATCGCCAGGCAGATCAGACGGACATGGAGCTTTTCGCCCATGCTCCGAATTCAGCGCAGCCGCAGACGCGCCGGGCCCGCCGGCCCCTCATAGAGCAGTTCCACCGACCGGATAGACTTCGGCTTCCCCTGATGAGGAAAGTAAAGGTATCCGGATACGGGACCGGAGATGTCACCTTCCGGCAGGGCCGTCTCCGCCACCGCCTCTTCGGGCCTGGTACGCCCGGCGGGTTCCATGCCGCTGGGGTTTTCTGCCTCCGGCGCGCTCGGAGGCCGAGGCAGACGCGTGCGTGCCGGCCGCGTGTCGCCCGGAAAGCGCTCCACGGGTTCCGGCCGGCCTACGATCACTCCGGCGTTGCCAGCCCCCGCCCCGGCGATCAGGGTGGGCCGGCGCGTCCAGTCGGGATACTTCAGGGAGGCGGCTACCATGCCGGGCGTTTGCGGCAACAGCGCGGTCCGTTTGTTGTTCAGCCGCAGGCTGAAGTTCCCGGCGCTGACCGCCATTTCCCTACCCCGTGCCGGAAAGAGCGCAACTTCGACCACCAGGTAATCCGGAAGGAAGAACATCTCCCCGGCGGCGTGGAAGCTGCGCACCAGGAACTCCGCGCCGATCGACAGGGTCTCGAGTTTCGCCTGGGCAGGGTAGGACGCCGCATCCGGCCTGGGCTCGGTTCCCGCTCCGGACGTAAGCCCGGCCCACACGCCAAGCAGCATGACGATCCGCGGCGTCATACCTGGAGTATAGTTCCGTTTCAGTAGGCCCAGCGCCAGAGGGTGGCGCCGACCGTGAAACCGGCGCCCACGGCCGCGAACAGCACCAGGTCGCCCTTCTTCAGGCGTCCCTGGTCGATGGCATCGCGCGTGGCCAGCGGGATGGTGCCCGCCGTGGTATTGCCGTACCGGTCGATGTTGATGATCACCCGCTCGCAGGGGATTCCGAGCCGTTCCGCGGTAGCCGTGATAATGCGCCGGTTGGCCTGGTGGGGCACCATCAGGTGGATGTCGGCGGCGGCCAGGCCGTTCTTCTTCATCAGGTCGCGGCAGACTTCGTACATCTTGCGGACCGCGTACTTGAAAACCTGCTGGCCGTCCTGGTGCACGTAATGCAGTTTCCGGGCGACCGTCTCGGCACTGGCCGGCATGCGGCTGCCGCCCGCCGGCATCTTCAGATACTGGCCGCCCGAGCCGTCCACCTCGCCCAGAAAATCGATGTAGCCCAGGTGCCCCTCGTCCTCCGCCACCGGCTCCAGCAGCATGGCCCCCGCCCCGTCTCCGAAGAGCACGCAGGTGGCCCGGTCCGTGTAGTCTATGATGCGGCTCATGGTGTCCGCTCCGATCACCATCACCTTGCGGTGCGTCCCCGCCATCACCAGGTGCGCTCCGGTGTTCAGCGCATAGACGAAACTGGAGCAGGCGGCGATCAGGTCGAAGCCCCAGGCGCCGCGCGCGCCCAGCCGGTCCTGAACCAGGCAGGCCGTGGAGGGAAAGAACATGTCGGGGGTGACTGTCGATACCAGGATCGCATCCAGCTCGGTGGGCGCGATCCCCCGGACCTGGATGGCCTCGCGCGCCGCTTCATACGCCATGTCGGAGGTAGCCATCTCGGGATCCGCGATGTGCCGCTCGGAGATCCCGGTCCGTTCCAGGATCCAGTCGTTGGTGGTGTTCACCATTCTCTCCAGTTCCTGGTTCGTGAGCACGCGCGGGGGAACATAGCAGCCGAGGGCGCTGATCTTTACTTTGGGCACTTTACCTCGCAGTCGAAAAACTCGGAATCAAAAAGTCGGAATCAACTTGATATTGTAAACTCTGGGCGAATACAAAGCGCGCCGGCCCGGCACCCGGCCGGCCGCACCCCTTGCGAACTCGTGACAGCCAGTGACCAGCCATCCGGCGAATGGGGCCTGACCAGTCCCCAGAGTAACCTGTTCTTCGAGACGCCGGCCGAAATGTATGCCCGCATCTACCGCCAGCTGCGGCCCCGGGCCAGGATGCCCGAGATACGGGTCGAGTTCCGCCGTTACGCCAATCCCGACAACTTCATACGCATGGAAGGCGGGGTCATCGATGTGCGCATCAGCGACCTGCTGGAGGGCGCTCCGGCCCCGGTGATGGAAGCGCTGGCCCACATCCTGCTCTCGAAGATGCTGCGCCGCCCGGTGCCGCCGGTGTACTCCCGCCGGTACCGGCTCTACCTGAACCGCCGGGACATGCGGCAGAAGATGCACCTGCTGCGGCAGATCCGGGGGCGCAAGTTCGTCTCCGGACCCCAGGGGGAGTACTACAACCTGGAAAGCCTCTTCGAGGAACTGAATGCACGGTATTTCGACGGCCTGATGGGCCGGCCGCGGCTGGGCTGGAGCCGGCAGGCCTCACGGCGCCTGCTCGGCCATTTCGACCCATCGCATAACGCCATCATTATCAGCCGGATATTCGATTCGCCCCGCATCCCGCGGCTGGCCCTGGAATACGTCCTTTTCCACGAGATGCTGCACCTGCGCTACCCGGTGGACCACCACGGCGCCCGCCGGCGGGTCCATACCCGGGAATTCCGGCAGGCGGAGCGCGCCTTTCACTCGCTCAAGGAAGCCAAAGGCCTGCTGAAGAAACTGTAAACTGGTTGAACGTGAGCATCCTTGTTGCGGAGCTGGTTCCCGAAGCAGCCACGCTGAGCTACATTCGCGGCCCGGAAGTCCCCCTGCTGGAAAAGACCATCAGCCAGGCGTTTGCCGATACCGTCGCCAGGCAGCCCGAAAGGGAAGCGCTGGTGGTCCGCCACCAGGGGCTGCGTTTCACCTGGCGGGAACTCGCCCGCGAAGTAGACCGCACGGCCATGGGCCTGTCCGGGCTGGGGCTGCAGCGCGGGGACCGGGTCGGCGTCTGGGCCAGCAATTGCGCTGAGTGGATCTTTCTGCAGCACGCCTGCGCCCGGCTCGGCCTGGTGCTGGTGAACGTCAATCCCGCCTACCGTTCTCACGAATTGAGCGGTGTGCTGCTCCGCTCCCGCATCAAGGCCCTGTTCCTGCGGGAACGCGATGCCCGGGCCGATTACCGCTCCATACTCGAGGAATCCCGAAGCGGCCGCCGGCTTCCCTTGCAGCACGTGATCTGGCTGGGACAGGAGTCCTGGGAACGGATGCGGAACGCCGGCGCTGTGCTCCCCCCCGAAGCCGGCGACCCTCACGCCGTGGCCAACATCCAGTACACCTCGGGAACCACCAGCCAGCCGAAGGGCGTCCTCCTCACCCACCACAACCTGATCAACAACGGCCTGTGCATCGGCCTCTGCCTGTGCGCCGCCGCGGAAGACCGCATCTGCGCTCCGGTTCCCCTCTACCATTGCTTCGGGTCGGTGATCGCTTCGATGGTATCGGTGGTGTCCGGCGCGGCGCTGATTCTGCCATCCGCCCAGTTTGATCCCGAGGCCACCCTGGAGGCCGTTCAGGCCGAGCGCGCCACGGCGCTGTACGGCGTGCCGACCATGTTCATCGCCGAACTGGAACATCCCCGCTTCCGCGAGTTCGACCTGACCTCGCTGCGCACCGGCGTGATGGCCGGGGCGCCCTGCCCGATCGAGGTCATGAAGCGCGTGGCCGGTGAGATGCACTGCCCGGAAATGACGATCGCTTACGGCCAGACCGAGAGTTCCCCCGTAATCACCATGTCGCGGGTCGACGACAGCCTCGAACTGCGCGTCTCCACCGTCGGCACGGCCCTGGCGAGCACGGAAGTCAAGATCGTCTCCACGGAGACCGGAGAAACGCTGCCGGTCGGGCATCAGGGCGAGTTGTGCACCCGGGGCTACCTGGTGATGAAGGGCTACGACCAGGACCCGGAAACCACCTCCCAGGCGATCGATCCGGAGGGGTGGCTGCATACCGGCGATCTCGCCATCATGCAGCCCGACGGCTATTTCCGCATGCGCGGCCGGGCCAGGGAAACCATCATCCGGGGGGGCGAGAACATCTATCCGCGCGAGGTCGAGGAATTCCTGCACAGCCATCCGAAGGTCGCTGACGTGTACGTGGTGGGCCTGCCTGACGCCCGCCTTGGGGAGACCGTGCTGGCCTGGATCAAGCTAAGGCAGGGCGTCACCGCCACCGAGGAGGAGATCCGCGATTTCTGCCGCGGCCGGATCGCCTACTTCAAGATCCCCCGGTTCATCCGCTTCGTCGATTCCTTCCCCATGACGGTAACCAACAAGGTGCAGAAGTACCTGATCCGGGAGTTCGAGATCCGGGAACGCGGCTTGGCGGAGACAGCCAGGATCGCGACGGCGTAGGAAGGGGGGACGCTCAGGCGGCGACCGGCAGGGCCGCGCTTGTCAGGTTCTGCCGCGCGGAATTCAGTGAGCGGATCAGGCGGTACACTGGAATGCCGCCGAGGCCCATCACGTGAACCGCAAGGTGCAGTTCCGCCAGCATCAGGCCGCAGGTGAAAATCGCCCTCTGGCGCAGGAGTTCGAGAGCAAGATCGGGACGGTCACGGTCGCAGGACAGCAGGAAAAGCCGAGTGGCGGTATGGACCCGGCTGAAATCTTCGCTCAGGCAGCGGAGATAGCTGCGGAAGAGCCGCCGCCGCTCCGCCCGCATCCGCCGCAGCAAGGCAGGCGAGACTCCGGCGCAGGACGCCAGGAAGCGGTAGTCGGCGTCAGCCAGCAACCGCTCCATGGGCCGGTATTTGATCGCGGGCGCTTCCTCCAGCCAGTTTTCCGGAGCCCGGTTCAGGTCAACCTGAGAGCCCAGCCTGCGGAACAGCAGGACGAATGCCAGTCCGATCAGCACCAGCACCGAAGCCGACGCGAGCAGAAGTGCACTCATTAAAGTACGAGGATATCGAAGATAGAGGGAAAAGGCAAGGAAAAACCGTGGAGAAATGTAACTGGAGTCATTCAACTACACAAACTACCAAAAGCTCTAGGAGTACTAGTAAATTGCTCAACCGCTGGAGCGGCCGTTCGTGGAACGCGACAAGGCCCGGTTCAGTGCATCCAGTTGCCCGATCAGGCGCTGCTCGTCGGCCGGCTTCCACTGGTAGCGCAGTCCCGATGGAACCTCTTCTCCCCTCCGGTTGAGCAGCGTCAGCCATCCCGTCACGCAGAGCAGGGACACCCCAAGCAATACGTCGCTCACCGCCCGCTGCACCTGCGCACCCTGCAGGCTGCGGTACAGGTGGCTTCCCGAGGTGCTCAGGAAGTACACGCAGAACATGACGCAGTGCACCACCATGTTGCGGCTGAGAGGAACCGGGAACCAGGTCAGGAAGGCCACGATCAGCAGCAGGAACAGAACCAGACTGGAAGCCACGCCCCGCTCGATCAGGAAAATATTGGCGAGAATGGGGTAGTGCTCCGGCTGCTGGTTCCAGGTGGCGGCCAGACTGACCGCGGAGAGTATCAGGGAGATCGCCAGGGCGGCGTAGAGGGCCCACTGGCTCAGGCTGTATATGCCCCGGTAGTCGCGAAAGACCAGCGAGTACAATTCCAAAACAATTAGGACGTATAGAACCCAGATCACCGCCTCGGTCACCACCCAGGTCCAGGCATACGCGTTCGTTCGCGGATCGAAGAGCATCAGGACACCCGAGCGCAAGGTCTGGAATCCAAGGTAAACAAAGAAGAAACGGTACGTGCGGTGGAGACCCGCGTGGTAAAGCCGGATAAGGGCAAAGGCACCCACAACGATGGTAAGGAGCCACAGCCAGTGCGTAAGCGCGGCGATAGGCGTCATCGTAAGTCAGGTACTCTTCTCTCCGGTAATTCTAGCACCGGTACGTCCCGCGAGGCACGGAAACCGCAGATTTCCGGTACTCAACCTTTTGTACCAGTCACTTGCCCGCCAGGGGACATCCGGCGCCTCTCCGGTTCGCGGAAACTCCGGGTCAGACTACCGGACTTCGCAGGGGAAACAATCCGGAAGGGGTGCGTGGCTCGGCGTCATCCTCGAAAAAGCAGCCAGCTGGAGCGCCAGGACCATCACGAAGAAAGCCTTTTTTATCATAGTTTTCTCTCCAATATCGGCACAGCCGGCGAGCTAGCGGACCTCGCAGGGAAAGCAGTCCGGCAGCGGTGCGTGGGACGGCGTCACCTTGGAGAAAGCCAGGAATTGCAGGGCCAGGATCATCACGAACAGGGTCTTTTTCATTATCGCGTTCATCTCCTTGAGCATTCGGGCATTAGCACCTGTTACCGCACTTCGCACGGAAAACAATCCGGCAGCGGCGCGTGGGACGGCGTCACCTTGGAGAAAGCCAGGAATTGCAGGGCCAGGATCATCACGAACAGGGTCTTTTTCATCATTACGTTCATCTCCTTGAGCACTCGGGCATTAGTA
>JADZAF010000269.1 GCA_020852755.1 Bryobacterales bacterium
CCGGCAGCTCACCAAGCTGGCAACTCAGCCCATGGCGGCTGCGGGGTCTCCCGACGGGCGGCGCATCGCCTTTCTCGATATCGACGCGATGTGGCGGCGCGCCGGCGTTTCCGTGGTCGATGTGGCCAGCGGACAGATCACGAAGATCCACGGCTCGCTCTTCGGCCCCGGAACCCCGGCCTGGTCTCCGGATGGCAAGAGAGTCGCGGTTGCCATGGTGGCGTCTTACTCCCGGCGCTTTCGCGAAGGCACCAACCAGATCCTGACAATGTCCGCCGAGGGAGGCGGTGATAAATGGTTCGCGCCGGTCCCCACCCTCTCCATCGACTCGCGCGGCGGCTGTGGTCCGGTCTGGTCGCCGGACGGCGCCAAAATGGCGGCTATCTACGAAGGCTTGTTGACCGTCTGGCCGGTGTCGGCCTCCGGGGAGCCGCTCGGGCCGCCGCGGCGCGTCACCACGGAGATGGCGCACTCGCCCAGCTGGGCCGGAGACTCGAAGCGCATCCTGTACCAGTCGATGGACCGGCTCAGGATCCTGAATATTGAAAGCGGCGAGGTCCGCGATGTGCCGCTCGACCTCAAGTACACGCCCGCCATACCGCGAGGCAGGATGGTCGTGCACGCCGGGCGCCTCGTCGACGGCAAGAGCCCGGCTGCCCGCTCGGACGTGGACATCCTGATCGAGGGCAACCGCATCCGCGGCGTGGAGCCGCACTCCGCGAGCCGCCATCAGGGCGCGGCCGTGGTGGACGCCTCCAACCTGACCGTCATGCCGGGCCTCATCGAATACCACACCCACCAGCAGAAGGACTTGAGCGCGGCGCACGGACGTGCATGGCTGGCGTTCGGCATCACCACGGTTCGCAGCACCGGCGATACCCCTTATGAAGCGGTGGAGGATCGCGAGGCATTTGAAGCCGGAGTGCGCCTGGGCCCCCGGATTTACGCCACCGGCTATCTCATGGAGTGGATGCGCGCCTTCTACAAGATGGGCCTGGCGGTTTCCAGCCCGGCCCACTTCGAGATGGAACTGCAGCGCGCCAGGGTTTTGCAGCACGATCTGATCAAGGGCTATGTGCGCATGCCGGACCTCCAGCAGAAGCGCATGGTGGAGTTCGCGCACAGCATCGGCGTTCCGGTGTCGACCCACGAGATCTATCCCATGGCGTACGTCGGCGGGGACCATACCGAGCACACCTGGGGAACCAGCCGCCGCGGTTTCTCCCCAAAGCTGGCAAACGTGCAAAGGGCCTACGAGGACGTCATCCAGATTCTCGGCAAGTCACGGATGATCATCTGTCCCACCATGGTGATTGCCGGCGCCCCGGCCGGTTTGCAGAAACTCCTGGCCGCCGAGCCCGGCATCCTGAACGATCCGCGCTTCAACCTCTGCCCGGCATGGATGCGTGCGGAGCTTGCGCGCCAAAGAAACCCCGAGGCGGCGGCCCTCCCCGGACTCGGCGCCGGCAGCGGCCACGGCAGGATCACGATGGATGCGTTCAGGGCGGGCGCCCGGGTGGTGGCGGGGACCGACTCGCAGAACCCCTTCCATCTGCATGGCGAGCTGATGAACTTCGTCCTGGCCGGCATGACTCCCTACCAGGCCCTCAAGGCCGCCACGGTGACCGCGGCGGAGACGCTGGGACTCGATGCGGGCAGTATCGAGGCCGGGAAACTGGCGGACCTCGTCATGGTGGAAGGCAACCCGCTCGAAGATATTGCCAGTACCTATAAGGTCAGGCGCGTGATCGCCAATGGCCGGCTTCTGGAAATGGACGATCTCCTGGACGGCGCCGCGGGGAACACGCCTGGGCGTGCCCGCTGAGACCTGCGCCCGGGTTTCTTTTCAGCCTGCCCCGCCTTTGTGGCGCGCGCTCTCGGCGTGCCGGGGCGGCACTCCTGCCGCCGCCGGTCATGGCAACGCTCTCCTTGCTCCCCTCTCCCCGCAGGATATATACTGGCCCGCGCTGCAGCCATTGCACGCAAACGGGGAAATTGATGCTTCGCATACTTTTGCTTGCTCTCAGCGCCGCTGGCCTGTTGTCCGCTCAGACCACCGGCGGTGCGGCCCTGCGCGGCTCGGTTCATAGTGGCTGGCTGAGCCAGGCGCTGGAAACCACCGAATGCACCCTTCCTCAGCGTGGGTTTGCCCGGCCCGCTTGCAGTGCTAACGGCTAACGGCTGACGACCGCTACCTCCGCTCCCTTCAGCCCCGCCGACGTCGCTCGCACCGAAATCTGTCCCGCCTTCGCCGTCGCTTGCACTATGGCCAGGCACATGCCGTTGTAGGCCTTCCGGGTCTTCCCCTGGTAGTCCTCGTGGCTGCCCATGTCGCCGTTGTCCAGACCGATCAGGCGCCCTTCGCCCTGCACCTCGAAGGCCACCTCGTTGCTCGCCGCCGGCGCCATCCTGCCCTGTGCGTCCACGATGCGCACCGTGACGTGAACCACGTCCCGGCGGTCCGCCTGGATGGTTTGCCGGTCGGCCGAAAGCTCGACCGCCGCCGGCTCTCCCGCCGTCGCCACCTCCACCGTGGCAACCACCTTGCCGTCCCGCGTTCCCACCGCCTTGAGCGTTCCCGGCTCGTAGGGCACGGTCCACATCAGGTGCAGGTCCGCCGTGGTGCGCAGCGCTTTCGCCCGCGGCGGCATGACGCCCCACCGTTCCACCATTCCCGGCCGGGGGAAGGCGTAACCCTGCACGCCCACCGATTTCCCGTTGAGGAACAGCTCCACCGTGTCGCAGTTCGTGTAGCAGTAGACCGGGATGAACACGCCTTCCTGGCCGGCCCAGTTCCAGTGCGGGAAAATGTGAAGCACCGGCTCCTTCGTCCACTGGCTCTGGTAGAAGTAATAGCCGTCCTTGACGAACCCGCAGGTGTCGATCACCCCGGCCGCCGCGCCCTTGAACGGCCAGCGCGATTCACCCAGATAGTCGATCCCCGTCCACATGTGGTCTCCCGCCACGTAGTCGTAGGTCTGGACGAATTTCTGCAGTTGCTCCACGTCGATGCTCGGCCGCCCGCCCCGGAAGAAGAAGAATCCGCCGCCGCCCGCGCGCGGCACCAGGGCTGAGTACTCGCCTCTTGCCCCGCCCATCGACCCGCTCTCCGTGCCGATGAATTTCTTACCCGGGAATCGCTCCCTGTCGATGCTGAAGAACTTCTCTTTCCGGTCGCGCCACCGGTCCACGTAGTTGTACCCCACCACGTCCATGGCGTCGTAGAACTCGGGCCGGATACGGTTCGTCCCGGCCGGCTCCGACTCGATCCGGTCGCAGCCCACTGTCACCAGGCGCGTCGGATCCTCGCGGTGAAAGATGGCGTTCAGCTTCCGCAGCGTCTCCGCGCCGCCCGCGGACGCCTGGTCGCCCACTTCGTTCCCCGCGCTCCACAGGACCACGGAGGGATGGTTGCGGTCCCGCCGCACGAACGCAGTCACGTCCCGCTCGTGCCACTCGTCGAAATACATGGAGTAACCGAAGCCGTCGATCTGCCCCTTGGGGATCTTCCATTCGTCGAAGATCTCGTCCATGACCAGGAAGCCCATGCGGTCGCACAGGTCCAGGAACTCCGCCGCGGGAGGATTATGGGCCGTCCGGATCGCGTTGCAGCCCATCTTCTTCAGGATTTCCAGCCGGCGCTCCCAGACCCGCTCCGGCACCGCCGCACCCACCGCGCCCGCGTCGTGGTGCAGGCAGACCCCGTTGAGCTTCACCCGCCGCCCGTTCAGCAGGAATCCGCGATCGGCGTCGAAAGCAATCTCCCGGATCCCGAACGGCGTCTCGTAGCTGTCCACTTCCCGGGAGTCCCGGCGCACCGAACTGCGCACCGCGTACAGATACGGGCTCTCCACCGACCACAGGCTGGGCTTCTCCAGCTGCATCTGCTGGACGAACCCGTAAGCCCCTCCGGCGGCGATCTCCTGGCTGGATTCCACGTTCCCCGCCGGCTTGCCCTCCCGGTCGTTCACCGTGCTGGCCAGCGTGCAGAGCGCCGGCGTGGTGCTGTCATTCCGCACCCGCGTCCGTATCTGCACCACCGCCGCCTTCTCCGACACCCGCGGCGTGGTCACGAACGTGCCCAGGTAATCCACCCGCAGCTTCCCCGCCGTCACCAGCCACACGTGCCGGTAGATGCCCGAGCCTGAGTACCACCGCGAATTCCGCTGGTGCGAGTTGTCCACCCTGACCGCGAGCGTGTTCTCCCCCTCGAAGCGCAGGTGGGGCGTCAGGTCGTAGCAGAAGTTGATGTATCCGTTGGGCCGCTTTCCGAGGTAGTGGCCGTTGATCCACACCTCGCTGTTCTCGTAGACCCCGTCGAACTCCACCCAAACCGCCCGGCCCCTGCCGGAAGTCCGGAAGCGCTTGCGGTACCAGCCGATGCCCGTCGGCAGACTGCCCTGCGCCCGCTCCTTCTCGCTGAACGGCCCTTCGATGCTCCAGTCGTGGGGCAGGTCCACGCCCCGCCAGCCGGAGTCGGCGAAGTCCGGGTTTTGCGCCCCCGGCGCATCCCCCTTGTGGAATCTCCAGCCGAAGTCGAAGCTTTCGCGTGTGCGCCCCTCCGCCGCCGGCGCGGCCTTCACACCCGAAACCAGCAGGGCTCCCTCCACAGCCCGCCCCAGCAGGCTTCGCCTGCTCAGAGACGCCGTCAATCCGCGCTCGTCTCCCAACGTGTCCTCCATCCCTGCTGCGGCTGGCGGATCGCCGGCGGCTTGGAGCTACAGTTTCAGCAGTTCGCGCAGCCGCTTGGTCTGCACCCGGCTGACCGGGATCTCGGTATGCTTGGCGTCCGCCATCCGCAACTGGTAGCTCGACTTGAACCAGGGAATGACTTCCTTGATCTTGTTGATGTTCACCAGATAGGAACGGTGAGCCCGCCAGAAAATGTGGGGATCCAGCTGAGCCTGAAGCTCTTCGATGGTCCGGTAATTGGATTGGCCTTCCACCTGCGCCGCCACCAGCGTGATCAGGCCGTTGTCGATCGTGGCGTAGATTACGTCCTGCGCGTCCACGATGAAGTTGCGGTTGTTGCTGCGCACCAGCAGCTTGGTCCGCTGCGCCCGCGGCGGGGCGGGGGAGACCGGTTTCTGTTTGTCCAGGATGGTGCGCCTGGCCCGCTCGATGCTCTCGGCCAGCCGCTCCTTCTCCAGGGGCTTCAGCAGGTAATCGGTGGCCTCCAGGCGGAAGGCCTCCACGGCGTACTGGTCGTACGCGGTAACAAAAACGAAATGGGGCAGGCTCCCACCACGCTCCCTCAACTTGCGGATGACGCCCACTCCATCCAGCCCCGGCATCTGAACGTCCAGAAATACCAGGTCCGGCTCAAGTTTATCAATCAGATCGATTGCCTCGAGGCCGTTGGTCCCAGTGCCCACGATCTCGATTTCGGGAAATTCCTTCAGCAGGTAACCCAGTTCGCTCGAGGCAAGAGGTTCGTCATCAACGATCAGCGTGGTGATCGCTGCGGTCGCACGCTCATGCATGAGTTGATATCATAAAGAGTTTTCGAGGAGAAATGCAATTGGCAACCAAAGAGAACGTCACCATCGCGCCGGCGGAAGGTAAGCTCGGTCTCCTGATTCCAGGGATGGGCGCCGTCACCACCACCTTCATCGCCGGGGTGGAGGCCATCAAGCGCGGCCTGGCCCTCCCCATCGGCTCCGTCTCCCAGCTGGCTACCATCCGGCTGGGCAAGCGTACCGAGGGCCGCTCCCCTAGAATCAAGGATTTCGTCCCCCTGGCCGGGCTCGAAGACCTGCAGTTCGCCGCCTGGGACATTTTTGAAGACAACGCTTACGATGCCGCGGTAAAGGCCGGTGTGCTGGACCGCCCGTTGCTCGACGCATTGAAAGAGCCCCTCAGCGCCCTCTCCCCCATGCCGGCCGTTTTCGACAAGGACTACGTCCGCCGCCTGGATGGACCCAACGTGAAGACCAAGGGCTCCAAGATGGACAAGGCCGAGGCCCTCATGGAGGATATCCGCCAGTTCAAGGAGAAGTCCGGCTCCTCCCGCCTGGTGATGATCTGGTGCGGTTCCACCGAGGTCTTCCATAGGCCCGCCGCCGTCCACCAGAGCCTGAAGGACTTCGAGTGCGGCCTGGCGAAAAACGAAGCCGAGATCTCCCCCAGCCAGATCTACGCCTACGCCGCCCTCAAGATGGGTGTGCCCTTTGCCAACGGCGCCCCCCACCTGACGGTGGATTGCCCCGCCATGATGGAACTGGCCCGCGAACGCCAGGTCCCCATCGCCGGCAAGGACTTCAAGACCGGCCAGACCTTCATGAAGACCCTGCTGGCCCCCGGCTTGAAGAGCCGTATGCTGGGTGTTTCCGGCTGGTTCTCCACCAACATCCTCGGCAACCGCGACGGCGAGGTCCTGGACGACCCCGGCGCCTTCAAGTCCAAGGAGGAAACCAAGACCTCCGTGCTGGACCACATCCTCCAGCCGGATATGTACCCCGAGCTGTACAAGGACGTCTATCACAAGGTCCGCATCAACTACTACCCGCCCCGCGGCGATGCCAAGGAAGGCTGGGACAACATCGATATCTTCGGTTGGCTCGGCTACCCGATGCAGATCAAGATCGACTTCCTCTGCCGGGATTCCATCCTGGCCGCCCCCCTGGTTCTGGACCTGGTCCTGTTCCTCGACCTGGCCCAGCGGACCGGCATGCGCGGCGTACAGGAGTGGCTGTCGTTCTACTTCAAGGGACCCATGACCGCCCCCGGCCTCTATCCCGAGCACGACATCTTTATCCAGTTGATGAAGCTCAAGAACACGCTCCGGTGGATGAAAGGCGAAGATCTGATCACCCACCTTGGCCTCGAATACTACGACTAGCTCGACTCGCTGACTGTGCGCATGAAAGTTCTTGTAATCGGCGGCACCGCGTTTATCGGCCGGCTCCTGGTTAAGGAATTGATCCGGGCCGGCCATGACGTTACCATCCTCCACCGTCGCGCCGAACACCCCTTCGGCAAGCGTGTCGTCAACCTCGTGGCCGACCGCAACGATCCGGAAGCGGTCCGGCAAGCCATCGCTCCCGGCCGCTTCGAAGCCGTCTTCGACCTGGCCTACGATTGGGAGCGCGGTACCGCCGCCCGCCACGTGGATGCCGCCGCCCGGGCCTGCGGCGATTCCCTGAAGCGCTACGTCTTCATGTCCAGCGTGGCCGCTTATGCCGATGGCCTCAACCACCATGAAGGCGATGCCCTGGCCCCGGACGACCACCCCAATTTCTACGCCCGCAACAAGGCCACCAGCGAGCGCCTCCTCTTCCGCCTGCACCAGCGCTACGGCCTCCCCGTGGTGACCCTGCGCCCGCCCTTCGTCTATGGGCCGGAGAACATGTTCTACCGGGAGGCCTTCTTCTGGGACCGCATGCGCGACAAGCGGCCCGTCATCATCCCCGGCGACGGCCGCCGCCTGATGCAGTTCGTCTTCGTGCATGACCTGGTCTGGACCTGCATGCGCGTTCTCGAAGTCCCGGCCGCGGTGGGCGAGGCCTTCAATGTCGCCAACCAGCGGCCCGTCACCCAGATGGAGCTCGTCGAAGCGCTCGCCCGGGCGGCCCGCAAGACGCCCTCCCTGGTCCGCGTGCCCCGCGACCATATCCAGGAAGCCGGCGGCAACCCCATGGGCAGCCCGCTTTACTTCGGCGTCTACTTCGATGTCCCGCCCATCACCGAGATCGTGGCCAAGGCCAAACGCGTCCTGGGCTTCCAGCCCACCGATTTCGATGCCGGCCTCGGCCGGACCTACCGCTGGTACCTGCGCCACTACATCCGCCGCCCCATCGACTACAGCTTCGAAGACCGCCTTATCTCGGGTCTCCGGCACACCGAGAACGAACGCTTCGCGGGCGTGGCCCGCTGATACCGTAACAGGCGAATCCGTCCCCCCGCGGCGGATTCGTCTGCCACTGCGTTTGGATCCCCTCCTCGCGTGCTAGATTCTCCCTATGCGCAGGCGTGATTTTCTGCCCCTGGCCCTGGCCGCCGGCATCCCGCGCTCCCGGGCGGCCCAATCCAAAACCAACGTTCTCTTCATCGCCGTGGATGACCTCCGCCCCCAGCTCGGCTGCTACGGCCACCCCCGTATCCACTCGCCCCACATCGACCGCCTCGCCTCCCGCGGCCTGCGCTTCGACCGCGCCTACTGCCAGCAGGCCGTCTGCGCACCCACCCGGGCCAGCCTGCTCACCGGGACCCGCCCCGATACCACCGGCGTGCACGACCTCCAGACCCCGCTCAATACCGTGCGGCCCGATCTCGTCAGCCTGCCCC
>JADZAF010000270.1 GCA_020852755.1 Bryobacterales bacterium
CCCGCTTCCGGGCCCACTCGTGCAGGGGGGTGAGGAACTCGTCTTCGGCCAGTTCCGTCAGGGTGAGGACCCAGTCGTTGCGGACAGCGCCGGTGTGAGGCCCGATATCCGCGACCAGGGCGGGGAGGTGAGGCGCCAGGTCATAGCCGCGGCGCTTCCGGAACTCCTCGAGGAAGTCCGGGGACCAGTCCGAGCCGAACACTTCGAGGCTGTCGCAGAAGATAGCCCGGGGCGGGCAGGAGGCGAGCGCGTCGAGCAGCGGGCCGCCCACCGCGGCCAGGTGCCGGTCGAGCGCCGCCCGTTCGTAGTGGTCGAGGACCAGTCCCTCCGCCCCTACGGCGGCACGTTTGACCTGCATCCCGGTGCGGCTGGAGATGAAGAAGAGGACGCTTTCATCGGCCGCGGCCGGGGGCGCGAGTGGCAGGTTCCCGCCCGACGGCCGCTCGATTCTGCGTATGTCATTCGAACCAATGGTTTCCGCGCCGCCCCGGACCCGGAAGACGGCAATCAGCTTCTCGTCAGGGGTTAGGGGGGGCAGGCGGATTTCGCCTGCTCCGGCGTTGAGCGGCGCCCGCTCGCAGCGCAGCTTGCCGGCCGCCAGACCGCCTGGGATGTGGGGGCCTCCGTAGGGCCAGCCACTGCCCAAGGTGAGGTCCATACGGAGCCCAAGCTCCCGGCTCTTCTCCGCAGTGAAGCGGAGCGCCTCCAGAAATTCGGGGGAGAGAAAGATCAGGTTCCGGATTCCCTTTCGCGGGTTGTCCACCTCCATGGGATAGACCGGCTGGACCTCGAAGCCCCCGATGCCGGCCTCCTTCATCGCGCGCATGTCGGCTTCGAGCCCGGGCCTGGTGACGGCGGGTCCGAACCACCACCAGCGCATCATGATCCGGGCATCGTCGGGAGGGTGGGCGAAGGAACGCCGTAACCGGAGCAGTCCGTAGCCGGACGAGGAAGGGTCCGGCGCACCGGTCCCGAGCGTAAGGGCGGTTGCGACCAGCCCGGCAAGTGCCGGCAATGGACCTCGCAGTTTCACATTTCCCACCGGTCCCAGAGGCCTGGAACTGCGATAAACTAACGGCGCGAAAACAACATGGTCAACTTTCGGCGCGGGTGCAATGGGCGGGGGATAAAATAATCCTAAGAGGAATCTAAATTCCAGGATTGGAATGAAAACAAGGAGGATATACCGGTTCGGGGAATTCTGTCTGGATGCCACCGCGAAGATCCTGCTGAGGGACGGCGAGCCCATTCGCGCTCCCCGGAAGGCAGTGGAAACCCTGCTCGCTCTGCTGGAAAACGCCGGGCAGGTGGTGACCAAAGAGGAGCTGATGGCAGGGCTCTGGCCGGACCGCGTGGTAGGCGAGGCCAACCTGGCGCAGAACATCGCGGTGGCGCGGCGAGTCACGAAAGTGCTGCCCGGCGCGCCGGGTTACATCGAGACGTTCTCCGGAACCGGATATCGCATCGTAGGGCCGGTCACGGTCACCGACGAAGCGGTGGAGGGGCCGCACCCCCAGCCGGCGAACGGGCTGCCGGCCGTGCCGGCGCCGCTCAAGGGACTGAGGCGGTACCGGCGGCCCCTGACCTGGGCTGCGGCGGCGGCCGGGCTTCTGCTGGCCGCCGCGGGGATCTGGCTCAGCCGGCGGCCATCCGGAGAGACTCAGGAAGCACGCCGCGTCCCGGTAGCCCGCCTGGCAGGCAAGGAGCAGCAACCGGCGATTTCCGCGGACGGCCGGAGGGTGGCGTTTGTCTGGGAACGCGACGAATCGGGCCAGGGCGGCATTTGGGTTCAGGAAGAGGGAGCCAGTTCGCCGCGCCGGATCTCGCCGGCCGACGGCGCCGGCTACAGCAGCCCGGCCTGGTCGCCCGATGGGCGGCGGCTGGCCTATCTGCGGTTCAAGCAAGGCCAGGGTTCCATCCTGGTGTCGCCGGTGGAAGGGGGACCGGCACGGAGCATCGCCCGGGTGTTTCCCTCCCGATACGGCCTCCACCACCGGCACCTGGACTGGTCTCCGGACGGGCGGTTCCTGGCGGTGGACGACACCGAGTCGCCGCGGGAGGCGCTGGGCATCTTCCTGCTGTCCCTGGATAGCGGGGAGAAAAAACGGTTGACGAAACCGGATGATGTCTACATCGGAGATCTGGACCCGCGCTTCTCTCCGGACGGCAGGACGATCTCCTTCATCCGGGCCTTTCACCGCGCCAACCAGGAACTGTTCACTCTGCCCGCGGGCGGCGGACGGCCGGTGCAGTTGACCTCGGACGCCCGGCAGGTGAGCGGGCAGGACTGGCTGCCGGGCGGGGGTTTGGTCTTCGGGTCCAACCGCACGGGCGAGTTCCGGCTGTGGCGGATCCAACGGGAGGGCAAGGCCAGGCCGCGGGCCACCGGGATCTACGGCGACTTCCCATTGCAGATTTCTCTTGCCCGGCGGGCCCCCGCGCTGGTGTACTCCGAACTCCAGCACGATTTGAACATCTGGCGGCTGGACCTGCGGGTTCCGGAAAAGGCGCCCGGACGATGGCAGCGCCTGATCGCTTCCTCAGGGCAGGACGCCTCGCCCCAGTACTCGCCGCGGGGCGACCTCATCTGCTTCCGTTCGGACCGCTCCGGCGAGGAGCAGATCTGGGTGGCGAACAGCGACGGCAGCAACCCGGTTCAGGTCACCCGGGGCTCGCTGCGGCCGTCGGTGGGCCACTGGTCGCCGGACGGCCGTTCCATCGTCTTCAACAACTCCGCGACCACCGAACTCTTCATCGCCCACCTGGGCTCCGGCGGCGACTGGAGCGTGCGTCCGGCCGGGCGGCAGGGCGTGCATCCGGTCTATTCCCCGGACGGCCGATGGATCTACGCGGGCACAATGAACTCGATCGTCCGGGCGCCGGCGGAGGGCGGAGCGCCTACGCAACTGGTCCAGGGGATGGGCATCTCGCTGGGCACGTCGAACGACGGCAGGTACGTGTACTTTGTGCGGGAGCCCGCCGGGTCGGCGCTGTGGCGCGTGCCCGCCCGGGGCGGAGACGTGGAGAAGGTGCTGGAGGGCCTGGTTCCCTTCTGTTCCAGTTGCTGGGCGCTGAGTCCATCGGGGATCTACTTCCTGAGCGGCAAGCAGGGCTCGATGGACCGCCAGGCGCTCTATTTCCGCGACTTCGCCAGCGGCCACGAAAGGGAGCTGGGGGATTACCCGGAGACCCTGTCGCCGATCGGCAGCGGACCCTTCTCCCTCTCGCCGGACGGCCGCTACCTGCTCTGCGTGCGAGTGGATCCGTCCAACAGCGACGTTTTCCGGGTCGAGCCGTTTCGCTAGACGGGCGCTACGATAGTCGGAATGCAGATGCCGAACACTCACCCCGGCGCGCTGACGCGCCGCCGGTTCCTTCAGACGGCGGCAATCACGGCGAGTACGCCGGCCGGGGAACAACGGAAGTACCTGCTGTTGGACAGCCGGGTGGTGGAGAGGACCAGCAACGCGGGTCTCGTGCTGGGAACGGTGCGGAAAGACCCGGCGCACCCGTTGTTCGCCGAGGACAAGCCCTGGGAGCCGCGCTTCGACAACCTCTATGCCAACGTGATCCTCGACCGGGAGGAGGGCATCTACAAGTGCTGGTACAGCCCCTTCATCGTCGATCCCGCGACCACCAACACGCCGCGCGGCCGGCGCGCCGAGGTGAAGTACCGGGGGGATCCCCTGCGGGAGATGGGCATCTGCTACGCGACGTCGAAGGACGGAATCCGGTGGGAGAAGCCCTCGCTGGGCCGGGTGGAGTTTGAGGGCAGCAGGGACAATAACCTGCTGCTGCGCGCGAATTCCGAATACGGGGAACCGCACGGAGCGGGCATCGCCAAGGACCCGCGCGATCCCGACCCGGGCCGGCGCTACAAGATGTTCTTCAACCGCACCAGCCGGAAGCTTCCGCACGACCATCCGGGCTACCGCCACATGTGCGTGGGCTTCTCGGCCAACGGGCTCGATTGGGGCGGTTTTCATCCCTGCCCGGAGATCGAGGCCCCGGGGGATACGCACAGCAACTGGTTCCGGGCGCCGGAACTGAACCGCTATGTCGGCATCACGCGATTGTTCGGAGAGGGCCAGCGGCTGGTGGCCCGCACCGAGAGCTCCGACTTTCTGCACTGGACAAAGGCGCAGGTGGTGCTGCGCGCCCTGCCGGAAGAGCCTAACCGGCAGACCTACGCGATGCCCGCATTTCCCTACGCAGGGGTGTACCTGGGCCTGGTGATGATGATCAACAAGAACGGCCGCATGGACACGGTGGATTGCGAACTGGCCTGGAGCCCGGACAGCCTGCACTGGGAGCGGGTCTGCGCGGGGACGCCGCTGATCCCGCGGGGACCGGAGGGCGCCCACGACAGCCAGTGCCTATACGGCGCCTTCCGGCCGGTCGTTCTGGAGAACGAGATCCGCCTTTACTACGGCGGGAACAACGGCGAGCATACCGACTACCGGGACGGCTTCTTTTGCCTGGCCCGGCTCCGTCCCGACGGTTTCGCCGCCATGGCGGCCCGCGGCAGGCAAGCCGGCGAGGTGGTTACGCGGCCAGTGCGGTGTGCTGGGAGACATCTGCGGGTGAGCGCCGACGCTGCCGGCGGCTCGCTCACGGCCTCGCTGCTGGATTCCGAGGGAGGGGTCCTGGCGGAATCGCAGCCGCTGCGTGCCGACGTTACCGGCGGCGGCCTGCGATGGATGAAGCGTTCCGACCTCGCTTCGTTACGCGGGCGCGACCTGCGCATCCGGTTCCGGCTCGAGAACTGCCGCCTGTACGCATTTCAATTTGAAGGCTGAGCGAGACCGGGAACCGCTCCCTTTGGTCGCGGCTCGGAAGCGGAACGGGGGCTGAGCGAGACCGGGGACCGCTCCCTTTGGTCGCGGCTCGGAAGCGGAACGGGGGCTGAGCGAGACCGGGGACCGCTCCGGTCGCGGCTCGGAAGCGGAACGGGGGCTGAGCGAGACCGGGGACCGCTCCCTTTGGTCGGGGCTCGGAAGCGGGACGCGGGGGCGGGGTGAATGCTACCGGGCGGGGCCCAGGAAGCGCTTCAGCCACTCGATCGAGCGCCACACGGCTTCGGGAGTGGGCGTGTGGCCGGCCCGGTGGTTGAAGAAGCCGATCTGGAGCGGCTTGCCGTAGAGCGCGTAGACGGGCCGGGCGGCGTTGATGTAGTGCCAACTCCGGTCGCCGTCGTACTCGTCGCCTCCGATCAGCAGGAAGGGGCGGGGAGCCGTCAGGGCGAGCAGTTCGTGCTGGTCGGCGGCTTTGTCGAGCTTGCCGAGCGAGCCGCCCAGATACCAGAAGTCGTCGTAGTTGGAGAAGCTGAAGCCGATCCCGCCTTCGGAGAACACGGCCGCGGCGATGCGCTCGTCCATTGCGGCGGCATAGAGCGCCATCTTGGCGCCGAGCGAGTGGCCGATGATGCCGATGCGGGCGCGGTCCACCTCGGGCAGGGTGTAGAGGTAATCGATCAGCCGCCGGGCGTCCCACACCCACTTGCCCAGGCCGCTGCACTCCGGGTATTTCAGCTTGAGGTTGGCGACCGCTTCGTCGTAGCGCTCGCCGTAGCTTTCGCCGAACCAGCGGATGGCCACGGCCATGTAGCCCTGCTGCACGGCCAGGTAGGCGAAGGAGCGCACGCTGGCGGGCATAAAACTGCGGCCGCCCAGGTTCTTGCCCGCCGGCACGTCGACGTCGTAGTAGGGGACGATGACCACCGGCACGGGCCGCGGGCGCGCCTGAGGCGGAGTCATGAGGTAGATCTTCTCCCACCAGTCCGGTTCCACCTGGAGGTACATCAGGCGCCCTGTGTAGTTCTGCTCGAAGACGGTTTCAGCGAGCCGCACGGCGGGCGGCGGCGGTGTAACGGAAGGCGCTCCGAGCAACCCGGCCCACTTGGCGCGAAGCGCCGGCTTTCTATTCTCCCAGCCGGCCGCGGTTTCTCCCTCGCTCAGCAGCGGCGCCAGGCCGCCGGTGGCATTCTCGAACCCGGCAGGGACGCGGTTGTAGGGTTCAAACCAGGCCGGGTCATCCGCGGCAGCGGCGGGCCGGGCAGGCAGACTGCGGCACACGCGGAACCCGGTGAAACGGCTCTTGTACCCGGGCTCCATGGAGGAGTGGTAGCCACGGCCCCAGCCGGAGAGCGTGCTGATGAACGACCCGCCGCGAATGATGCGCGCCAGGCCGCGGGCTGGTCCGGCCGGGTCGCGGGCGGGTTGTACGTTGCCCGCCGCCGGGTTGAACCAGTCCTGGCACCACTCCCAGACGTTGCCCAGCATGTCGTAGAGGCCAAACTCGTTGGGCGCGTGGCTGCCGGCGTCTCGAGTGCCCTTGGCGCGGATCGCTTCGAGCAGGAGAGCGGGATCCTTCGTGTCCCGGGTGCCGAGGTTGGCCATGGAGGCGGCGGCCTCGGGTTTGGGGGCGGAGAGCGCGCCGGCGGCCGTTTCCCACTCGGCGGCGGTCGGCAAGCGGTAGCCGTCTCGAGTGCGATCGCATTCCCCGGTGTTGAGGTCGTAGCACGGGCTGAGTCCTTCCTGAAGGCTCCGCAGGTTGCAGTACCGGATGGCCTCCCACCAGCTCACGTTCTCGACCGGGCGCCGCGGACCCGGGTAGAGGGACGGGTTGTAGCCCATCACGGCGGTGAACTCGGCCTGGGTGGTCTCGTAAGGCGCGATGAGGAACTCGCCGACTTCGACGGTTACGGGCACGCCGGTGAAGGTGTCGGTCACCTGCCGCGAAACGGCGGGGATGCGCACCAGGTCGGCAGCCGAAAGGTTCAGGGCAAGACAAACGAGCGCGCAGGCGTAGGGGTGTTTCATGGGCAGGAGATCATTTTATCGGAAGCCGGTCTGAAACCGGCTGTCACCCGGCCTTGAACGCCCGCAGCCGCCAGGCGGCGACGTCGCGCTCCCAGGCAGCGAGCCTGGCTTTAAGCTCGCGCGCGGAGCCGGGCCGCGCAGCCAGCAGGTTGTTCTGCTCCCGCTCGTCGCGGGCGAGATCGTGCAGCGCTTCGGTCCCCGAGTCGAAAACGTATTTCAGATCCCCTTCGCGAACCGCTTTACGCACCACCCGGCCCCGGCGGTAGCGCCAGAACAGGCGGCGGGGATAGGGGGCTCTTCCGCCGGTGAGCAGGGGCAGCAGGTTGACGCCGTCGAACCTGCGCCCCGCGGGGGTCCGGATTCCAGCGGCCGCGAGAATGGTGGGCAGCAGGTCCATAGCGGCGCCTGCCTGGGTGATGGTCTTTCCTTCCGGAAGCACGCCGGGCCAGCGCATCATGCAAGGGACGCGAATACCGCCCTCCCAGACCGAACTCTTGCCGCCTCGCAAGGGCGTGTTGGAACCGTTGGCATCGCCTCCGTTGTCGCTCAGGAAGAGCACCAGCGTTCGCCCGGCCACGCCCATGGAGTCCAGTTGGTCCAGGACCGTTCCAACCCACCGGTCCATCCGCTCCACCATTCTTCCGAAAGTGGGCCGGTGGCCCTGGCGAACCGGCGCGGTTCCCGTCCCCGGGTCGAACCCGCCGGGATCCTGAATGGGCGTGTGAGGCGCGGTGAACGGCAGGTAAAGGAAGAAGGGCCTGCGCCGGGGTTGTTTCAGCCAGTCCAGGGCGGCGCCGGCGAACAGGTCCGTCAGGTAGCCCTGACGCTTGACCCTGGAGGAGTTGTGATACAGGTACGACCGGCCGGCTCCCTCGTTGAACTCCTCGTGGGTGAAGTAGTCCGCGCCTCCGCCCAGGATGCCGAAGTACTCGTCGAAACCGTGGCGATTCGGCCGGAACGGTTCCGGGTATCCCAGGTGCCACTTGCCGAAGCAGGCGGTCTCGTATCCCGCACCCTTTAAGATGCGGGGCAGAGTGAGTTCGGACGCAGGCAGGCCGAGTTCGCCGCGTTTCTGGAGCCAGACGGCTTCGTCATAGCGGCCGTTGTCGCCCACGCCGATCGCGCACTCCAGGCCGCCTACGCGCTGCGGATAGCGCCCGGTCAGAAGGGAGCAGCGGGTGGGCGTGCATTCGGGCGTGGCGTAGTATTGCGTGAACCGGACACCCTGCCGGGCGATGGAATCGATGCGGGGAGTGCGGATGTCGGGGCAGCCGTAGCTGCTCAGGTCGCCGGAGCCGAGATCGTCGGCGAGGATCAGCAGGATGTTGGGCAGTATCGCGCCCGGCGCCGCGCCAGGAAAGGCGGCCGCGAAGCTGGCCAGGCACTGCCGCCGCGTGATGCCCATGCCGCGGGTCTCAGCGGCCGAGGTAGCGGTCCCTGCCGCGCACCAGGGCCTCGATCTTGCGGTCGGCCACCGAGCGTTTCAGCATCCAGAACCCGCAATCGGGGTGGACCCATCCGAGGCGGCCGGGACCGAGTTTCTTCTCGGCCGCGTCGATGCGCCGGGCGATCTCGTCGGCGGTCTCGATGTGGTTCACCTTTACGTCCACCACGCCCACGCCCAGGCGGACGGGCGGCCCGACGCGGGCGAGCGCGTCGAGGTCCTGGAGCGGCCGGTGAGCGAGTTCCAGCACCAGGTGATCGGCCTGGAGGCTGTTGAGGAAGTCCACCAGCGCCGCCCACTCGCCCGCCTGGATGGTCTGGCCGCCGTAGTTGCCGAAGCACAGGTGCACGGCCTTCTGGCCCGTGACGCCGGCCAGCACGCAGTTGATGGCGCGGGCCGCCAGGGGCGCGTCGGACGGGTTGCCGGGCAGGTTGGCTTCATCCACCTGCACGCAGGCGCAGGGAAGGCTCTCTACCTGTTTCGCAAGCACGCCGGCGATGGCCATGGTCAGAGCCTCGAAATCGTGGTAGTGCGCGTCGAGGAGAGTGCGCGCCAGCATGTAGGGGCTGGTGAGGGTGAACTTGAACGGGCCCCCGGCCACCGAGGCGGCGCGCGCGCAGTGCGCCAGCAGGTTCAGGCCCCCCTCGCCGAGCGGCCCGGTCACCACCGCGGCGGGCTTGCGGCGGAACGCCATGCTCTGCTTGCGCGCGAAGGCTTCGTAGTCGCTGCGGCCGAGCCGGGTCCGCACGCCCTCCAGGGGCGCGATGAAGTATTCGATCATGCCGTTGGTGTCGGGATGATTGACGTCGAAGCGGCACAGCTCGCCATCCGTGGGCAGGTCGATGCCTGCCTGGCGCTGGATATCGAAAACCACGCGAGTGGCGTCGATGAGGGCCTGCTCGCTGGGGAGCGCGGCGAGCCAGTCCGGAATGGGGTAGGACCCCACCGTCGTCGTAAGGATGGAAGGTTGCATCGGTTCTGTTCGAGTATACTTCTCGGGGACGACCATGAAGCGGCGAGAGCTTTTCAAGACCCCTTTCCTCCTCGGCATGTCCGGGAGCGCGGCGGACGGACCCGCGGGACCGGACCTGGGCAACCTGCACGAGATCCTGGACTGGACCGCCGGGCAGAACCGGCCGGCGCTGTCGTTTTTGAATCCGAAGTGGAAATCGCCGGAGGAATGGAAGAAGACCGCCCGGCCGCTGTTCCGCCGCCTGCTGGCTTACCATCCGAAAGCGCTGCCGCTGGGGGCTGAAACGACCGGGCGCGAGGAGCGGGACGGGTTTTCGGTGGAGAGTGTCCGGATCCGGGCGACCGAGGCCTACGACATTCCGGGCTGGGTGCTCGTTCCGGAGAAACGCAGCGGGCCTCTGCCCGGCGTGGTGGCGATACACTGCCATGGCGGATGCTACGTCTGGGGCCACGAGAAGATACTCAGCAGCGCGAACGAGTCCGAGGACAGCGTTCGCTACCGGCAGCGCGCCTACGGACGGGCGTACACGGAGTTTCTGGCGCGGCGCGGTTTCGTGGTGCTGGTGATCGACGGTTTCTACTTCGGCAGCCGGCGCCTGGCGGTGGAGTCGCTGGACCGGCAGGCGGCTCCGGGCAACCTGCGCGAGCGCCTGGCCGCGGTGGCGGGCGCGGAGCGGGGAACCGCCGAATGGTACGCGGCAGTGAACCGGGCCTGCTCCGAGTACGAGCACCTGACCGCCAAGACAATCTTCAGCACGGGCGCGACCTGGCCGGGCATGCTGGTCTGGGACGACATGCGCAGCGTCGACTACCTGTGCAGCCGGCCGGAAGTGGACGCCTCCCGCATCGGCTGCCTGGGGCTGTCCATCGGCGGCCTGCGCACCGCGCACCTGATTGCGGCCGACGCCAGAATCAAGGCGGCCTGCGTAACGGGCTGGATGACTGTTTTCCGCAGCCAGCTGCGCAACCACCTGCGCAACCACACCTGGATGATCTACGTCCCCGGCCTGTATTCGGCCCTGGACCTGCCCGACGCCGCGGCCCTGATGGCGCCGGGCGCGCTGCTGGTGCAGCAGTGCGCTCGCGACCAGTTGTACCCCATGGAGGGGATGAAGGGCGCGGCGGCCAAGCTCGAGAAGATCTACGCCAAGGCGGGGGTGCGGGAGCGCTTCCGGGGCACGTTCTATGACGTGCCGCACTCCTTCACCCCGGAGATGCAGGAAGAGGCCTTCGGCTGGCTCGAGAAATGGCTCAAGTGACCGCCGCCGGCAGTCAGAGCGAGCCGAGAAACTCCCGCAGGACCTTGACCGTGCGCTGCCTCTCGTCGTGATGCAGGTTGTGGCCCGCCCCGTCGATGTGGACTAGCCTGCCGTTTCTGAGCGCCCTGGCGGCTTCTTCATTCGCCCTGCGGACTTCGGGCGATGCATCGGCTTTGAGGATCAGGGCCGGTGCGGTGATGCGGGCCAGCGCTTCGGAGCGGTTCATCCCGCCGGGGCCGAAGCCGCGCCCGGCGGAGGTGTAGGAGCCGTGATAGATCCGCTTCGACACGGCCCAGTATTCGCAATCCAGGACGTCCCACTTGGGCGTCTGTTTCCGGCACTGCGCCACCAGGCCGTCGTAGGCCCGGTTGTTCTGGGCCACCAGGGCCTCGGGCGTGCCGCCCATGACGAGTGCGGGCGGCCTTCCGGCAGGGCCTGGTCCCGGGACCTGCGGGCGAGGGGCGGCAGCGCCGCGCGGGGCCGGCGGAGGCCCCAGTCCCGGATCGAGCATGATCACGGCGCGCGGCAGGTCCGGGTAAGCCGCACCGATGCGCATCACCGTACCGGCGCCCATGGAGTGTCCCATCAGGATCGGCTTCTCGAGCTTCATGGCGCGGAGGAATCCAACCAGATCCTCGACGCCGGTATCCCCCTGAGCCTCAGCCGTGGGGGGATCGGTGTAGCCGTGGCCGCGCGCATCCACCATGTAGATGTCGTAGTCGGACTCGAGTTCGCGGGTCAGGGTGGTCCAATTGAGCCCGTAGTCGGTGGCGCCGTGCGCCATCACCATGACCGGTTTACCGGGAGCGGGAACGGCGCGGTAGTAGTGGATCCGGATGCCGTTGGCATAGACGTAGCCGTCCGACCAGCCCTCCGGGATGACGGGCGGCATGGCCGCCATAGCGGCGGCCGCCGGCGCCAGCAGGAGAACCGCCGGCGCGAAGCGCGCGAGTTTCTTTTTCGTGATGATGTTCATGGTTTGACGGCACCGCTCTCTGCGGTCGCGGCCCCGGAAACGGAATTACCATGTGCACCGAGCCGCGACGCACGATGCGGTTGCGCTCCATTTCTCCGGCTAGCATAGTCCATTTCCGCCATTTTGCGCCGGCTTGCAAGGCGCCCGGACCTCTGCTATACCTCCAGACAGTCGAGTTCGCACTCACTTGACTCAGGAGAATGGAATGAAGACCTCAAGCTGGACAATTGCGCTGGTTGCCCTCCTCGTCGCGTTCCTCGTCACGATTCCCACCGGTTGTTCCACGCAACAGGCGCCGGTGACCCAGGAACCCGCGGCACAGGCCGTGGAGCAGAAGGAGGAGCCGGTGTACACACGCACCGACCCGGGCGCCTGGGAAGGAAAGCAGTCGTCCCACATCCCGGTGATCGCCTATAAGAAGACGGGATCCGGACTCCAGGTGACCGTCACCGTGAAACACGTGATGGACCCCAAAGCTCCTCACTTCATCGAGTGGATCAAGCTGACCGACGGCGACGGCAAGGCCCTTGGCGAAGCGTCGTTCGCGGCTACCGACAAGATAGCGGAGGCGACCTTCGAGCTCTCCTCGGCGCCGGCGAAACTGATCGCTATCGAGCGATGCAACATACACGGCCGTTGGAAGGAGGAGGTGCCGGTCACATAGGCTTCCTCTTCAAGGGCAAAGGAAATCGGAGGGCGGGCACGGCGCGCCCGGAGCGAAGCCGCGCCCGCCCGGTGTGCAGGCAACGGGAGCTATGGCAGTGAAGTTTTGTTTTCTTCTTTTTGCCCTGTTCGCGCCACTTGCTTTCGCCAGGACGCTCGATATCTACGTGATCGACGTCGAGGGCGGAAAGGCCATGCTGGTGCGCGGCCCCTCCGGGGAATCGATGCTGATCGACGCGGGCTGGCCCGGGGAGACGGAGCGCGGCCGGGTGGTCAAGCCCCACGACCGGGACACGAAGCGCATCCTCCAGGCCTTGCGGGAAGCCGGCGTGCAGCAACTGGACTACATGGTGGTCACGCACTATGACACGGACCACGTGGAGAACGTCGCCCAGTTGACGGCGCAGTTGCCGCGCCCGGTGCGTACCTTCGTGGACCACGGAGCCCCGTTCTTCCGGGGCAGGCCGCCGACCGAGCGCATGCAGGCCTACATGGCGGTTCGCGATAAGGGAGCCTACCGCGCGGTCAAGGCCGGAGACCGGATTCCGATGCAAGGCGTGGAGGTCCGTGTCGTCAGCTCGGCTCAGCAGATGCTGCCGGCGCCCGAGGGCAGTCCGGCGAACGCTCTTTGCGCGGGCTACACCCCTCCGGCTTCGTGGAACGACGAGAACGCGGCTTCGCTCGGGCTGCTGTTCACCTACGGCCGCTTCCGGATGCTGGACCTGGGCGATCTGCTCAAGGCCGAGGAGTTCGACCTGATGTGTCCGGTCAACCGCGTTGGAACGGTGGATCTCTTCATGGCCGGCGCTCACGGCATGGACATCTCCAATTCTCCGGTCCTGGTTCATGCTCTGCGGCCCAGGGTTGCGATTACGAACAACGGCGCCCGGAAGGGGAACAGCCCGGCGGCATGGAAGGTGCTGGCTGGATCGCCGGGGATCGAAGACATCTGGCAGCTTCATTTCACGGTGGCACAGAAGGAGAACAACCCGCCGGAGAACTTCGTCGCCAACCTGGAGGAGGTGAACTGCCGGGGGTATTGGATCAAAGTGGCGGCGCAGGCGGACGGCAGCTTCGAAGTGACGAACGCCCGCAACGGCTTCCGCAAGAAGTATGCTGCCCGTCCGTGAGGCACGTCGATGAAAGAGCCTGTATGAGGGCACTTTTGGCCGGACTCGTGATGGCCGGCGTGGCGGCCGCGCAGGCCCCGCTCGAGAAGCGCATCGGGCGGTCGGACACCGCGAAGTATTTCCGGGTGGTTCACGGACACGGCGGCGCGGGCGAGCAGCGGCTGACGGACCTGATGGAGGGAGTCAACTTCCGGACCAACCTGCGCTGGCTGCACAAGGGCCTGATTCTGCCCAAGGGCGGCATCGGGCATCACTTCCATCACGGCCTGGAAGACATGTTCGTGATCTTCAACGGCGAAGCGGAGTACACGGTGGACGGCCGCACGGCGAAACTGCAAGCCCCCGCGGGAGCGCCTTGCCGCCTGACGCATTCCCACGCGATCTATAACCCGGGCGAGGAGCCGGTGGAATTCATGAACATCGTTGTCACCATGGTCAAGGGCAAAGTGGACGCCTTCGACCTGGGGGACGACCGCGCAGGCGCACCCATCGAACCGAAACCGGTGTTCATTCATGTCCGTTTCGACAAGGAGCGGCTGCGCCCGGTGACAAGTTTGAACGGCGGCAGGGGCACGGTGCGGTACCGCCGTCTGCTGGGTCCGGAGATCTTCACCACCAACTGGGCCTACGTGGATCACCTGGTGCTGCCGCCCGGGACGACGGAAGGAAAGCACCGGCACAGCGGGGTGGAGGAGATCTACTACGTGATGAGCGGGGCGGGCACGGCACGGGTGAATGACGAGGCCGCGGCCATCAGGCGGGGGGACGCGGCGCCGGTTCTGCTCAGCGACCGCGGCGGCGAGGCGCACTCGTTCGAGAACGCGGGGACGGAGGACCTGGAGTTCATGGTGATCGGAGTGGCGCTGGAGAAAGGCAAGCTGGATGTCGAGGACGTCCGGTAATATGGTCGGACATGAAAAGGAGAACGGTCCCGGCGGGCCTGCTCGCAGTTGTCTTCGTGGCGGCGGCCCAACCGCTCGCACACTACGAGATTTACCGGGCGGATTCGCCCCTGGCGATCGACGCGCGGCTGGATGAACCCGCCTGGCGGCAGGCCCCGCCGGTGGGCGATTTCCATTTCAACAACTGGAAGTCCGGCGAGAAGGAGCCCACGGTCGCGCGGATGCTTTGGGACGACGAGAACCTCTACGTCGGCTACCTGTGCCACGACCGCCACATCTCGGCGAGCGTCACCCAGCGGCACGGGCCGGTTTCGCGGGACGACTGCGTGGAAATCTTCATCAGCCCCAACCCGGAGAAGGTCACCAATTACTACACCTTCGAGATCAACGCCATCGGGACGATGCTGAACCGCTGCCGGACCGACTGGTGGACCGGGCCGCCCACCTGGGAGCCGGAGGGCGTGCGCTACCGGACCACGTTTCACGGGCTGGAGCGCAAGGAGGAATCGCCGGACGACAGCCAGTGGATTGTCGAACTGGCGATCCCCTTGCGCAACTTTGCCCGCGACGCCGCCCGCATGCCGCCAGGCGACGGCGACCGCTGGCGGTTGAACCTGAATCGCACGGGCGGCATCACCAACCGGCAGAACAGCACGTGGTCGCCGCTGGCGCCGCCCGTCGCCTCGTTTCACACCCCCCAAGCCTTCGGCTGGGTGCGGTTCGTGAGGCGCCGGCCGCCGGGGCTGTAGGAGGTCCGGAGTGCAAACGGCACGGGAGCGCGATTCGCATAAGCTTGAGAGGAAAGCTATGAGCAATCTGACCCGACGCACTTTCGCCGGAGCCGGCGTCACGGCTCTTAGCTACTCCCGCATTCTTGGGGCGGCCGACCGGGTCCGCATGGGCTACATCGGGCTCGGCAACCGGGGCGACCAGGTGCATTCCGGTTTTCTCGAATGGAGTGACAGCCAGACGGTGGCCATCTGCGACCTGCGTGACGATTACCTGGACCTGGCCGCCCGGAAATCGCGCGGCACTCCAGCCCGGTACAAGGATTACCGGGCGCTGCTCGACAACAAGGAGGTCGATGCGGTGGTCATCGCCACACCCGACCACTGGCATGCCCTGATGTTCGTGGATGCCTGCAACGCGGGCAAGGACGTGTACGTGGAGAAGCCGCTCTCGCTCACCGTGGTGGAAGGGCGCAAGATGGTGGAGACCGCGGAGCGGACGAAGCGTGTCACGCAGGTCGGCACGCAGCGGCGCTCGGCGAAGATCATCCAGGAAGCCGTCGACTATGTCCGTTCCGGAGAACTGGGCCAGGTGACCGTGGCGCGCGGCTACGAGATCAGCAGCGAGTGGCCGGCCGGCATCGGCGATCCGCCCAACCAGGCGCCGCCCAGCGAGGAAGAGTGGGACCGCTGGCTGGGACCGGCGCCGAAGGTGCCCTACAATCCCAACCGCGCCTACTACCTTTTCCGCTACTTCTACAACTATTCGGGCGGGCAGATGACCAATATCGGCGTGCACCTGCTGGACACCATGCGCTGGTGCCTGAACCTGGAGTCTCCGAGGAAGGTCACGGCCATGGGAGGGCGCTACGTGATCAAGGATAACCGCGAGATTCCGGACACCATGGAGGCGCTGTGGGAGTACGACGGCCCCACCATGATCGGCTTCATGCAGTTGAACGGCAACGGCTCGCCGGGCAACCTGCGCGGCTCGGAGATGGAGCTGCGCGGGACCAGAGGCACCATGTTCATCAGTCCCGGCGGATGGGAGGTCGTGCCGGAGCAGATCAACGAACTGCCGAGGGGGGTGAACAATCCCATCGACCGCGGCGTGCAGCGGCGCCGCAGCGCGCGGAAGACCGTGATCGAGCCCCGGGTGGCCAAGGGCAGCGTGTGGGCCGACGCGCCGCATGCGCGCAATTTCCTGGACTGTGTGAAGAGCCGCGCCAAGTGCAACGCGGATGTGCTGACCGGCCACATCTCGACGTCCGCGACGCTGATCGGCAATATTGCGCTGCGCACCGAGAGCCTGCTGAAGTGGGACGCGCGGGCCGAACGCTTTACGAACCACCCGGAGGCGAACCGGTACTTGCACTACGAGTACCGCGCCCCGTACAAGCTGTAGGGTTTCGGTGACAGGCTACCCCCCTCGCGGCCTGAGTTTGGGGGTTATGTAGCCTGTCACCGAAACTCGCGAAGGAGGAGTCTGCCGTGAATCGACGTGATTTCGGGCGGGCCTTTGGCGGCGCCGCTCTCGCTTCCCCCTTTCTCCAGGCGGCCAGGCCGGCCCGGATCGCCGCCCGCGGGCCGTCCAGCCCGGTCGGATACGTCAAAGCCGTCTTCACCTATCCGCCGACTTCGCGGCTTCGCGAAGAGAGCTACTACAGCTGGCCGGGCAGCACCTTCGACGCCGAAGGCCGGCAGAAGGAATACTCGGCGGCCCTGCAGCGGGCCGCCGGGGAGCTGAACCTGCGTCTCGAGATCGAGCCGCGCCCCATCGACACGAAGGAGGACGCCGAGCGCTTCATCGGGGCGGTCAAAGGCGCCCGTCCCGACGGCCTGCTGCTGATCCCCTTCAAGAAGAGCCACGCCGACAACCTCTTCCCGATCGTCGATCAGACGGGCCTGCCGTCAGTTGTTTTCACGACCCTGGGAGTCCTGCTGAACGTCCATATACGCGACTTCAATTCCCGCTCCAGGGTTCATGTGGTCAACTCGCTGGAGAACATCGGCGCCGTCACGCAGGGGCTGAAGCTGATCCAGGCGCGGCGGCGCATGGCGGAAAGCACCATCGTGAATATCGCGGGCGAGTCGCGGGCGGAGTCCCGCGTTCCGCACCTCGGCACCCGCGTTCAGCGCGTGCCTTTAGAGGATTTTTATACCCTGTATGCCCAAACCGGCCGTACGGAAGAAGTGAATGCCCGCGCGGCCCGGTATCTGCGCGAGGCCGTGCGGGTAGTCGAGCCGGACGAGAAGGACGTATACGAATCGGCCAAGTGCTATTCGGTGCTCAAGACGATCGTCGAGCGCGAGAAGGCGGACGCGATGATGATGACCTGCCTGCCCGGCCTGCGGACGCCGCGCAAGCACGTCCCGCCCTGCATGGGCTTCATGGACCTGCGCGACGAAGGCATCCCTGCCGGCTGCGAGTCGGACCTGGACGCCACCCTGACCATGATGCTGCTGCAGTACCTGTTCGACAAGCCGGCCTTCCAGCACAATCCGTCGGCGGATACGGACAGGAAGGTCTACTTTGGCGCGCATTGCACCAGCGCGACGCGCATGCAGGGGCCGGACGGGCCGCGCGAGCCGTTCGCTCTGCGCAGCCACGCGGAAGCCGGCTGGGGTTGCGTACCGCAAGTGCTGTTTCCGAAGGACCGGAAGGTCACGTTCGGGAAGTACCACAGCCAGGCGCAGCCGGTCGAGATGGTGATTTACAGCGGTACCGTCACCGGATGCCCCGCCAATCCCCCGGCGGGCGGCTGCCGCAGCAACGTGGAGATCGCGCTCGACGAACTGGCCGACCCGGCGCAGGTGAAAAGCCACCATCTGTGCCTGTGCTACGGGGAACACGCCGCGCAATTGCGAGCCTTCTGCCGGATGCACGGCATCGCAGCCACCGCGTAGAGCCGGTCTGCGCCAGGGCGCGCGGATCAATCGTATACTGATGGACGTACGAGGCCTATCAGGAGGAGCAAGCATGGCAGACGTTCACGGCACTGAGACACGGCGCTCGTTTGTAAGCAAAGGCGCCGGGCTGGTGGGATTGGGGGCGGCGGCCCCGGCGGCCGCGGCGCGCCGCCGCACATCCCTGGCTCTCAATGGCGGCCCGAAGACCGTCACCTTCCCGGCCGCGAAACAGACGGCGCTGGCGAAGTGGCCGCGCTACGGAGCGGCGGAGAAGCAGGCCCTGCACGAGATGATCGACAGCGGCAAGTTCTACGAGGAGCTGCCGCTGTTCGAGAAGGAGTGGCAGGAGTACACCAGGTCGCCCTTCGTGAAGGCGCACATGAACGGCACCAGCGCGCTCACCAGCATGTATTTCGCGCTGGACCTGGAGCCCGGCAGCGAGATCCTGGTGCCGTCCTACACGTTTTTCTCGGCCTGCCTGGCCATGCGCTTTTTCGGCTACGTCCCGGTCTTCGTCGATATCGATCCGAAGACCGCGTGTCTCGACCTGGACGACGCCAGGCGGAAACTGACGAAACGCACGCGCGCGATCGAGGCGATGCACTCCTGGGGCCTGCCCTGCGAGATGGACAGGATCTGCGGCTGGGCCAGGGAGAAGGGGTTGATCGTCCTGGAGGACGCCGCGCACGCGCAGGGCGCCGAGATGCAGGGCCGCAAGATGGGTACCTGGGGCGCCATGGGCATCTACAGCTTCCAGGCGAGCAAGGTGCTTCCGGCGGTGGAAGGCGGCATGGGCATGTACCAGACGCGCGAGTACTTCGAGCGCGCCGCCGCCTTCGGGCATTATGAGGACCCGGTGAAGTTCCCCGCCGGCAGCCCGGTGCGGGCCTATGAGGGTACGGGCTTCGGGCAGAAGTACCGCATGCATCCCTTCGCAGCCGCCGTGGTCCGGCGGCAGTTCCGGGGACTGGACGAGCGCAACGCGGTGGTCGAGGCCAACGTGCGCAGGTTGAACGACCGGCTGGTGCAGCTGCCCGGGCTGAGCGAGCCGCGCTGCCGCAAGGACCAGAAGCGCGTCTACTATTACGCCAACATGCTCCTGCTGGACGAGAAGAAGGCCGGTTTCACGCGGGACAGGCTTGTAGAGGCGCTGCAGGCCGAAGGCGTCCGCGCCACCAAGTGGATTTATCCGGAGCAGCACACCCTGAAGATCTATTCGGAAGCCAAGTGGTGGCACCATCCTCCGGTGATCCCGGCGACACTACCCGGCACCACCCAGGTCAACAGGACGCACCTGTTCCTGCCCAACATTCACGGCGAGGCGCCGGAACTATTGGACCAGTGGGTGGCGGCTTTCGAGAAGGTCTGGGCGAACCGCGGGCAACTGGCGTAAGCGGCAGCAGGCTGCTTAGAGCTTGATGAAGATCCGCCGGCGGTAAAGGACCCCCATCACTCCCAGCCAGAAGAGGACGTAGAGAACGGCGAAAACGAACGGGCCGCCGTAGTCACCCAGGCGGCGTGAGAACATCTCGCCGCTTGCTCTCCACAGGTTCGATGCCGTGCCATCCGCCGCGGCCGCCGGGATCGCCAGGAGCGTCTTCATGCCCATCTGCGAGAAGACCCAGACGGCGATGGAGTTCACGCCGAAGATCAGGAACGGCAGCGTCCACCAGGTGATCTTCCGGACATCCACGATGTAGTAGCAGGTGGCCAGGCCGGCCAGCGCCACGCCCCCCATGAACAGAACCAGCGAGCTGGTCCAGAGATGCTGGTTGATGGGGAACCAGGGGCTCCAGACGATCCCCGCGGCCATCGACAGCGAGCCGTAGAAGTAAAGGTTCGTCAGCTTTTCGAAGGCCGGCCGGGCGCTCCGCAGGTAGATTCCGGCCAGCAGGCCCATCAGCATCGTCACCAGTGCCGGAACGCAGCCGAGCAGGCTTTTGCTCTCCCAGGTTCCGTGTCCCAGGCGGTTGGGCATGACGAGCCGGTCGATATAGTTCCCCCAATTGCCCACCGGCTCCAGCACTCCGGCGCCGTAGCCGGGCACCGGGACGAACTTCATCAGGACGAAATACAGCACCAGGATGGAGCCGCAGAGCCAGACCATCGTTCTGGCCGTGACGCGCAGATGAACGTACAGGATCGACGCGAAGAAATAACAGATGGCGATGCGCTGCAGCACGTTCATGACCCGCAGGGTGGCAAAGTCGAAGCGAGGATATCCGTTGAGGAGAAAGCCCACGACAAACAGCAGCACCGAGCGGCGCAGCACCCGCAGGAACAGTGTCCCGCGGCCGCCGCCGCTCTCCAGCCGGCTGGAAAACGAGTAGGGCATGGCCACTCCCACGATGAAGACGAAGAACGGGAAGATGAGATCGGCGAAGCCCCACCCGTTCCAGCTCGCGTGGCCCAGACCGGGAAAAATCCTGCCCGGATGGCTGTTGACGAGCACCATGCCCAGGAGAGTGAAGCCGCGGAAGACGTCGAGAGAGAGCAGCCGCTCCTTCTTGGGCGGGGCCGACAGGACGGGCGACGTCTCGGCCTCAAGGGTAGTTGTGGAGGGCGCCTGGCTCCGTTTGTCCATGTCACTCCTTTCCGCCGGTCCGCCGGTTGGGCGGCAGCAGTTCCCGGGCGTTGGCGTGCCGGATCCGGCCGGCCGCCGGCTCGGGCAGCCCCGCCTCGTCCAGCTTGAGCAGGGCCGATTCGAAATAGTAGAACGGGGCGTGAGAACCGAACAGGACACGGTCCGCGGAGACGGCCTCCGCGGCCCGGGCGACTGCGCCGACGCCTTCCAGCATGGCGATTTCGAAACGCACGGAGGGCGCCGATGAAAGGGTCTTCACGGCGGCCGCGCTCAGCGAGCGAAATCCGTTCAGCAGCATCAGGCGCAGCCTGGGATGCCTGCGGGCGAGTTCAGGCAGCGGGGCCAGGTCCACCGGCGGGATCTTCATCAGCGGATGCTGCATGCGGTCGTCCTCCATCTGCACGACGAGCTGGACCAGCAGCCCGGCATCGGAGGCCGCGCGCAGGAGTTCATCGCATTCGGGCCCGGCGAGCGCGTAGCCGTGGTAGTTGGGATATGCCCGGATCCCCGGCATGCGGTGCACCTCGCGGCAGCGGCGCAGGTCTTCCCGCCAGTCCGGCAGCATGGGATTGACGGCGCCGAAGGGAACCAGCAGTCCGGGGCCGTGCGCGGCGCAATCCCCGGCCAGGCGGGCGTTCGCGGCACGCACGTCCTTGTGGAAGATGCCGTCGAAGCTTCCCCCCCAGGCTTCCACCACTCCGTGCCGGCGCAGACGGGCGGCCAGCGCCGCCGGCTCGTCGTCCGGAAGCCGGCGAAAAGGCCAGCGGGAGAGATGGACGTTGGTATCGACGATCATTGCCGCATCCCCTTGGCCTGCATTACCGGCGCGAGCAGGCGGCGCAGGTTGCCGCCCAGGATCCCGCTTTTTGCCTGTTCGGGGATGGCGGCGCCCAGCACCTTGGCGAGCTGCGAGGCGAAACTGCGCCCGCCCGCGTCGCTGCCGTAGAGTACGCGCTCCGCGCCGAGCTCGCGCACCGCCATCTCCGTGAAGCCGGCGGTGGGATCGGAGCCGGCCAGGTCCACGGTGACGTGCTTCAGGTCCCGGACGGAACGGATGCCGCGCTCCCAATCCGCGCCGGTATGGCCGAGGATGAGCCTGGCGTTGGGGTGCCGGCGAGCCAGTTCCGCGAGGTCCGCGGGGGTGGATTCTCCCGGAAGGTTGCCCTGGTTCTTGAGGTAGGTGTGCTGGAAGACGATGGCCTGGTGCCGGGTGGCGCGCTCGACGATGGGATCCAGTTCCGGCGCGCTGCAGTGTTTCGCGATCCAGAGCTTGACGCCGATCATAGGCCCGTCGCGCACGCAGCGGTCGAATTCCCTCAGGCTGGCCTCCAGGTGGTTGGGGTTGAGGTAAACCAGGCCGAGGGTGCGGCCGGGCGAGTGTGCGATTGCGCGCAGGACGGCATCGTTGGCCGCACGGAACTGCTCCGGGGTGGGATCGGCGTGGAGCGGGTTGGAGAGGATCCAGCGCTCCACCTGCATGCGGTCCGCGAAACGGATCAGCGAGTCGGTCTGCTGCTCGGGGGAGCCGCCGGGGAATCCGGAGAAATGGCAGTGCAGATCCCAGATGCGGTAGCCGCGTCCGGGCCGGGCGGCCAGAGGGGCCGCCAGGCAGCTGTTCAGAAATACCCTACGGCGCATTCACGGCTCCTTCCCGGCTTGGCGCCAGTATACAAGATCGACAGCGCGCGAGCCCGCGAGCCGGCGGCGCGGAACCGGGTCCGCTTTTCACGACAGGAGGTGGATGCTCCAGGGCGCGAGACTGAGCAGGCGCACCCGCACGCGCCCCGGTCCGGCTGCTTCGGCGGTGACGGTGCGCCGTCCGCCGTCCATGGCCAGATGCGTGAACCGCGAACGGCCGGCCTGCAGGGACAACACCAGCTCGGGCAGCGGGTCGAGAGAGGCATTGAGGATCACCACGCCGGCGCCCCTGGCCCACAGGACGACTTTGGCGTAGGACTCCGAAACGGCCGGCAGGGCGCCGCCGCTAAGCCAGCCGCACACCGCTTTCATCTGGGTGGATTTCGACAGGCTGTGCAACTGGCTCCAGGGATAGTAGCCGGCGACCACCACGCGACCTCCGAGTTCGTTGGTGAAGGCCGTCATGGCGGCGCCGAGGTCGCGTTCGCCGTAGTCGGTGAGACGGGCGAGCACTTCGGCCTTGGGGTGATGGGTAAGCCGCCAGGCGCGTTCCCACCAGAACGACTGGCGGCAGTCGCGCGACCATCCGGCGAAGCGCCCGTTCAAGGTGTGTTTGGCCAGCACCTCGATGGCATCCGCGTCGATGCCCTGGCGATCCTCGACGCCGGTCCAGCGCGCCAGGCCCAACCGCTCCAGGACGTCCCAGGCCTCCGTATCCATGAGCACCCCTCCGGAGAAGATGGCGCGCAGCTCCTCTTCGGAAAACGCGAGCGGCGCCGTGCCGCACAGGGCCGTAGCCGCGCGCGCCGCGCCGTCGTAGCAAAGCGGAATTCCGATTTCCGCCAGCACGTAGGGATCGGCCAGCGGCATGCGGCCGGGGCCAAGCCACGATCCGTCCGGGTTCGCGGCGGCGTATGTGTCGCGGCTCCAGGCCGGCCACAGGCCGCGCGCGGACGAGCGGCCCATGGCTTCCTCCACCGCCTCGAAGAACGGGCGCGATTGCGCGATGCGGCGGTAGAGGGGCAGGTACTCGTCCATGGGATCGCGATACATCGTCAGGACATTGAAGGCCGTTCCCGTCGTTCCGGCAGCCATGTGGGCCGCTGCTTCCACCACCGTGGTCGCGGCGGCCTTGCGCAGGCGCTGATAGGGAAAATTCTCCAGCTCGGACTGGATCAGCCGGACCTCCGGGGGAAGTGCCGCCACCTGCCGGCCCATGGCGTGCGCCTTGTCCACCAGGCCGAGCGGCGTTTCATCGGAATAGAACCCACCGCCGGGACGCCAGCGCACCGGAGCCTTGTTCCTGCCGGCGAGCGTCCGGGCCCAGCGGGCAAAATCGTAGCCCTCGTAGAAGCGGTCGCCGGTCATGAACCCCAGCGGCAGCCCCGGCTTCACCTCGTGCACGGCCTCCTCGATGTTGCGGAACAACTCATCGATGGTCCGGCGGTTGTGCTCCAGCCAGAGGCGGCGGAAACGCATCCTGCGCTGGAGAGGACCGGAGTCGAAGGCGGCGACCAGCGACTGGCGGGTGAACGCTTCTCCGGCCAGGGAGGAAAACCGCTGCAGGCACAAGTCGCAGAAACAGGTATGGTTCAAGGGCTTGTGCCCGGCCAGGCGAACGTCGTCGTCAATCCAGATGAAGTCGGGACCGGCCTGGGCCATCATGACGTAGATGCGGCGTGCATAATCCAGCAACTCGGGCTGGATGGGGCAAAAGGATCCCAGGCACTCACGGCCCGAAGGATCCCGCAGCCTCTGCCAGGGCGCCTGCAGGGAGTTCGGCAGGTTCTCCTCGTGGTGGCCCATGGTCGCCAGAATGTTGATGCCCGCGCCCATTCCGGCGCGGCGCACCCGGGGCATGATTTCCGCCAGCCTCAGCGCGCGGCGCTCCATCTCGTCAAGCGGCAGCGGCGGGTGCGTGGCAGAAGTAAAGAAGGCCAGTTCGTCCGCGGCGCCGGGCTGTCGCGCGAAGAAGGCGAGCGTGGCGCGGAAGTTGTCCTCCGCCAGCCAGAGCGGCACGCCGATACGGAAGGCGATCAGCTTGCGGCCGGGTGGGGCGGCGGCTGGAGGGAGGGGCGCGCCGGCCGCCGCGGCGCTGCCGAGAAACTGCCTGCGGCTGAAGGGTTCGGCCATGTCGAAGGAGTGTGGACTACGGCGCCGTGCGGTGTCAAGCAAGAACGGTCCCGGCGAGGGTTACTTCCAGGCGTTCAGAAACTCGCGCGCGACTTCCGGGAGCGGCCGGTGCTCGACGTCCACGGCAGCGTTCAGGCGGCGCATTTCGAAATCCGAGATGCGGCCGGAGAGTTCCTCCAGGGCGGCTTGCAGACCGGGATGCCGGTCCAAGGTGTCGCGGCGAACCACGATGGCGCACTGGTAGGGCGGGAAATAGCGCCGGTCGTCTTCCAGGACCAGGAATTCGGGACGCGCCAGCATTCCGTCGGTGGCATTCGCCGCGGCCATCTCGATGTTCCTCGCCTGCAGGGCGGGGTAGAGCAGCCCCAGATCCATCGCTACCGGTTCTCCCTTCAGCCGCAAGCCGTAAGTACGGACCAGCCCGTTGAGGCCGTCCGGGCGCTGGGCGAACTCGTAACCGGCGCCCAGGCGCCAGGGGTCGGGGCGCCGGGCGGCATCGCTGAGGGTGCGCAGGCCCTGCGGGCGCGCGCTGCCGGCGAGCACCACCATGGCGAAGCTGTTGTTGAATCCCAAAGGAGCGAGCCATTCCAGACGCCACTGCCGGTAGCCCTCGCGGACGCGCTCCAGCGCCGCCCCGGGATCCTTGACGACAGCCTGTTTCAGCACGGCGGTGAGGGCGGTCCCTGTGTACTCGGGATAGAGATCGATGGAGCCGCTCTTGAGCGCTTCGTGCGCCAGGAGGGTGCCGCCGAGATTGAGCCTTCGGTCCACCTCGATTCCGAGGCGCCGCTCGATGTGGCCGGCCACGATCTCGCCGAGCAGCACCTGTTCGGTGAAATTCTTGGAGCCGACGACGACGCGCGGCCGCGAGGAGCAGCCGGCCGCCAGGGCGGCTACCAGGAGGAGAAACGCCGCTCGATCCATCCGAGTGCCTCGTCCGCCGCAATGGCCATAAGAGCGGCCGGCACGGCGCCGGCCAGGATCGTCCGCGCATCGGCCATTGCGATGCCGCGGAACACAAAAGTACCCAGACCTCCCCCTCCAATGGCGGCCGCGATGGTGGCCGTTCCGATGGTGGTCACGGTGGCAATGCGGATCCCGGCCAGGATGGTGGGAAAGGCGAGCGGCAGCTCCACCTGCCGTAGGATCTGGGCCCCGGTCATGCCCATGGCGACGGCCGATTCGCGCACCGCCGGGTCGACGCTGAGAATTCCGACCACCGTGTTTCGCAGGATCGGGAGGAGGGCGTAGAGGGTCAGGGCGACAATCGCCGTGGGCTTGCCGACGCCGCCGAGGAACGGCAGCGGCAACAGGAAACCGAACATGGCCAGGCTGGGGATGGTCTGCACCACGTTGATGGCGCCCAGCGACCAGCGGCGCAGGCGCGGACGGCGGGTGAGCAGGACCGCCGAAGGACCGGCGATGACCAGGGCGGCCAGCACCGCCACGGCGACCAGCCACAGATGTTCGGCCGAGTAGGTGACGATCTCATCCGGCTGCATAGTCTTGCCTGTCAGGGCCCAGGGTGGCGAGGAACGTCCTTGCCTCCGGGGAGCGGGCTCGCAGAAACTCGCCCGGCCGCGCCACCACCTCCAGCCGGCCTTCATTGAGCAGCGCGATACGGTCTCCCAGCATGAGCGCCTCGCGCAGGTCGTGCGTCACGAAGAGCGCGGTTCTGCCGAGGGCCCTTCGCAAGTTCGCGAAGTGCCGCTGCATCTCGTAGCGGGTCACGGGGTCGAGCGCGGCGAAAGGCTCGTCCAGCAACAGCATCGGCGGATCGGCCGCTAGCGCACGGGCGATGCCCACGCGCTGCTTTTCGCCTCCCGAGAGCTGCCTGGGGTAGCGGGATCCGTAATCTGACGGAGACAGGCCCACGGCGTCGAGCAACTCCGCGGCGCGCGTCCGGATTCGTTCCTCCGGCCAGCCTTCCAGTTTGGGCACCAGCCCGACGTTCTGGGCCACGGTGGCGTGGGGGAACAAACCGCCTTCCTGAATCACGTAGCCGGCGCGCCGGCGGAGGCGCACGGGATCCCAACTGCTGACGGGCCTGTCTTCGAAGCGAACTTCCCCTCCGTCCGGCTCGACCAGCCGGTTTACCATCTTGAGCAACGTGGTTTTGCCCGATCCGCTGCGCCCCAGCAGGACCACCGTTTCGCCCTCTTCGACGGAAAGGTCGATTCCGCGCAGGACGGCACGCCCTCCGATGGTGAAGGTGACACCGCGGAATTCGACGAGCACGGCCATCCGTCTATATTATCCGGCCGATGGTGAACCGGCCGTCTGTGGGAGACTGAGGCATTATGAGACGACTGTTGGCAGCATTCATCTGCGCGGCCGCGCTGGCCGGCGCCGACGTGCAGGTAGGACGCATCGAGGTGCTGGTGGCGCCGGATCATCGCGACTGGAAGTATGCGCCCGGCGAGAAGGTCACCTTTCTCGTCCGGGCCGTGCGCAACGGCAGCGACGTTACGGGCGCGGAAGTGACTTACTCGGTGGGCCCCGAGATGATGCCTCCGGCCTCCACGCGGACCGCGGCGCTGCCGCGAGGCGGCCTGCGCATTGACGGCGGCACGATGCCGGGCCCGGGATTCCTGCGCTGCATCGCCAGGGTGACGGAGGGCGAGTATACGTACCAGGGAATCGCGACCGCCGCTTTCGCACCCGAGAAGATCCAGCCGGTGGCGCGCGATCCGGAGGACTTCGATTCGTTCTGGACGGCAGGAAAAGAGGAACTTGCCAAAGTGCCGATGGACGCGCGGCGGACTCTGATCCCCGAGCTTTCCACTGCCACGGTGGACGTGTACCATGTCAGCATGGCGAACACCGGGCGGTCGCGCGTGTTCGGCATGCTGGCGATGCCCCGGGCGCCGGGGAAGTACCCGGCCGTGCTGAGCGTGCCGGGCGCGGGCGTCCACAAGATCGGGCCGCTGACCGGCCTGGCGGAAAAGGGGGCCATCACGCTGGCCATCGGCATCCACGGCATCCCGCTGACGCTCGATCCGGCCGTCTACGCGGCTTTGGGCAGCGGCGCGTTGAACGGATACTGGGCCTACAACCTGGATTCGCGCGAGCGCTACTACTACCGCCGCGTCTACCTTGGCTGCCTGCGCGCCAACGACTACCTGACCTCGCTGCCGGAATGGAACGGACGCGATCTGGCGGTGACGGGCGGAAGCCAGGGGGGCGCGCTGTCGATCATCACCGCCGGCCTGGATCCACGGGTGAAGGCGCTGGCAGCGTCCTATCCGGCGCTCTCCGACATGGCCGGGTATACCGCGGACCGCGCCGGAGGGTGGCCGCACGTCTTCCGGGCCGCGGGCGAGGGCTCGCACCGCACGCCGGAGAAACTGGCCACGGCTGCGTATTACGACGTGGTGAATTTCGCGCGGCGCGTAAAGGCAGCCGGCCTGTACACGTGGGGCTACAACGACCAGACCTGCCCGCCCACTTCGATGTACGCGGCCTACAACGTGATCGGGGCGCCCAAGCGCCTGGTGCTGGCCCTGGAGACGGGCCACAACCGGGTGCCCGAGCAGACCGACACCGTCAACCGCTGGCTCGAGCAGTACGTGACGACCGGACAGGCGCCTCTGCCATAGGACTTCAGAAACGCACCTCGCGCTCGACCGCGCTGCCGTCTTTGAACTCGAAGTCGCAGCGTACGACGAGCGTGCCGCTGGCGGCGTCCTTCGCGATCCAGAGGCCTCCGGGCTCCGCCACCGGCAGGTCCTTCGGCACGGTGATGTAGACGCTGCCCCGGTTGCCGGGCGGGCGCCGCGCCCGGATGGCCAGGGCCTTCTTCGCTGCGTCCCATCGGCACGATTCGATTTCGGCCTGCCCCTGCCGGATGTGCATGTCGGTGGAGAGCAGCCAGGGGTGCGGCCGCCGGCGCGAGATGCGCCACAGCCCGGCCGACTGGGGCGCCACCGTCGCTCTAAAGCCGGGCCGGCTGGCGCCGAGCAGCTTCGTGTTCCAGAAATCCCAGACCAGGTAGGTCTGCGCGGGGTCGAGTCCCAGGCGTGTGAAATCGATGGTCCGGGTGAGCGGCTCCTGGCTGTAATTGAAGACCGCCACCAGATCCCACTCGTCCCACTCGCGCCGCACGCGAAGGTGAAAGACCTTAGGGTAATCCGGGTCGGGCGCCTCGAACAGGTCGAGCGGCCGGGCACTCTCCGGCAGGCGCGGGAAGACGAGCTTGATCAACTCGAGCCGTGCCGGATCGATGCGCGCGATGTCGTCGCCCAGCATCACCGGTCCGCCGTTCAGCCCGAAGATCGCCGTCGAGATCCGGGCGTCCGGCAGCGGCACGGGCTTGTCCACCGTCAGGACGTTGCCCGAGTCGGCCAGGAAAAGACGGCGGTGGGTGAAGAAATGCGAGGCCCAGGCGTCGGTGGCGCGCCGGTGCGAGGTCCAGTAGGACGGGTTGTTGATGGTGAAGGTGGCGGGGTAGAAGCCCTTGCCGGGTCCGTCCATGGGCCGCCCTTCGCCGTAGTCGTTCCCGACGCGGGCCGCGTTCACCAGGCCGGTGCCCTGCAAGGTCGGCCCCGTGCTGGAGAGCAGATAGGTGTCGGGACCGGCAGCCTGCCGGATGGTCTTCAACCCTTCCCGAAAGGTCTGCGGGCCGGGAATCAGGCTGCGGTCGTGAAAGCGGTCCGGCCGGAAGGTTCCGGGTATGGATCCGCCGATCGCGTTGAGGAAGTCGATCATGTAGTAGCGGATACCCCACTTCCGGTAGGTTTCGAATACGCGGGCCAGGTGTTCCTTCGTTTTGGGATGGGTGGGGTCGAGCACATAGGAATCGCCCCATTGGGAGCTCGGCACGGTGATCGGCCTGCCGCCGCTCAACAGGAAGGCATCGCGGAGCCTGGCGATATCGTCGGTCAGGTGCGAGTTCAGCCAGTAGGCTCCGGCCCACAGCCCCAGTTTGAAGTCGAGGCCGGCCAGGTCGCGGACCAGCGCTTCGGGGCCGCTGGGAAAGAGCGTGCGGTTCCACCGCAGCCAGGCTCCGGGGCGGCGGCCCTCCAGGTTTCCGAGACTGACCCAGATATATTCGATATCGAAGCCGGCCAGTTTCCGGCGGATGGCGCGGGCGTTGCGGCGGACGACGTCTTCGTAGCGCTCGACGTTGAACCCGTCCACCCACGACCAGCCCACCCATCCGGCCGGCGTCTTCGGCCACAACGGGGGCCGATAGTGAGCCGCCGCCGCATCGGCCCAGCGCTCCAGGCCGGCGTAGGGGTCGGGGCCCGCCTCGATGCGCAGTGTTTCGGCAGCCACGCGGGAGCCCGGCGGGAGAGGGTAGTTCTCGAAGTCGCAGTAGGAGGACACCACCACGGCCTGGCGATCCTCGTCCCAGCGAACCTCGTGTTCCGTGCTCACCCGGTCGAAGGTTACGAAGCCCGCGTGCCAGGCCTGGCTGCCGTCAAAAAGCTGGACCAGGGTCTTGCTGATCAGCGGTCCGGCTCCGCGAATCTTCCGGACTCCCGACGGCCCCTGCCAGCCGGACATCACCAGGGCGACCGCATCAGCGCTCAGGTTCAGGTGTTCTTCCGCCAGCTTGAAGCGCCCCAGGGGCGCGGGCGCCGTTCCGGTGTTGATGGCAGTAGCCGTGATGAGCCTTGCGCCGTCGGCTTCGCGGGTGGAGACTTCCCAGCGCACTTCGGCGGCGAGGGGGCCTGCCGGCGCCAGCAGCGCCAGCCCGATCAGCAATCGCAGGCCGGTCATGGATTCAGCGGATCTCACGGATGCGGATGTTGCGGAACATCGCGAAGGTGAACTGGTCGTGGAGTTGCAGACCGATGGGGCCTGTCTTCGACCGCGCCGGATCGCCCGGACCCTCCGCGGCCAGCCGGCCGTTCACCCGCACCAGGATCCGCTCATTGCGCGATTCGATGTCCAGGCTGTTCCACCGGCCGGAGCGCTGCAGGCCGGCTACGGCCGGCACCAGGCTGTAGATGCTTCCTGAAGGATACTTTTCGTCGGTGTCGGTGATCTGGATCTCGTAGCCGATGTGGGCCGGGGTGGTTTTCGGAAAAGCGGCCAGCTCCGGACGGGCCGTGTCCGGCTCGCCGATAGCATGGTGCGCGCGGGAGCGGTCGCGTATGGAGACGCCGCCATTGCCGCGGGGCGGAATCCAATACTCGATGTGCAGGTCGTACTCGCCGTATTCGCCCGTCGTGTACAGCCAGGCCTGGCGGTACAGCCAGGATCGGTACGCCTTCGCATCGATGGGCCAGGGCGAGGGGAACGGGCTGGCTACGTTCGTATGCGCGCGCTGGCCGAGGAGAACGCCGTCTTCCATCACCGTCCAGAGGCACTCTCCCCGGACCTCCCATCCATCCAGGTTCCGGCCGTTAAAGAGCGGCTTCCAGCCGGGACCGGCCGCCGGGCAGCACAGAGTGAAGAAGAAGACCCCGCAAATCGCGATTCTCATAAAGAAACTTTCCCTTAAGATCATACGCGGAGAAGTCAGGGGGTTGGGCGAGGCGGCAATCGCCGGCAAGGATGACGCTACCGCAAAGGAGAGGTGCGGCCGGCGGCGCGGCTGCGTTCCAGCAGTGCGGCCAGACGCTTGATCCTTTCCGGTTCGCGCCCGGTATCTCCGTAGCCGAGGTCGTCCGCCAGGATCAGGACGATATTCGGCCGCACCGCCGGTGCGGCCAGGACGCTCGCCATCCCTCCCAGAAACCGGCGCCTGCCGATCGTTTCGTCCAGGGCTTCCTTCAGAAGCGCGGCGGCAGGAGTGCCGTCACGGCACGTTGAGAACGTGCGCCGCAAGCATTGCTCACCAGACCCGCAGCCTGACTTCGCCGCTGCCTGGACTGGCGAAGGGACCGGCGGCGCGGCGCGTGGCGCCGAGAGGCTTTCCGAAATAATCGGTGTCGATCACCAGCGGGGCTCCGTCGTGCTCGTCGTAGCCGGCTTCGGCCACCACGGTTCTGCCCAGGAGTTCGGTTGTGACCGGCACCGTGCCGGCCTGAGCCAAGGCGGGATCGAGGACCAGGTGAAGGTAGACACTCTCGCCTTCATCGTCCACGCGGGGCTTCGGATCGGCCTCCTTGAGAACCAGCGGGCCCGGCTCCCTGGAATAGGGGCGTGCGCCGTGGAGATAAACGTTGCCGCCCATTCGCGATGGAAACTTGCGGATGTCGTAGACCCACGTGCCGTACCCGTTGAAGGCGGTGTTCCGCGAGGCTTCCGAAGCCGGGGACGCTTCCACGCCGCCGTTGAAGATGTTGTTGTAGAAACGGTTGTCGCCGCCGTTGGTGAGAGTCACGCCGGCCAGCGCGGTCGAGTGCGGGCGGTGGTAGGGCGTCCAGCGGTTCAACTCCGTCCGGCTCACCACCCTGCCGCCCATGAAATTGTGGACGTAGGCTCCGCCCTCGGACCAGTCCTGCAGGCTGATGGGCGACAGGAAGATGTTGTTGTCCACCAGGAACGGGCCGTGGTTCACCTCCACGAAAAGATCGTCGGTCGTGTTGTCGTAAAGCAGGTTCGAAGTGATGCGGGCGCCCTGCGCCATCCAGTCCATCCACAAACCCCGCCCGGCGTTGTGTATGCGGTTGTTCTTGATCAGCACATCGATGGCGCCGTGCAGCTTGATGCCGCCCATCTCGGCGCCGGTGAATTGCCGCCGGTGCCAGACGTTGTAGATGTGGTTGCCGGTGATCCTGCTGAAGACGGCTCCCATGCTTCCGGCGATGCCGGCCTGCTCGCAATTGTAGATGGTGTTGTTGCGGACGATATGCGAGCCGATATTCTCCCGCGACCACCCGATCTCCAGCGCCCGCAGGATCACTTCGTTGTAGTGGGTCGCCCCATCCTTGGCGGGATTGCGCGTCCAGACGTTGTGGCCGGTGGCGCGCTCCTTGCCCAGCGTTACGCAGGAGCAGCGCGAATCGCTGATCACGTTGTTCTCGATGATCCAGCCCTTGCTCCAATGAGTGCCGATCAGCCCGATCTGCTCGGCCGTCGGCGCGGCCCATTGGGTGGCGGCATGCCGGAGGCGGAAGCCGCGGACGGTGATGAAGTTCCGCCCCGGCGCGGCGGGGTAGAAACAACTGTCGCGGACATTGATTTCCACCAGCTCCTCGTTGGGATTCCTGCCGTGGAAGTTGGCGTAGATGTGGGTGTTTTCCGCGTCGCTCTCGGTGTACCAGGTCCACAGCGAAGCCTCGCGGTCGCGGGCGTCGGCGTACGGCTGGGGGTTCAGCACTCCTTCCAACTGTTGGGCCTCGAGCAGCGGCTTGCCGTTGAAGTAGACCTCGCCGGTGTGATGCGGCCTGCCCTTGCCGGTGAACCAATCGCCCTCAATCAGGTCCTTATATGGGTTATAGGCGCCGAAGAAGGAATTGGGCAGGGTCAGCTTCCAGACGTCGCCGCGGTAGGGTTTCCAGTCGCGCGCCACTTCCGACCCCTTGATTTCCACCACTTCTCCCGGCGCGGCCTGATAGGTGATCCGCCGGCTGTCGGATTCGCCGCCCCGCGGAGGCGTGATCCGCTCGCGGTAGACGCCCGCGTGGACAGTGATAACGTCGCCGGGCTGCGCCGCGCGCGCCGCGGCGGAAATGGTGCGCAACGGTTTCGCCTCGGAGCCGTCATTCGCGTCGCTGCCCTGCATGGAGACGTGCAACTCCACCCCCAGGAGGGCGCGCGCGCACAGGGCGGCCAGCAGCAGCCCGGTGAACCGATTCCAACTCATGATTCCATCTCTCCCGATAAGACTCTCAGCTTACCCGATACTTCTTCACGATTTCCGGATCCGGATCGATGCCCAGTCCCGGCTTTTTCGGAACCTCTATATACCCGTTCTTCACTGGAAACAGAGGCAGGGCCAGGTTGTGCCGGCTCTCCACCGCGGGATAGGTCTCCATGATCAGCGCGTTGGGCAGCGAAGCGAGAAGATGAACGGCCATGTGCGGGCTGCCGTGCGGCGAGACCGGGACGTGATGCGCCGAGGCCAGGCCGGCGATCTTGCGCCCCTCGGAGATGCCGCCCGCGAGAACCGTGTCGCACTGCAGGATATCCACGGCGCCGGCCTGGATGAGGTCGCGGGCGCCCCAGCGCGTGAATTCGTTCTCGCCGGAAGCGATGGGGATGGAGAGTGCCCGGCGCACTTGCGCGGAGCCCTCGAAGTCGTCCGCCTCCACGGGCTCTTCGAACCAGTAGGGGTCGTACTTTTCGACCATGCGGCCGAAGCGGACTGCCTCGAATCCGGTCCAGCGATTGTTGGCGTCGATCATCAGGTCGATCTTCGCGCCGATCGCCTCCCGGACGGCCCGGACGCGCTCGGCATCCACGTCCATCGGCTCGCCTCCGACCTTCATCGTCACCGCGCGGAAGCCTTCGCCGACGTAGCTCTCCATCTCCTTCACCAACTCGGGGATGCCTTTGCCCTCTTCGTAGTAGCCGCCCGCTGCGTACACGCGGACTTTTTCGGCAAACAGACCCAGAACGGCGCACACCGGGGCGTCGAGGGCCTTGCCGATAATGTCCCACAGGGCGATGTCCACCGAACCCATGGCCGATATGTACAACCCCTTGGCCACCGGCTTGCGGTTGTGGCGGTACATGCGGTCCCACAGGGCCTCGATGTGGAACGGGTTCATCCCCAGGATGCGCGGCAGCAACTGGCCGGTGATGATCTCGCTGCCTCCCGCCGGGATGCTGCGCCCGGTGATGCCCGCGTCGGTGTGGATCTCGAGTTGGGTCATGCCGGGGGGGCCGCCCCCGCTTTCAATGGTGGCGTTGCGGCGGCGAGGCGTCCGTCCGGGGAAGCGGAGGCGCAGGAAGCTCATCCCCGTGATCCTGAGGGGCGGGGGATTGAGCGGGAGCGCGCGCCTGGGCAGCGCCAGGGAGGCCGAAGCCCCGGCCGCGCAGCGCAGGAAATCACGGCGGTTCATGGGATGTTCCTTTCCGGCAAAACGCGACCAGACAGTATATCCGGGGTGCGCACAAAAGTAGAGGGCCCGAATTGTCCAATATCGTTAACCTCCGGTACCGGTGCGCCACCGGGCCGCGACGGGGGGAGCGGTCGCAATCGGGCCGATCCATGCCCAAGGTCTCGGGGCAAGACTGCGTTCTTCCCCTGATGACCATTTCCTGTGGTAGAGTGCTCTCACCACCGGGGATGGAACAGCCGGCGGCGGTGCGACCCGCATGAACACGATTGTCGGAAGCCTGATGGTAGCCCTGGCCGGGCTGAGCATGGGATCCGGAGCCTGGACGCTCAAAGCGCTTCGGAAGTACGGTTTCGAGCACTGGCTTTTTGTTGGCATGCTGATCGGGGTAGGCCTCCTTCCCTGGGCGGTTACCCTGCTTTTCTGTCCGGGGGCGTGGGCGGCGCTGTCCTCGGTGCCGCTTTCCGCGCTGCTGAAAGCCAACCTCTTCGCTCTGGGGTGGGGCGTCGCCAACGTTCTATGCACGCTCTGTTTCGTACGCATCGGCGTGGCGCTCACCGGCGGTATCCTGGGCGGCCTGGGATTGTCGCTGGGGGTCACCGTACCCATGCTGTTCAAGGGCTCCGGGCTGTTCGCCCAGGCGCCGGATCTGACCTCTCCGGCCGGCCTGGTGGTGCTGGCGGGAGTGTCGGTGATGCTCGCCGGCGTGGTGCTGATCTCGCTGGCCGGCTTCGGGCGGGACCGCGCGCTCCGGCACTCGCAGCCCACCTCGGGCAATTTCGCCACCGGCCTGATCATGGTGATCGTGGCAGGCATCCTGTCGACCGGGCCCAATTTCGCTTTCGCCTATAGCCAGGGCCCGATCGTCAGCGCCATGCGGGAGCGCGGCGCCGGCGAGGCGGCCTCGACCTTCGCCGTGTGGGCGGTGGGCATGCTGGGCGGCGTGCTGGTCAATCTCGCGTTTTCCGGTTACCTGCTGACCCGCAACCGGAGCTGGAAGCTGCTGGTGCGGGTCCCCCGGGAGATGATCTTTCCGGCGATCATGGGCGTGCAGTTCTGCGCCGCCATCGCGCTGCTCGGCAACGGCAACCTCGTGCTCGGCGCCCTGGGTGCTTCGGTTGGCTGGGGCATCTACCAGGCCCTTCAGATTCTGGGCAACCAGGCGGTGGGATTTCTGAGCGGGGAGTGGAAGGGCGTACCGGCGGGGCCGCGCCGGCAGATGTACTCGGGCATCGCCCTGCTGCTGCTGGCCGCGCTGCTCATGGCCTACGGCAACTCGCGGGCAGTTTCTCTTTCCTGAAGCGCCGGCCTAGGCGAGCCGGCGGTAACGGATCAGCGCCGAAGCGGGTTTCTCCTCCAGCCGCAGCTCGAAACCGCGCTGCATCAGCTCGGCGCCGGTGGCGCGGGTGGATTCGCCGCTATCCAGGTTCAGCAGCTCATAGCGCGCGTCCCCGGCGAGGGCGCGCAGCGGAAACGACGCCGCAAGGAGGGGGCTCAGGGGCCGCTTGAGCACCACGAGCAAGCCCTCCCGGCGTTCAGGCAGATCGAGCTGATAGGCCATCCAGGCGTCCTCCGCCTGCGAGTATTCGGTCAGCGGGTAGTAGTCGCCGTAGAAGTACTTCTGGATCGAGCGGTATTGCTCCAGGGTCCGCCGGACCTCGTCAAACGGGAATTCGCTCAGGGCGGCGGCCTGTTGCGGGGCATCGCCGCGGCCGAACAGTCCGAAATTCATTCCGCTGGACATGCTGCTGCGCACGGGATACCGGCTGTTGCGGGACAGATTCCCCGCTCCGGTGGCGTTGAGCGGCACCCAGTGGAGCAGGCCATGGGTGTGGCATTGCTTGGCGGTCGGATGAGCGGGGAAATCGGTGCGCCAGAGCGGCAGGGTCCGGCTGAGCGATTCCAGGTCCATGCGCCGCCCGCCGCTGGCGCAGTTGTCGATGATCAGGCTGGGGTGGCGGCGCAGGAGTTCGTCCCAGAAGGAGTACAAGCCTTCCACCCAGCGGATCTCGCGTATGCCCTGCCGGTCCGGAACGTCGGCCGCGCGCCAGAATTCCAGCGGAGCGATGTTGGCGTCGTGGCGGAAGCAGTCCAGCCCGAACTCTTCGATCCGGGACGAGACGAAATCGGTGAGATACCGGCGGGCGTCCGGATTGCCCAGATCGAAAAGGCGGTCGTTCTCGCGGATCTGGTTGCGATAGCTCTCGTTCACCACCCATGCGGGATCGGCCTGCGAGGCTCCCCAGTTGTAGACCCGCTTCGCCTTGGGCACTTCCAGCAGCCACGCGCGATGCTCGCGGTCCCACGCGGTGCCCTCGCAGACCCGTTCCGGCTCGAACCACAACAGCAGCTTGAGCCCGGCCCGGCGGGCGGCCTCGCTGATGGGCTTGAAGCCGTCCGGATACAGCGCTTTCTTGACGGTCCAGTTGCCGGGGTTCACGTGCCAGGGGCCTTTGCCGAACCACTCGGCGTCGATCCAGTAGTAGTCCATGGGCAGGCGGTGGTCCGCGATACGCCGGATGTTCTCCAGGTGGTCGGCCGCGCTGGTGCCGCCCCAGTTGCCGTTGCACAACGGCATATCCACCGGCTTTCCGGCCGCCGAGGGCCGGTGGTACTTGAGGATGAAGCGGCGCAGCAAGTTGTGGCCGCGCAGGCGGTCGCCACCCTCCCAGAACAGGACGAGCATCAGGGGAGTGCGGATCTGCTCTCCGGGGCGCAGCCTCACGTGGGTGCGGTCCATTCCGGCCCGCACCCTGAACTCGGGCCCGGCCTGGCGGGTGAATGCGGCCGCCCACTCGCCCGACCAGCCGATGCCGATCATGACGCCGTTTCCGTCGCGGGTCTCCAGGTTGAAGAAGGGCAGGTAGTCGCTCGATGAGCGCCCGCCCCCGGCCCGCAGCCGCAGATGACCGCCTTGGTTCAGTGCCCGCCGCAAGGGCATGAAGTCGTCCATGGAGCAGACGGCCCCCTTGGCGTAGTGAATCAGCGGATCGCCGCCCGGCGCGCGCAGCGTGCGATCCAGCGCCTGTATATCCGCCAGAGCGGGCGTGTCGGTCCTGCCGGTGTTGGTGAAATGAAGGACCCATTCCAGGGCAGGGAAATCCCTGTAAAGGGTGACCACCGCGCGCGCTTCCAGGCCAGTGGCGGGATCCGTGTAGGCGACCTCCCGCCGCGTTCGCGCGGAGTCGACTGGTGAAGTCCGGACCTCGGCTTTCCACCGCGGCAGCAGAGCCGCGGAAGGGCGGCCGCCATAGACGAAGGAGAACGGCGGCCGGGCGGGGAAGGACTCGCTCCAGCGAGCCGCCGTATCATCCTCCCGCGCCGCGAAGGACGCCGCCGTCAAAGCGCTGACAAACTCCCTGCGGTTCATCCGGTCGCCTCCGGGGATAGCATAGCGCCAGGCTTGGGCGCACGGGTGCGGGTTTGACTTCCGCCAAACCGGGTCGCTAATCTGAAGCCTCCGGAGACGGATCATTTGGCTACCCCCACAACCCAGCCAGGCCTCTTCCTGGAGGCCTACCGGCGTATGCTGCTGCTGCGCCGCTTCGAATTGAAAGCCCAGGAACTGTACCGCCGCGGAGAGATGCCGGGATTCATCCATCTGTATGTGGGTGAGGAGGCCGTGGCGGTAGGCGTCTGCCTGCATCTCAGCCGCGAAGACTACGTGACCAGCACGCACCGCGGCCACGGGCACGCCCTGGCGAAAGGCATCTCCGCCCGTGAGGTGATGGCCGAACTGTTCGGCAAGGCCACCGGCTGCTCCGGCGGGCGCGGTGGAAGCATGCACCTGTACGCGCCGGACGTAGGGTTTCTCGGCACCAATGGACTGGTCGGCGCGGGGATTCCGGTGGCCGCGGGCGCCGGGCTGGCCGCGCAACTGCGGCGGTCCGGGCAGGTGGCGGTAGCCTTTTTCGGGGACGGCGCGGCGAATCACGGGGCCTTCCATGAAGGCCTCAACCTGGCGGGCGTCTGGAACCTGCCCGTGGTGTTCGTCTGCGAGAACAACCTGTACGCTACCCAGACTCCCTTGCGGATGGCCACGAAGAATCAGGACATCTCCAGCCGCGCAGCCGCTTACGGCATGCCGGGAGCGGCCGTGGACGGCAACGACGTGGAGGCCGTGTCGGCGGCCGCAGCCGAGGCCCTGGCGCGGGCGCGGTCCGGCGGCGGCCCCAGCCTGCTCGAATGCCGCACCTACCGCTTTCTCGGCCATCACGAGGGCGATCCCGGCACGGGGTATCGCAGCCGCGAGGAAGTGGAGGCCTGGAAGAAGCGCTGCCCGATTGCGCTGGAGCGGGCGCGCCTGATCGAGCGCGCCGAGGCTGCGGAAACGGCGCTCCAGGACATCGAACGGGAAGTAGAGGAAATGATTGCCGGCGCGGTCGAGTTCGCCCTGGCGAGCCCGCTGCCGGATGCGGCCGAGGCGCTGCGCCACGTCTTTCCCGAAGCGGCCGGAAGCGCGGAGGCGGTATGGGCGCGCTAGCGGGGCGGGCGGCGGCCCGCGAGATCACGTTCGTCGAAGCCACCGTGGAGGCCCTGCGCGAGGAGATGCGCCGCGACCCGGCCATCTTCTACATGGGCGAGGGCATCGGGGCTCGGGGCGGGAATTTCACCCAGACCAAGGGCCTGTACGACGAGTTCGGGCCGGAGCGCGTGCGTGACACGCCGATCTCCGAACTCGGTTTCACCGCCGCGGGGGTGGGTGCAGCCATGGCGGGCATGCACCCCGTGGCGGATCTCATGTTTGCCGACTTCATCGCCGAAGCCATGAGCCAGGTGGTCCACCAGGCGGCCAAGGTGCACTACATCTCCGGAGGGCGAATCGAGGTGCCGCTGATTGTCCGGGCGGCCTTCGGCGTGGTCCGTTCGGCCGGGGCGCATCACTCGGGCAGCTTGTACCCCTGGTTCATGCACGTGCCGGGCTTGAAGGTGGCGGTGCCTTCCAGCCCGGCTGACGCCAAGGGATTGTGGAAGACCGCGCTGCGAGAGCGCTGCCCGGTAATGATCTTCGAGCACAAGGGACTGTATAACCAGAAGGGCCCGGTTCCCGAAGGAGAGTACCTGACGCCCTTCGGGCAGGCCGCTATCGCGCGCGCCGGCCGCGACGCCACCATAGCCGCAACCGCGCTGATGGTGCATAAGTCCCTGCAGGCCGCATCCATCCTGGAAGGGGAAGGCATATCGGTTGAGGTGCTGGACCTGCGCACGCTGGTCCCGCTGGACGAAGAGTCGATCCTCAAGTCGGTGGCCAGGACCGGCCGGCTGGTAATCGCCGACGAGGCTCACGAGACCTGCGGCGTGGGAGCCGAGATCGCGGCGCGGGTGGCGGCCAGAGGGTTCGATTTCCTGGATGCCCCGATTGCGCGCGTGTCGATGCTGCAGGCGCCCCATCCTTTCAGTCCTCCCCTGGAGGCGGCGCTGCTGCCGTCTCCGGAGAAGATCGCGGCGGCCGTGCGGGCCGCGGTGAGGGGCGAGGAGGCGCATGCCGGTTGACCTGGTGATGCCGCAACTCGGTCTCACCATGACCGAGGGCAAGCTGCTGCGATGGTGCAAGCAGGTGGGGCAGACATTCGAGGCCGGCGAACCCCTGTTCGAGGTGGAGACCGACAAATCCAACATGGAGGTCGAAGCCAGCGAGGCCGGAACGCTGATTGAGGCCATGCCGCCGGCGGACGACCCGCTGCCCGTGGCTCACGTGATCGGCCGCTATCTGCGGCGAGGCGAGAGCCTGGAGACCGCTGCCGGCGCCCTGGAGAGCCCGGCGCGGGTACGGCGGCCGGCATCGCCGCGCGCGCGGGCGGCCGCCCGCAGGCTGGGCGTCGATCTGGCGGCAATTTCCGCAGCAGGCGGGCGGATCGTGGAAGCCGATGTCCTGCGGGCCGCGGAGGCGCAGGCTCCGGCGGTGGAACTCCCGGCGCCCGCCGGGCGGACGGCGCCGGTTCCCAAGCTGCGCCGCGTCATCGCCGAGCGCATGACCGCGAGTTTCCGGACCGCGCCCCACTTCTACGTTACGCGCGAAGTGGATGCGGGAGAACTTCTGGCCGTCAAGCGCACCTATCAGGCGGCTTTGGAAAAGCGCGGCCTGCCGGCCTTGAGTCTGACCGACCTGCTATTGAAAGCGGTGGCGCTGGCCGTCCGGGATCACCCGGCGGTCAATGCCGGCTGGGTGGACGGGGAGATTCGCCCGCATCGCGGGGTGAACATCGGCCTGGCCGTCGCCCTGGAGGACGGGCTGACCGTTCCCGTTCTGCGCGAGGTCGATCGATCGGAGATCACTGAACTGGCCCGCCGGCGGCAGTCGCTGGTGGAGCGGGCCCGTGCTTCGCGGCTGCGGCCGGACGACATGGGCGACGCCGGCGCCACTCTTTCCAACCTCGGCATGTACGGGGTGGACCAGTTCCAGGCCATTCTGAATCCGCCGGAAAGCGTTCTGGTGGCCGCCGGCCGCGTGCGCGAGCGGGTGGTCGCGGTGAAGGGCGCGGCGGCGGTCCGGCCGACTTTGTTCGTGACGGTGACCGCCGACCACCGGGTGATCGATGGCGTGCAGGCCGCCCGCTTCCTGGCGAGTGTGGCGGAGGCGCTGGAAAACCCGGGCCTGCTGCTGCTGCCCCCGGAGAGTCAAGCGAAATCTTGAGCGGACTTCACCAGTCGCGGGCGAAACCGGCCGTCCAGCCGCCGTCCACGACCATGACGGCGCCGGTCATGTAGGAAGACGCATCCGATGCCAGGAACAGCGCGGCGGAAGCGATTTCCTCGGGAGCGCCCGGCCGGCCGAGCGGGATGTGGCTCAACAGGTCCGCCGCCAAAGCCTGTTTCTCCGGATTGTAGAACAAAGCCGTGGTGCCGCGGGTGAGGATGGAGCCGGGCGCGATGGCATTCGCGCGGATGCCGAGGGGCGCCAGCTCGAGCGCGATGGAGCGCGTGAAATGGAGCACGGCGGCCTTGGCGGCCGCGAAAGCCGATTGGAGGCGGATGGGCACCACGCCCATGATCGAGGCGATGTTGATGATGACGCCCGCCCTGCGCGCCGCCATACCGGGAGCCACCACGCGGCAGCCATGAAACACGCCGTCCAGATCCACCGAAAGGATGCGCCGCCATTCGCACTCGTCGTATTCGTGGATGGGCCGCCTTTGTTCGCCGGGCGTGTTCACACCGGCGTTGTTCACCAGGATATCGATGCGGCCGAAGCGCTCTTCGGCGGCCGCGGCGAGGTGTTCCACCTCCTCGCGCCGGCTGACGTCCGCGGGGATGAACTCGGCTTCCGCGCCGAGCTGCCGGGCCTCCTCGACGGTCGACCCGCCGCGGCCTTCCAGGTCGTTGACGGCGAGCGAGGCTCCGTTGGCCGCATAGGCCAGCGCGATGGCACGGCCGATACCGTCGCCGGCGCCGGTCACAAGAGCGGCCTTGCCCCGCAGATCGACGCGCAGGCCATGGTTGGGCGGAGTAATGGGCATCTCCTTCGATTAGCACTCGCCCCCGGCGCTGTCAATGTCCCGGCAGTGACGGAGGCTAACGGTCATTTGATCCATAGAACGGAGCCGACATGAATACGCGATTCCTCGGAAAGAAAGTGATTGTCACCGGATCGGGCACGGGTATCGGGCGCGAGATCGCCCTCGAATTCGGCCGCCAGGGCGCCGACGTGGCGCTGCACTACGCCCACAGCGGCGCGGGCGCGGACAGCGCCGCCGGGGAGATACGCGCCATGGGAAGAAGAGCCGAGGCCTTCGGCGCCGACCTCGCCGGCCTGGAGAATGTATTCCAATTCGCCGGCCGCGCCCTGGATTTCCTGGGGGGCGTGGACTGCCTGATCAACAACTCCGGCATCACCATGAACAAGCCGCTGCTGAAGGTGACGCCCGAGCAGTATGACGTGATCTACAACGTCAATGTCCGGGCGCAGTTCTTCCTGATGCAGCGGGCGGCTGCCTACATGGTGGAACACGGCGGCGGGGCGATCGTGAATCTCACCTCGGTCCACGGCCTGGCGGGCGCCCCGGAGCATTCCGTGTACGCGGGCACCAAAGGCGCCATCATCGCGCAAACCCGCGTGCTGGGAATCGAACTGGCGCACAAGGGCGTGCGTGTCAATGCCATCGCGCCCGGCTGGGTGGTAGTGGAGAACCATAGCAGGGCGGTGCCGGGGAGCACCGTGGAATCGGCCATGGAAGGCGCCAGGGATGCCGTGCCGTTGGGCCGCCCGGGGTTCCCGGTGGAGATCGCCAAGCTCGCCACGTTCCTTTGCTCGGACGATGCCCAGTTCATTGTCGGCCAGACCATCGTGGCAGACGGCGGCACCACCGCGCTGATGTCCCTGATCCGCGACTTTCGGAGCGAATCCAGCGCCCGCTTCGGGACCGGATATGTCCCGGGGGTGTGAAAGGAGGCGGCCTTGAACTACAGGGACCTGACTGCGTCGCTGGAGGGGGCGGGCAAACCCACCCGGGCGATCCTGGCCGCGGATGGAGGACGGATTCTCCTGCTGCCGCACGGCGGGCGCGTGATCGGCCTGTTTGCCGCGGGAGACGACGAGAACTTCTACTGGACCCACCCGGCGCTCGAATCGGCCGCCGCGGCGCGGAACTTCTATGCCGGCGGCGAATGGGAGAATTCGGGCGGAGACCGCACCTGGATCGCGCCCGAGCTGGATATCTTCTTTCCGCGTTACCCCGACCTGGATCCTTCCGGCTACTTCCAGCCGCGGCAACTCGACCCCGGCTGCTACCGGGTGGAGGAATGTGACGGCGCACCGGAATTGGTGAGCCGGCTCTCCCTGGACCTGTACCGTTCGAAGGGCAGGGTGGATCTGGAGGTGCGGAAACGGGTCACGCCGGCGGCCAACCCGCTGCGGCATGAAACGGATCCGGCTGACGCCGGCCGGGTCCGGTATGCGGGCTACAGCCAGCGGACGTCGCTGGCGATCACGGGCGGCCAGGGGCGCGTGGGACTCTGGAGCCTGCTGCAGATGCCGCACGGCGGCAAGATGATCATCCCCACCTATTCCCGAAGCGAGCCGCGCCTGTACTTCGGCTCGATTCCCGCCGCGGACCTCGAGGTGTCGGGCCGGGCGGTGCGCTGGCGGATGCACGCGCGCGGCGCGCACAAGATCGGGGTCCGCGCCGTCGCGGCGGCCGGCCGGGCCGGCTACTGCTGTGGCTCGGGCGAACGGGCCAGCCTGGTCATCCGGAACTTCAAGGTGGACCCTTCCGGGGAGTACGCCGATGCGCCGGCGGAACAACCGCATGAGCCGGGCGACGCCGTTCAGGCGTGCAGCGTGGACAATGCGATGGGGAGCTTCAGCGAGCTGGAATACCACGTCCCGGCGATCGGCGGCGGCACGGGGCGCCTTCACTGCGAGGACGTGAGCGAGGTATGGGCGTTCCGCGGTCCCCGCGCCGCCCTGGATCGCATCCGGGAGAAGCTTCTGGGAGACTACGACGAGACGTTGAGGCAACGACTATGACGGCCCTGGCATCCGACATCCGGCAAACCTCCGTGGAGCCCGGCACGCTGGCCATCTTCTGGCTCGGGCAGGCGGGTTTCGCGTTCAAGAACAGCGCGGGAAAAGTGGTCTATGTGGATCCGTACCTTTCCGACGCGGTGGAGCGGGTCTACGGCTTCAAGCGCATGATGGCCTGCCCGATCGCGGCAGACGAGGTGGAGGCCGACCTGGTGGTGTGTACCCACGAGCATCTCGACCATACGGACACCGACGCCATTCCGGTCATCGCGCGCCGCACGGCGGCGCGCTTCGCCGGCCCGTCCGAATGCACTACGCTTTTCCGCCAGATGGGTCTGACCGCCGACCGCTGCCTCCTGCTGGAAGAAGGAAAGCGGGCGGAGGCGGCCGGCGTCGGCGTCACGGGAGTGTACGCCGACCACGGCACGCTGGCGCCCGGCGCGCTGGGGGTGGTTCTGGATTTCGGCGGCATCCGCGTCTACCACTCCGGCGACACCGCCTACCGTCCGGACCGGTTTCAGTACGCCGCCTCGCTCCGCCCGGACGTGTTGATTCCGTGCATCAACGGCGCCTACGGCAACATGGATGCCCGCGAGGCGGCTCTGATGGTGCGCGACATCAATCCCGGTCTCGCCATCGCTTCGCACTTCTGGATGTTCGTCGAACACGGCGGCGACCCGGCCCGGTTCCTGGAAAGCTGCGCCGCGGAGGCGCCCGGCGTCAAAGCGATCGTCATGAAGCCGGGAGAGCGCTGCCTCGTGACCGGACCGTAAGGGCCGAAGCCGGCCGGCGGCCGGTACGGAACCCGCTCCCAGCCCGGCGCTCTAGGAGGCCGCCGCGCGCGCGGCTGCCACGCCGTTGACCACGTTGACCGGGGCTCCACCCTCGAGAACCCGCCGCACGATCGAGGCGGCGCCCGATCGCATGTCGACGACCGATTCCACCGAATAGAAGGCGGCGTGCGGCGTGAGGAGGCAGTTGGAGTGAGCCAGGAGTTCGGGCGCAAATGCGGGTTCGTTTTCCACCACGTCCAGGGCCGCGCCGCCCAGCGCGCCGCGCCCGAGCGCGGCCGCCAGCGCCCGTTCCTGCACCAGCGGGCCGCGCGCGGTATTCACCAGAAGCGCGCCCGGTTTCATGCGAGCCAGCTCCGGCTCTCCGATCATGCCGCGCGTTTCCGCAGTGAGCGGTGCATGCAGCGTCACCACGTCCGCGGCGGCCAGCAGTTCGGCCAGCGAGCCGGCCCGCTCCACGCCCAAGGCCTTTTCGTACCCGCTGGCCAGGTACGGGTCGTAGAAAACCACGCGGAAGCCGAAGGCCTTGGCCCGCAGCGCGGCGGCGCTGCCGATTCTCCCGCATCCCACCACGCCGAAGCACTGCCCGCGAATGCGATGCGTGGGAAGGGCCGCCTGCCAGGACCACTGGCCCGACGCCGCGCTGCCGGCGCAGGCCTTCAGGCGCCGCTCCAGCGCCAGGGTGAGCATCAGGGCGTGGTCGGCTACTTCCTCGGTGCCGTAGTCCGGCACGTTGCAGACCGGGATGCCCAGCGAGGCGGCAGCCTCCGTGTCCACGTTGTCGTAGCCCACACCGGCCCGCACGACCACGCGCAGGCGGCCCGAATCCTCCCTCAGCGCGCGGGAGATCTTCGGAAGCGGCGAGAAAACGATGAAGGCCGCGGCGCTGCGCAGCAGTTCCCGGTCCTGCCGAGGATCGTCCACCAGGGCAGGCCGGATGTCTGCGGCTTCACCCAGAACGCCGCGCTCCAGTTCGAGGCTCCCGATAGGGGGCGACAGGGCGCTGTCGATCAGGCAGACCAGCGGTTTAGACATGTCGGCATGGTTCCTTTCATTGGCCGGCGGCGCCGCCGGTCATTTCTTCCAGGTCATCAGGGGCGCAAGGTCCTTGAGGATCTCGTCGAGGTAGCGGGAAGCTGTCTCATCCATGGGCATGGGCCCGTTGCGTTTCAGCGGACAGTCGATAACACCCCGGCGATAGAGCACTTCCTTGTAACAGCCGCTCAGCGGGGATTCGAAAAAGAACAGGGGCGCCATCTCCTTATAGATGTGCATGGCGCGCGCCCTGTCACCTTTCTCGAGCGCGTTCCAGAGGGCCACCACCACGTCGGTGACATGGCAGCCGGGCATCTGGCCGGCGCAGCCGCGGCGATGCTCTTCGATCAGGTAGCGCCCGCCGGCGCCGCCGAACACGCCTTTGCAGAGCCCGGCCCCTCGCTTGAGGATGGCGGTCGTCCGGAAAGTGCTGGGCGAGGTCTCCTCCTTGATGTACCTGACGTATTCAATCTCACGGCACATCCGCAGCATGAATTCCACGGACAGGGGGGTGCCGACCGGAGGGTCGTGATCCTGCAGGAACACCGGCAAGCGGCCGGCTTCGGCGATTCGCCGGTAGAAATTGAAGATCACTTCCTCGCTCTGCACGCCGCGGGGAGGCATGGCGATCACGGCGTCGGCGCCGATTTCGCGGGCGTGCGCGGCAAACCGCCCGGCATGCTCCTGGGTGGACGCGTTCACGCCGATCACCACCGGCACGCGGCCGGCATTCCGTTCCACCAAAACCTGGTCCAGCCGGAGGCGCTCGTCGTCGCTCAAGGCCGACCACTCGCTGGCGTTCACGGGAAACACCAGGCCGTGCGCCCCGCAGGCGACACAGAAGTCGACCACCCGGCGGAAGCCGGGGATGTCAAGATCGCCGTTCGGCCGGAAAGGCGTCGAGGGAATGGTGTATACGCCGCGGAAGGGTTCTTTCGCGGAGGCGGCGGGCAGGCTTGCGGAGAGCACGGCCGCGCCCGCGGCCGTTTTGAGGAAATCGCGCCGGCGCGGCCGCGCCATCTCGCTCGCGTTGGGGTTCATCGTGGGATGCCTCTCGCTCTTACTTTCGCACGCCGCCGGTGCGCTTCTCCCAGCCGTCCTCGAAGAGGCGCAGGAAGTTGTTGGAACCGTAGGGGTGCTTCGCCATCTCTTTCTCGTCAAACTCGACGCCCAGGCCGGGGGCATCGGGCGGCTCCAGGTACCCGTTCCTGACCCGGGGCACGCCGCGCATCAGGTCGCGCGCCCAGGGCTCCAGAAAGTCGTCGAAGCACTCCTGGATCAGGAAATTGGGAATGGTGGCGTTGATGTGCGCGTTGATGGCGGTGTTGTACGGGCTCTGCGCCTGGTGAAGTGCGACGAACGCCTCGGCGGCTTCGGCCACGGCGGCCGCCTTGCGGGCTCCGCCGATGCCTCCGACTTTCAACGTCTCCGGCTGCACGATGTCCACCGCGCGGCCGGCCAGCAGCTCCTCGAATTCACGCAGGCGGCTGAAACGCTCCCCGGTGGCCACCGGAACCTTGATGGCGCGGGCCACCTCCAGCGTGGCCGCGATGTCGTTGGACATGACCGGGGTCTCGAACCACATGGGGCGATACTCTTCCAGTTGCCGCCCCACGCGGATGGCTGTCGAGACGCTGAAGCGGTCGTGCCCTTCGACCAGAATGTCCATGTCGTCTCCGACGGCCCTGCGGACCGCCGCGACGATGGCCAGCGATTTCTTCTCTTCGCCGGAATCGAAGAACCGGTAAGCGCTCCCGAAGGGGTCGAACTTCAGGGCGGTGTAGCCCATCGACTTGACCTCCGAGGCCCGTTCGGCGAAAGCGCCCGGCTCTCTGGGCCCTTTGTACCAGCCGTTGGCGTAGACCCGCAGGGAGGGCGACAGCTTGCCGCCCAGCAGCTTCCACACGGGCGCGTTCAAGCTCTTGCCGAGGATGTCCCAGCAGGCGATGGCGATGCCGCTCATGGCCACATTCGTGCCGAGGAACAGGCCCTTGTACATCCTCTGCCACAGGCGCTCCGGGTACAGCGGGTTCTCGCCGATCACGAACCGGCTGAGTTCGTGCACCTGCGCCTCGGGGGCCTTGGTTTCGAGGCCGCTGGTTGCCTCCCCCCAGCCGAAAAGGCCGGAGTCGGTTTCCACCTTGATGAAGAGCCAGTTCTTCCACGGGTTGCCCACCACGAAGGTCTTCATGCCCGTGATCTTCATGTTGGGCTGAGCCGCGGAGAGAGCCTGGCGCGAGGCCAGCAAGCCGGAGACCCCCGCCATGGCGCGCATCATCTCCCGCCGTGTGACGCGGGTCCCTTCAGAACGGCGGGAGAGACTGGAAATCACAACCCAAATCTCCTTTTCAAGTTCTTCAAACGAACCAATCATACACCGGAGCGCCGGCCTCCCGAGACGGCGTAGCGGTGGCGCTCGGCGGTCCAGCGGGCCTTGCCGTATTCGCCCAGGTCCACGGTCCCGCTCATGCGATCGTTCTCGACCCGGCCGCGGAAAACGTAGCTGAGCCGCGTCCCTTCATGACGGTGGGAACTGCTGAAGTGAACTTCGCTCCCCGCGACGCCGCCGCGGAGATCTCCGGAGAGGACGCCGCCCCGGTGCGTGCCGCTCAGGCTTCCGCCGTCCTGTTCCAGGAACAGAGAATGGCCGGCCGAACCGAGCACGAACTCCAGCCGGACGTCCCACTGCCCCGCGATCGATGCGGGCTGCCCTGGCTCAGGCGCCGGCTTTGGGATCCGCGGCGGCCGGGAGAGGACCGCGCGCAGCCGTTCGGCCACCACTTTCTCGTCTCCGGTGACCATCATCTGAGGGAAGATGACGACCGAACTCTCGCCCGGCGGGCGGCGCTCCGGCCAGAAGACGATGCGGGGATCCGTCTCGAAGAGCAGCTTTCTGACCTCTTCGCCCGTGATTCCCACCCGCGCCGCGTCCCAGGCGATCAGCAGCCTGGGCGTGCGGTTGGACAGCCCCGGCGGCTGCAGTACCTCGGTCCGGACGGTGGGCGCCTGGCTGACCTCCCTGGCGATATAGGCCAGCCACGCCTCGAACCTCTTCCACTCGGCGTCGTGGTCGCGTTTCACCCACTCCTCCACCGCCGCCAGCATCCCCATGATCTCCTCCTTGCCGACCTTCATGGAGCGGCCGAAGGCGTGGTGGGGCGCGCTGTTCAGCCAGGCGGCCTGAAGCAGATCCTTCCGCCCCAACAGCAGCCCGGCGCACTGCGGGCCGCGGATGCACTTGCCTCCGCTGTAGGCCACCATTGCGGCGCCCCGGCGCAGGTGAATGTTGGGAACGGTGAGATGCTCGGCGGCGGCATCCACGATGAGCGGAACGCCCATTGGCCCGGCCAGCCGGGAGACCGCTTCGGTTCCCAGGGGCCCCTCGTCGCCGGGTCCGGCCAGGATCATGATCATGGCCGTTCGCGGGTTCAACGCGGCCGTCAGCTCTCCGGGCGTATCTACTTCCACGATCCTCACACCCAGCATGCGGATGGCGTGGTCGTACACGTTGCGCGAATAGCGGGGGATGACGACCTCGTTCTTCAGCCCCGCCAGGTCGGGGAGCCGCTGCATCTTCTCGGGGTCCGCCCCGGCGATGCAGGCTGCCGTCGCGTGCGTCAGGGCTGCCGCGCAGCCGGCGGTCACGATGCCCCATTCGGCGCCGGTCAGTTCCGCCAGCCGCTTTCCCACGGCGTCCATCAATTCGTCCATGTGGACGTAATGGCGCGAGGCTGCGTCCATCGCTCTCTTTACCCGCGGCAGGGTCTGGGAACCGCTGACGATCGTGTAGGCCCCGGTGCAGTTGATCAGGGGACGGACGCCGATGGAACGGTAGATGCCGGGACCGGCGGCTGCCGGCGCCGCCGCCGCCCGCCTGCCCGGAAGCAGGTTGAGCGAGGCGAGCCATCCGCCGGCGCGGAACAGGTCCCGGCGGGTGAAAGCGGTGAACCTCTGTCGCCAGGTCAAGGCAGTTTCCTCCACGATCGGAATCCGTAACCCGGTCCGAGTTGTTGATTGTACATCCGGGACGGCAGCCTCGCGCCGGTTCCGCTTTCATCGGGGAGTATAATCGCGGCGATGGTGCGACGGGTGATGGCCTGGCTCCTGCTGTTCGGCTGCGGCGCCGGGGGCGCGGAGATGCCGTTGATCGTGGCGCAGGAGACGGCGCCGCCGCCGGAATGGGCCTTGTTGGAGCGCCGCCTGATCCGGACGATGAACCGCGCGGCGGAGGAGTTCGTTCGCAAGTATGCCGGCCCCGGCGGCGAAATGCCGGCGATCGGCAAGCCGGACGATATGTACGAAGTCTTTGCCAACTGGCCGCTGTTTTACGCTCTCGGCGGCGACCGCGGCATTCTCGAGCACAGCCTGCGGCAATGGAGAGCGATCACCCGCCAGCTTGAAGCCCTGGGACGCGCCCGGCGCGAGTTCGTGACCGGCTACGACTGGTTCCATCACTCGGAGGGATACAAGTACTTCTACTATCTCGGACTGACGGGAGCGGCGGTTCCCGAGAACGCCCAGCGGGCCCGGCGCTTCGCCGCCATGTACATTGGAGACGACCCGCAGGCGCCCAACTACGATCGCCGGCACAGGATGATGCGCTCGCCGCTCACCGGCGCTTCCGGTCCCGTGTTCGAGCAGGACGCAGTGTACCTGCTGAACCACGGCCACGCCAGCTTGTACCCGCTGATGAAGAGCGAACCCGAGCCGGGCTGGGAGAAAGATCCGGCCCGGCGCCGGGAGATCCAGCGGCTGTACAACCGCGTCGTGGTACAAGGCGATACGCCCATCTCACTCAGCGCCACGGCGCTGGTGGCCACGGCCTACCTGTATGCCGGTGAAGAGAAGTACAAGCGGTGGATTGCGGAGTATGCCGGCGCCTGGATGGAACGGATTCGAAGAAACGGCGGCACGGTTCCGGATACCATCGCGCCCGCAGGAGAGATCGGGGGATCGCGCGGCGGTCAGTGGTGGGGCGGGCTGTTCGGCTGGAACGCCCGGTACTCGCTGCACATGATACTCGGCGCCCTGACCACCGCTTCGGAAACGGCGTACCTGGTGACCCGGGATCCGGCTTACCTCGACTTAGTCCGGTCGCAACTCGAGATGCTCCTGAGAAACGCGAAGACCGTGGAAGGCAACGTGGTGGTGCCGTACCGGTACGGCCCGCGGGGCTGGTTCGACTACCGTCCCCTGGAGATCCGCGAGCTGAGTCACCTGTGGAACGCGTCGATGGACGCCGGCGATTGGAAGCGGATTGAGACGGTCCTGGCCGGCTACCGCTGTGGGCCCCGGCCCTACGACGGCTACAACGACTATGCCATGCCGGTCAGCGGCCACAAGACGTACGCCTGGCGGCCCAATCATGTGGCGATGGATTGGAAGGCGGTGGTGAGCAACGGCGACATCGGTGACAAGATGCAGGAACAGGAGGAGTTGAACGAGGCGCCGCGCATCCTGTACCTGGCCGGGCGGAACCCGGGCTTTCCAGAGAGGGTCCTCAAGGCCAATGACCAGGAGGTGCTCCGGCGGCTGCGCGTGAGCCGGGCGGTGCAGGATATCCGCAAGGTCCCCGATCTGCACAGCGAGTACCTGGCCGGCATCAATCCGGTGGTCACCCAGGGCCTGGTTTACCTGACGCTGGGCGGGCCTCAGGCCATCTACAACGGCGGGCTGCTCCAGGTACGCCTGCGCTATTTCGACCCCCAGGAGAAGAGGCCGGGCCTGCCAGAGGACGTGGCCGCGCTGGTCGAAACAATGGACGGCGCCCGAACGGTGGTGCGCCTCGTGAACGTGAACAGCCTCGAAACCCGCACCGTCATTCTGCAGGCCGGCGCCTTCGGCGAGCACGAATTCGGCCGGGTCCGCTACCGCAGCCTTGCGGGCGCCTGGCAGGACACGCGAGTGTCCGGCAGGCACGTTTCGGTACGGCTTCTGCCGTCCGCTTCCATCCGGCTGGAGATCGGCATGCGGCGGTATGTCAACGATCCGGGCTTTGCGTCCCCCTGGTAATGCTCCGGCAGCCGCCACCCTTCCGCCGATCCGGCGCGCGGGCCGTCTGCGGCCGGTCCGCGCCGACTGGAGGACGGCCAATTCCAGGTTTTAGAGCCTGTTTGTATCGTAACTTACGAACGGCAATCGCATTCTTCTGTTGCAGGGTGGTATGTTGCCCTTAGAAAGGCCTTTCGGTTACCCGGCCGGCCATCCTGGCGAATCTGTTCAGTAACTCGGCTTACACCAATCCGCCTTTCTCTACCTGAGAGAGTTACTTTTCTGTTGAAAGGGCGACGGCAATGGAGGAGAGGTTCTGTCCGGCTGAGGGCGGGCCTGGAGCGTGGGCGCCCGTCCTGCTGCGGATCATTGGAGGCGAGGCAACGCTCAGTGTGAAGGAGCGTCTGGAGAAGGTGGCCTGCTTTCTCAGTCTCGTGGAGCGGGTACGGGAAGAAAGAGGCCTGCCCGGCCTGGGCGCGAACATCGAGCGGATCATCCTGGACCGCGAGTTACAGGATCTGGACCTGTAAGCGCAGCCGCTGCATTCCCGCGGCATCGCCGCCGGCGGTAGACTGGTGGCCATGCGATGCCTGACCCTGCTTGTCGTGTGCGCGCTCTGGGCGCCCGCCCAGACGGCGCTGGTCTGGACTCCCGAACTCTCCATGCGGATGCAGAACGTCGGGTCGGTGGTTCCCTCGCCGGACGGCCGGATGGCGGTGTGGACCCAGTCGACAGCCGTGATGGAGGGCGAGAAGAGCGAGTGGGTCTCCCAGGTTTGGCTGGGAACAACCGACGGCTCCCGCCGGTTCCAGCTGACGCGCGGTGAGAAGAGCGCCGGCGCGCCTTCTTTCTCGCCCGACGGGCGGTTCGTCTACTTTAGTTCCGGCCGCTCCGGCAAGCCCAACCTCTATCGCATCGCGGTCGACGGCGGCGAAGCGGAGATGATCACGGACTGGAAAGGCAGCCTGGGCAGCTACCGGGTTTCGCCCGACGGGAAGTGGGTGGCCTTCACGGCCATCGATGAGGACAAGGACGAGGAGAAGGCCAGGAAGGAGAAGCGCGACTTCAGGGTGATCGACGACAAGCCCAGGAACCACGCGCTCTGGCTGATCCCGGCGGAGGCCGGCAGCGAAGGGAAGCGGGCTCCCAGGCGGCTGACGCGGGAACCCTACCACGTGACGCAGTTCGACTGGTCGCCGGACTCGCGCTCGATCGCGTACTCGCACGTGCCGGCGCCGGAAGCCGACCACTGGGGGAAGGCCGACCTGGCGGAGGTGGCGGTGGAAAGCGGCGCCGGCAGGGCGCTGGCGAACACCGCCGCGGCGGAGAGCGACCCGCACTATTCGCCCGACGGCCGGTTCGTGGCGTTCGTGCAAACCACGGCGCCTCCGCGCTGGCCGGGTGAGGAACGCATCGCGATCGTGACGCGCGCCGGCGGCGAGGTCCGGACCCTGTCTCTGACCCGCGACGAGCGGCCGAACCTCGCCGGCTGGTCGCCCGATTCGGCGCGCGTCCTGTTCGTGGAATCCAACGGCACTCGCAACGGGCTGTACGCGCTCCCGCTGGACGGCCCGCCCCTGGCGGTTTACGAGACCCGGCGGGGAGTCCTTCAGGGCTTGACCCTCAACGCCAAGGGCACGCACGCCGGCGCGGTGTTCGAGTCTCCGGAGGAGGCGCCCGAGGCCTTCGTGCTTGCACTGCCCGGGGGCAAGATGACGCGCGTCAGCGAAGCCAACACCGGCCTGCCCAAACCGCCTACCGGAGAAACCCGGCTGGTGCGCTGGAAATCGAAGGACGGGCTCGAGATCGAAGGCCTTCTGACGCTGCCGGTGGGCTACCAGGAGGGAAAGCGCTACCCCCTGATCCTGAACATTCACGGCGGGCCCGCCGGGGTGTTCAACGAGTCCTTCACCGGCCGTCCCGGCATCTACCCGCTGGCCTCCCTGGCCGCCAAGGGTTACGCCGTGCTGCGGCCCAACCCGCGGGGCTCGGGCGGATACGGCAAGAAGTTCCGTTTCGCCAACCTCCACGATTGGGGCGGCGCCGACTACCTTGACCTGATGACGGGCGTCGACCACCTCGTTGCGACGGGCGTGGCGGATCCCGACCGGCTGGCGGTGATGGGCTGGAGTTACGGCGGCTTCATGACCAGTTGGGTGGTCACCCAGACCAAGCGCTTCAAAGCCGCCGTGATCGGCGCGGCGGTGACGAATCTCTGGAGCTTCACGGGAACCACGGACATCTCCGGGTTCCTGCCGGACTACTTCCGCGGGGAGCCTTGGGAAAACTTCGCCGGCTACCAGAAGCACTCGCCGATGTCGCACGTGAAGGGAGTGACCACCCCGTCGCTCATCCTGCACGGCGAAGCCGACCTGCGCGTCCCGGTTTCGCAGGGCTACGAGTTCTACAACGCGCTCAAGCGCCAGGGCGTGACTGCCAGGATGGTGGTCTACCCGCGCATGCCGCACGGACCCGGGGAGCCGAAGTTCCAACTGGACATCATGCAGCGCCACATCGATTGGGTCGAGAAGTATGTGAAGTAACTCCCCGGCGCCTGCGCCGGCCGCTCGCGGACCGCATATAATGCGGCCATGTTGCGACGCCAGTTTTTGAACAGCATGATCGGGGGCGCGGGCGCCGCGGGCCTCGCACTATCCCAGACTTCCCCATCTCCCGGGGTGACTCTGGAGCGCCCGGCGGCCGGAACGCCGCACAAGGGCAAGGTGCTGCTGGCCGTGCAGGCGCACTCCGACGACATTCCGCTTTCGGCCGCGGGCACCGTGGCCAAACTCGTTCAGGAAGGCTACACGGGCTACCTGCTGCGGACCTCGAACGACGACATGGGCGACGCCCCGGGGCTGGGGACGCCGGGCACCATCGGCGAGAACGTTCTGGGCAACGAGCGGGACAATGCCAGGCTCGTGTCCATACTCGGCCTGAAGGGCCACTTCGACTTCAACTACAACAACCACTACATGGGCGGCGTGGCCTTCAACGAACTGCTGTGCCGGATCATCTTCCTGATCCGGTTTCTGAAGGTGGATACCGTGGTCTGCTGGGACCCCTGGGCCCACGACGAGGAGAATCCGGATCACTACGTGACGGCTCGCGCGGTGGAGGCGGCCTGCTGGATCGCCGGCCGCCGCCACGACTACCCGGAGCAGGTGGCCGCCGGCTTCGCGCCGCACGCGGTGACGGATAAGTATTACTTCGCGCGCCGGCCGGAGATCACCCGGGTGGTTGACATCAGCGAGGTAATCGACAAGAAGGTGGAGGCCAACCGCGCCAACGTGGCGAAGGGGCCGGCGGGCACGAACGGATCCCGCCTGCGGGCCGAACTGGCCCGGCGCAACCTGCGCCTCCCGCTGCTGGGCGAGGATGACGCCACGGCCGACCGGAACTACATCAAGGAATTCGTGCTGGCGCGCAACCGCGAACTGGGCAAGCGCCACGGCGTGGCCTACGCGGAAGCCTTCCATTACATTGGACCGGGGGCGGGCGGCCGGGATTCCCGGATCGAGGAATACATCAGGAAGCACGCGGTGCCGCTGCGATAGGGGACGGGGCGGGTTGTGATCGCCGGGCGCCGCGGCGGCAGCAGTGCCGCCGCGGCGCGCTGAGAACGTGCGCCACAATTTGCGCACTCCGTGTGATATCGTGTGCAGCTTGGAATTTTCCCGAGGAAGGAGAACCCGCTGTGCAAAACGATTCCCGATCTCATAGATGCTCCTGTTGCCGCATCTCGCGCCGCTGTTTTCTCGGCCTCGCGGGTATGATCCCCGCGGCAGCCCTGTCCGGCTCCGCGCGTGCCCAGGACCCGAAGCCCCTGAGCGACCCCGTCGACCTGGCCGGCTTCCGGCCCAAACCCAAGACGCGCATCCTGACGGTTGCCGCCCGGCAGAAGACGCCCTACTGGCTGGGCTGGCCCGGCACGTCCTACGATCTGGAAGGCAAACAGAGAGAATTCTCGCAGGCCTTCGCCCAATCGGCCGCCCGGGTGGGGGTGACGCTGGACCGGCACCCTGCTCCCATTGATCCCGCTGGCGGGCTCGAGGAGGTAGTCCGGAAGATCCAGTCCCAGCCGCCCGACGCCGTGCTGATCCACCTCGAGCACATCCGCTGCTGGGACATGGCGGACAAGATCATCAGCGGCGGCGGAGTTCCTTCCATCGTCTTCGCACCTGTTGGAATGGCCTTCACCGGGCACGTCAAGAACATCTCCCGGCGGCGGGGAGTGCAGGTGATCTCCAGCATGGAAACCGGAGCGGTGGAGCAGGCCATGCGGATGGTGCGCGCCAAACGGCAGTTCGCCGAGTCGCGACTCCTCGTGCTCGCGGGAAAGGAGCGCAAGGAGAGCACCCTGGAAACGCTCGGTACCAAGGTGCGCTACATCCCGCGCTCCTCGCTGAGCGAGTTGTTCCAGAAGATGCCGGAGACCGAAGAGGCACGCGAGATCGCGGGCAGGATGAGGCGCGGCGCGCGGAAGACGGTCGAGCCCACCGAGCAGGACACGCTCAATGCCGCGCGCTCCTTCGTCACGGCCAAGCGGCTGCTGCGGGACGAGGAATCGAACGCCGTCACCTCGGACTGTCTGGGTATGGTGCAAAGCAAGGCGGTGCCCACCCCGCCGTGCATGGCGGCCAGCCTGTTCCAGGATGCCGGCGTGACCTATGGCTGCGAAGCCGATGTTTTCGGCGCCATCTCCCTGATGTTCTCCAGCTATCTTTTTGACAAGCCGGGATTCATGAACGACCCGGTGCCGGAGACGGTGAAGAACCTGCTGATCGCCGCGCACTGCGTCAGCCCGACGCTGCTCCACGGCTTTGACAAGCCCGCCGAGCCGTACATCCTGCGCTCGCACTCGGAATCGAACATCGGGGTGTCGCTCCAGGTGCTCTGGAAGGAAGGCCAGCCGGTCACCCTGGTGAGGTTCCAGAACCCGAACGAGCTGATCGTGGATACGGGCAAGGTGGTAGCCAACGTGGACACGCCCCCGGCGGGCGGATGCCGCACCAGCTTCGAAATCGTGATGGACAGGGTCGAGGACGCGCGCGACGTGCTGGGCTTCCACCAGGTCGTGTTCTACGGAGACCACCGCCGCGACATCGAAGCCTTCTGCCAGATGTACGGCATCAAAGCGATTCATTCTCCGCAGCAATCGCCCGAGCCGGTTGAGGCGGAGAAGAAGACCGCGTGATGCGTCCCGGCTGCTGAAATGAAGCCAGGCAGGCTCAGCAGGCGCGATCTGGCGCGGCGGCTTCTGTCGGCCGCGCCGCTGCTTCCCGCGCTCGACGTGCGGGAAGTGCTTCTGAAGAACGAGACGCTGGAAGTGGTGCTGCCGGTCGAAGGCGGGAGGCTTGCTTCGCGCCGCCTGAAGAGCCGGCTCACCAGCGAAACCGTGGTCCTGCCCGCCCCGGAATTCACCCTGGAGTTTGACGGAGGCTACCGCGTCGGTTCCTCCGACATGAAAGTGGAAGTGATCCGGGCCGGCGCCTCCGAAGCCGAACTCCTGTTCACCGGCGAGCGCGTGCAGGTGAGCGTGCGGCGCCTGCTGCCGCCGGGCAAGGCCTACGTTCGCAAGGAAACGAGGGTGCGCCGGACGGGCGCGTCGCCTTTGCGGCTGGTGCGTGCCGAACTCGAAGACTGGCGCGGCGTCCGCCGTGACTGGAAGTCGATGACGGCCGACCGCATGAAGTACGGCAGCCACCCCATCTTCTGCGAGACCTGGTGGGCGGGCGTCGAGTTCGTGGCCGCCTTTAACGAATACGGGCCGGACGGATTCCTTTTGTGCAGCCGGCCCGGAGGGCGGGAGATCGGCACCGGCTGGTTCGAACTTCGCCCGACGGTCACCGGCGCCTGTACGAAAGGCGGCGCGCGCGACGCGTTTCTCACGTACCTGGAAGACGTCCGGCTGGCGCCGGCCCGGCTGTCGGCCTGCTACAACTCCTGGTGGACTCTGCCCAAGGTGGTGGTGCAGAAAGACAACCTCGCGCTCATCCGGGAGTTGAAAGCCGCGCTGTACGACCGGCACGGCGCATTCTTCGACGTCATCACCACGGACATGGGCTGGAGCAATCCGCGCAGCATCTGGGAGTTGGACCGCTCCATCCTGCCGGCGGGCTTCGACGACATCGGGGCCATCATCGCTCCGGCCGGGGGACGGCTGGGCATCTGGATGTCGCCCAGCGAGCAGTACCCGCCGGTCTGCGACTACGACTGGGCCGAAAGGAACGGCTACGTGGTGCTGCGCCCCAAGCCCGGCCTGACGGGCCGGCCTGCCATCTCGCTGGGCGATCCCCGCTATCGCGAACAGACCAAGAGGGCGCTCAGAAAGCTGATCCGGGAGAACCGCCTGGCTCACATCAAGTACGACGGCTTCACGGCCTTCGAGGACCAGCCCCACCACGGCCTGCGGCCCGGAGTCGATTCGGTGGAGCCACTGGCGGAATACTGCCTGGAGTTGCTCCAAGCCTCCAAGCAGGAGAACCCGGATCTGGTGACCGAGCCCACCTGCATGAACTCCTGGGCCAACTACATCAGCCCCTGGATTCTGAAATACTCCGACACGATCTGGGGCAACGCCGGCGGAGACTGCCCGCTCGGCATTGGGCCGGCGCCGGATTACCGCGAGTCGCACACCAACGCCCGGGACGCCTACACCTTTTCTTCGCTCAACGAAGTCTGGGCGCCGCAGAACGCGCTTCATTACTTCGACATCGTGCACGTCGACGGCAAGGAAGGCTTCCCCAATCACGCGGCGATGGCCTTCGGACGGGGCCGCTTCTTCGTTTCCACCTACCTGAACCCCAAGGTGATGGATCAGGAGGACTGGCGAATCTGCGCGGGGCTGCTCAAGTGGGCGCGGGCGAACACGGAGATCCTGCGGAACACCCGCGTCCTGCCCTCGAACATCGGGGAAGGCGAGCCGTACGTGTACGCCCACTGGTTGGGCAGGCGCGGCATCCTGGCGGTGCGCAACCCGTCGAATGAGAGCAGGGTTTTTCCGGTCGATCTCAGCCGCACCGGCGCGCCCGCCGGCCTGACCGGCGGCATCGCCTGCACGCAGTATCCGTGCCGCCGCGGCATCGCTTCGGGGCTGACCGGCCGCTCGACGCTTCAACTGAGGCTTGCGCCCTGGGAGTTGACGTTCGTCGAGATCGTTCCGAAAGCGGCGCTGGAAGAAGCGGTGGTGATGGGAGGACGCTGGACTCGCGCCCGGGACGGCACGGCGTCCGTGGTTCCCGACCCGGGAGTCACCAGGGTCCGGCTGCTCGAACCGGGCGGCCGCAGCCGCGCCTTCAGCGTTCCGCCGCGCCGTTTTGCCATGCCGGGCGGGGAGATGATTTCCGAATCGCTGCGCCCCGTCGCGGAGAGCGAATGGCTCACGGGCCGCGAACGGCGCTATCCGGTCTTTCCGTTCCACTACCCGGCGGAGTTCGGCTCCGAGGAGATCCGGAGGCTGGACCGCTCAACCGCCAGGGAGAGGAAATTCCGGACCGTGGCCTTCGACCTGGAGTGCTCCGTCTCGATACCCGAGGGAGCCGACCGGGGCCAGGTGCTCCTCCTGGTACAGTTTCCGGGCCGCGAGTACTGCCCGAGCGAGTGCGCCGCCACCGCGGGCGGCTCTCCCGCCAGGCTGGAGCAGCGCCCTTCAAGCGAGCGCATCGGCTACTTCGTGGCCTCGAAGGACAATTACTGGAAAGACCTGCTGGCGTACGAGTGCCAGTGGTGCTGGTACATCCTGGAAGCGCCCCCAGGCCGGCATCGCGTCCGGTTCCGCGGCCGGGCCGGACATGCCGGCCCGCGCTTCGGTATCTGGGCCTGGGTGGAACGCGACTTGGCCGGCAAGGGCATTCCGTCGCCCCTGCGCTGCGGGGAGCCGGCAATGCCGCAGTACCGCGCGGAGGTGGAGCGCGAGGGCGCACTGATCCGCGCCTGCCGCGAGGTCGTCAGTTCATAGCGCGGACTTTCAGCGCCGGGCGTTGTCGAGGGCCCGCTTCACCGCCGGCGCCGGGTTCGTGATTTCGGCCGCCGAGCGGATCGTGATGGTGGGCAGCGCTCCGTTCGATTCATGCACCCGGGCGCGCAATTCCTCATCGGCGTTGCGGCCGCCCAGGCCGGTATATCCGAAGGAGCGGCAGAGCCTGCCGAACAGGAAGTGGTTGAGCGGGCAGCCGCCCGTGCGGTCCAGTCCCTCCATGGCGGAGCGCGGGTTCCGGAACAGGTGCACCTGGGCGAAGTGCAGTCCCTGGAAGAACGTCTCGTTCAGCCCTTCCCCACCCACCGAAAGACCGAGGCCGGCGATCTCGTGGACCAGGCGGTTGACGCCTTCGCTCGAAGTCATGTTCTCGACCAGGCAGTTGTGCAGGTTGAAGGTGTTGAGGGCCACGTCCACGAAAACATCTTTGAGCGCGTACTGGCGCGCCGCCTCCTGGATGCGCGAGCACAGGATCGAGCGCCAGCGGGCCAGGCCCGGATGGATCTTGACCATGACTTTCTCGCGCCGGTGATCGAGGCGGCTGGCGTTCGACTCCGGCACTCCGATGGCGCGGGCCTTCACCCAGCTCCAGCCGTAGAGCTTCTTGGTCTCGATGTGCCGGTACTGGAAGTCGCGCACCTGGGAGTAGACCGCGTGATTCGGGTCCACCTCCATGATGTTGAAGTGCGGCATCACGTGGAAGCCCAGCTGGTGAGCCCGCGCCAGGAAAGCGATGGCGCCGTCGCTGGCGGTGTAGGTGGGATAGTTCTCGTCGTAAGCGTCGGTCCGCCAGCTCGAGAAATGGATGAGAATCTTGCGCGGATCCGCTTGTTTTGAAAGAGCTTCCAGAATAGCAATATCTCCCGGGCACCACGAGATGGCCATGCCGAGAGCCTGTAGCCAGGGTTCGCGGCGCTGCTCTTCCTTCGCCAGCGAATGGGCCTCCCAGAGCCATTTCCGGTAGCGCTCCGCCGGAACTTTCCAGTCGCCCTGGTGAACGTTGATTCTCCAGGCCAGTCCTCCGGCGGAAAGGTTGCCGTCGATCGGCCCGTAGGCTTCGGTGTCGAATCCCAACATGTAGGGGTCGTCGCTGCTGCCCACGTGCAGCGCTTTGTAGCGGTAGCGGTTGTCCTGCATGTGGACGGAAAACCCGCCGGAGGAGGCCTGGAGGATGGCCAGTCCCGCCTCCCAGCGATGCGGCCACTCCCAGTGGGAGGAGCGTATGAGGGAATCGTCGAGGCTGAGCGACACGCCCTGGAAGAACGGCGCCACCAGTTTCAGGTCGCGCCGCAGTCCTTTCAGGCGCCAGCGGCAGGCGCGCACGCCCGGGCGGGAGGAGTATGCGGAAGGCTCGATGACGAGATCGCCCGAGTCCGGGTCCACCGACACCGTAATGACGCCGTCGCCGTCCCAGTTTTGGAAGAGGATCTCCGCGCGGTGTTCGGCAACCTTGCGCGTTTCCACCCGGCCGAATTTCTGTTCCCCGACATCCACCGTCTCGCCCTGCGGGTAAACCAGTTGCAGGGCATCGAACTTTGCAGTGTCGAAGGGCGCCAGGTACTCCTCGGAGGACGCCTTGCTCCTGAGCGAGGTGAGGAAGCCCTTCTCGATGCGCGCCGTGAGGGTAGGGGTCTCGGCCTGGATGACTCCCTCTCCGGTCACGGTGATGGAAGTTCTGCCCTGAGGCTGGTAGGACGAGCCGGACGCGGAGGACGGCCGGGCGAGCGCGGCGGGGACAACGCCCGCGGCCCGCACGAAGCTGCGCCGGGAGAACTCAAGCTTGGGTTTCATAACCACCAAGAGTAACCCAGGCCGCGGAGCTGTCGCTGTGTGGCGGCTCGCCGCCTCCGAAGTTCATCAAAGCGCGCGTGAAGCCGGGCCTTTCCGGCCTGCCGCCGGGCTTTCGCCCGCGCGCCGCACGCAAGTGCGGCCGCGGCCCGGAAGGGCTGCCCCACATGACCGGCAATTGTGCCTCTGATGAATGCGCGCCCGCGGGGTCAGGCGCGGTTCACAAGGTAGCGCAGGACGAGCCTGCCCCCTTCCAGCGCGCCGTGGCTCCGTAGCGACATCACCAGGGCGGCCTCCGGCGAGGACAGGGATGCGCGCCCGGCCAGGGTTGCGGCGTCGATCGCCCGGTTCTCGAAGGCGACCTGCGGCCCGGACAGCGTCAGACTGGAGCCGCCGGTTTCCACCGTCAGCGATGACGAGCCATCGGCTGCAACGGAGAGCTTCACCGGCGCCGGCGCGACCCGCCGCAGCAGCCGGGTCCCAGCGTTCTCCCGCGGCGCCAGAATGCCCGTCCATTCGCCGGCCAGTTCCGCCGCCGCGCCCGCTTCGGGCATGCCGAAGATCCGCTCATGATCGTCAACCGACAGGCGCTCCAGCGGATAGTTGTGCCGGGACATGACGAAGGCGGCGAACTCCAGGCCGTTGGGAAACTCACCCAGGTGCATGACGCCGATGGCGTTGTTCTCGTCCACCAGCTTGATGGTGTCGTAAACGATCCGGTACGGCTGGTTGCGATAGGTCAGCAGCAGAATCCGGTCGCCCTTTCGGAAATAGCGCCGGTTGTTGTCGGGATACTCGACCTCGCGCACCTCGGGGTCGCCGGGAAGGAACTCGAGGTCGTAGTTCACCACGTGACCTGTGGCGCGGCCGGCCTCCACCTTGTCGAACCGTTTCCAGAAGCTGCCGCCCGCGAAGATCGCGGCGGTTTCAACGGCGCTTGCGGGTCCCTGGTTCCGGATGCGCTCCTCCCATCCGAGCAGTGAGTCGGCGGCGAAGGAGCCCTTCCAGAAAACGTCGCGAAAGATGCGCCGCTGGGCCAGATCGATGCGGACCGCGCCGGTGTTGAGCAGCCGTTCGAGCGGCAGTCCCGGCGCGTCGCGCAGAACCGCGTGCAGATCCGGCGTGGGGCGCGTGCTGAAGTAGTCGGGTGTGTCGGCCCCGCGGCGCACCTCGGCCTGAACATCCAGGTCCAGCCGGCCGGTATCGGGTGACAGCGGATCGTACTCGCTCTGCACGAACTGGGCGGTGAAGGCCAGGAAGCGCATGCGAGCCTGCAATTGCAGGAGGGGTTCCGCCGTTCCGGTGACGCGAAAGGAACTGAGGAAACCGGCCAGGTTGCCCGCCGCGGCGAAGTCTTCGAAGGTGCGGAACTTCAGGTACGCCAGACCCGATTCCTGCCAGGCGCCGGCACTGTCCAACCGGGAGAGGCGGCAGAACAGGGTGGTGTAGTCGTAGAGCAGCTCGCGGACGGCATCCGCGCCGCCGCGGCCGGTTCGCTCCATGTACTTGCGGCCGTCGAGGGAATACCGGGTTCCGCCTTCGTCCTGAAACTCGAGGCGGTAGCGCATCTCGGCCTCGCCGGTAGTCCGGTTGACCACAAGATAATTTAAGGAGCTCGAGTTCGGGTCGACTGCGCAGGTGACGTTACTCCTGCCGTGGAAACGGGCGAAACGGATGGTCCCGCTGATGCCCGCCTCGTGCGCCAGGCCGTCGATGAATTCGTTCACGTCCCGCACCGTCATCCGGACCTGGAAGCTGCACTCCACCCCGCCTTCGGGGGCGCCGGAGGGCGGGATCCTACCGGCGATCCGAAGATCGCCCTGCTTGCCCGGCTCCGGTGCGGATGCGCCTTCGAAATACCAGCCGGTCATGGTTTCGTCGAAGGTCAGGCCGATGCCGTCCGGCAGCCGTGCATCCAGGAACGGAGCCAGTAAGGGGCTGGCGCCGAGCGCTTTCTCCCCGGTCCGGGAGAGCGTGTAGTAGAGTCCGAAGCTGTTGGAATCGGGAACCGCGTGCAGCAGGCCCAGGTCAGGCCCGTGGAGAATCGTGGAGAGACCGGACAGCCCGCCCGTGATGTAGCGCCCCACGAACAGGTCGCGGGTGACCTTGCGGATCTCGTCGCGGAAAGGCGTGAAATCATTCAGCTGAAAATGGTCCTGGGCGAAGGTGGGAATCACCAGGCCCTCCATCAGTCCCAGGAGCCGGTAGCGCGCTTCCAGCCTGCCGTCGGGCTTCAGGTCAAACGCCAGGCTGGCCGCGCGTCCGAGATGATTGTTATTGGACACCAGGTCCATCTGCCACACGCCGTCCAGTTCTTCCTTCGACGGCACCGTGCCGGCTTCGTAGAGGGCCAGGTGATCGGCAACCGTCATCTGGGTAAAGCGGTATCTGCGCGACATCGCGAAGGTGAACTGCCGGATGCCGTTGGGATATTCGCCGAGGTAGACGCGTCCGATCACCAGATCTTCGCTGACCGGCTTCAGAATGTCGTAGAAGGCAGCCCATTGGGGATCGAGGTACTTGAGCAGAACATACCGGCCCGGCTCCAGCGTGCCGGTCTGGCGCGTGACCGTCACTTCCTCGAGAGCGTTGTGAGCGGTGATGCGGCCGTCGGTGTCGCTGGTGATGCCCACGTACTGGCTGCCCTCCTTGCGGAACGTCTTCCTGAAGCCGGTGAAGATGGCCGAGGAGAGGGCGTTGAGAATGTGCCCCTTGGGAAAGAAGCCTTTCCAGGTGGTGTCATTCCGGATGACCTGCTTCGCGGTATCGACCTCGACCGCGCCCTTGTTGACCAGCGTCTCAATCCCCAGTGAGGGGCAGCGCCGGAAGAGCCTTTCGAGTCCTGCTTCGCTGCTTTCGATTACTTCCAGCGGGTCGAGCTGCGAAACGGCCACCGCCGTTGGCTGCGGATAGGGCCGGCCCTGCATCTCCTGTATCTTGCGTTCGGCGATCCTTTCCGCCAGGGCCGAGATGGTGAGAAAGGGATTGACTCCGAGCGCCGAGGGCACGAGGGCGCCGTCGGCTACGAACAAGCCGTCGTGCACCGGGCCGTCGCCTGCGAACACTCTTCCGAATTCGTCCACCGCGCCCTGCATGTAATCCTCGCCCATGGGGCAGCCGCCCAAAGGATGCGCCGTGACCAGGTGGCGGGTCCGGAAGACGCTCCAGATGGGATTAGCGATGTAGTTCGCGCGCAAGGCGCGGGCATGGCGGCGCAACTCCTCGTTCATGCGGCGGAAGACGGCTTGTTGCCCCACCTGGTCCCACTCGATGGTCATGCGGCCGTCCCGCTCGTACCAGGGCGCGTCAAAGTTCATGGTGCCGCGGGCGTCGTCGTGACCCATCACCAGGTAAAGCATGGTGTGGTTCAACGCTCCGTTGGGCGCGTAAGCGGCGCCCGGCTCAAAGTCCCTCCGGATGCGGCGCTCCTGTTCCGCTTCATTGCCGAGGACCGTATCTTCTCCGCGGAGCGCGGCGAAGACGGACTTGGCCGCCGTGATGTACGCGCTGGGAAAGGAGAAATCTTCGACCGTGATCCGCTTCTCCGGCGGAGCCGCTCCGTTGTACCGCACGATGCCGGTGATCGAAGGCCCGGGATATTGAGCGTCGCCGGCGTCGGGTACGCGCGGGCCGTAGCCCAGTACGTCGGTCTGGAAATCGCCGTTGTAGGCCAGACCGAAGAAATCGCCGTTGCCGCTGAAACCGGTCCCCAGCGCCGGGGAAACGCTCAGGCCGTGCATCTCGGACCGGAGCAGGATCTCGGTCGAGTTGATCGAGCCCGCCGAGAGCACCACGTTGCGGGCCTGGAGAGTGAAACGTTCGGAGCCGCCGTCGTTCCGGTAGCGCCGCCCATGGACGAGCCAGCCGTCGCCGCCGGGCTCTTTTTGAATCCACTCCACCTTCACCTGCGTGAAGATGTCGGCGCCTCGGGCCGCCGCCATGGGCAGGTAGTTCATGGCGAGCGTGTTCTTGGATCTGAAGTTGCAGCCGGTGACGCAATCGCCGCAGCGGGTGCAGGGACGCTGCTCGACGCCATGCGGGTTCGGGCCGTCGATGTCGAAATTCACCGTGATGTTCAGCGGCTCGGCCGTCCGGCCCAGCTGTTGCGCGCGCCGGTTGAGCGCCTGGAACTTCAACAGGCCGTCAACCTGCGGCGCCGGCCGGGCGGCGAGCACGGCGCGCGCGCGCTCGTAATAGGGCGTCATGTCCTCGTATCGCAGGGACCGAGGCCAACCGGCAAGTTCGAAAACCTCCGGGTCGGGGACGATGGCGACGTTCGCGTTGATGAGCGAGGTGCCGCCCAGCCCCGAGCCCTTGATCACGGAGATGTCGCGATACGTCAGGAACTCGTAGAGACCCAACGGGTTCGCGCCGCTGCGGGTATGCCGCAGGATGCCCGGAACGTCAGCGGGAAAATCGCCGGGTTCCCACTCCCTGCCCCGTTCCAGCAGGCAGACCGAGCGCGGCCGGTTGAAAGCGGCGGCCAGCCGGGCGGCCATGATGGAACCGCCGTACCCGGATCCGGCGATGATGAATTCGTAGGCAGTCTTCCGCTTATCCCAGGAAATTGACAGCACCTCACACCTCCGATGCTTTGCATGGTACGGAAGTGGGAGGGATTACGCAAGAGCCGGAGGTGTAAATGGTGTGAATTGGATGGCCGGCGGGCCGGGGCGTTACCCGCCCGCCGCCCGCACGCGGACTACTTCCAGGCCGTCCGCCCTGCTCAATTCCGACCGCAAGGCGGAAAGCAGCCTCTCCAGCCGCCGCCGTTCCGGTTCATCGATCTCGTAGACCAGGGGCAGGAGCTTCGCGGCCTCACGGTATTCCCGCCGCGCGCCGGCCAGAAATTCGCCGTCTGCACCCGCAATCGCGTGCCGGCGCAGATAATCGAAACCACGTTCAAGCGCCCGGCCAACCATTGCGATAATCTCGCGGTCTCTTCTGGCACGGAAGCTTTCCAGCATTGCGGTTTGGGGGGAACTACTCATCGAAAATGACGACCTCTCTCCGTATAAGACGCTGCACGGGACAAAAACGTTCGCCCAAAGCGCTCCGGAGCCTCGCTATTTTCCGGGGAAATTCGGGTCGGCTTTGACCTCCAGCATCTGTTTGGTGTGCCGCTCGGTGTGGGCGGAGATATACAGGATCCACTGATACGCATCCATCGGCCGGCCCAGCGGAGAGTCCACGACGTGGTCCCGCAAGTCCTGTGTTGACTTGAGGAAAGCCACGGTTTGCTCACGCGCTTGCAGAAACCGGTTCCACGCCTCCTGAGGCGGCCGGCCGCCCCGCGGTTGTATCGATGCGGGCGCCTGGACTTTCCGGCTGCGATCGGCAACGGCGCTCAAGACCATGCGGTCCGTGCTTTTGTAATCGCGGTCCGGATTGCCGGCCGGCGCCTGCATTACCTTTTGCCGGGTATTCTCCAGCAGAAAGTCCTCGGCCAGGACGAGATGCTCGAGGATCTCCGCGACGGACCACCGGTCGGGCGCGGGTTTGAATTTCCACTGTGCGTCCGACAGTCCTTGCGTGGCCGCCGCCACGCCCGCCCGGGTGCGTTCCAGTTCCGCCAGCGCTTGTTTCCGGTCCGCTTCGCTCAAGCCTGCAGCCGCAGCCAGGCCTGTAAATACCGAAACTGAAAAGGCAAGAATCCAACGTTCTGGAGTTTGCATCGCCTGCTCCTCTCTCCTTCTATTTCTATTGTCGTTCGGACGAGGCGTAATTCGACACCGGGCGTCTGGAGAACTTGAAAACTTTGCAGGCTATCGAGCGGGATTCCGGGAGGGCGCCGCATCGTCGTCCCGGGCCTGTTCGTGAGCCAGGAGCTGTTCCAGCCGCGCCGCTAGGCCCGGCTCAGCGGCGGAGAGGTCGCGCCGTTCATACGGGTCGTCGCGCAAGTTGAACAGTTCCACGCGCCGCCCGGTCCCGTCCGGCGCCCGCTGGACCACCAGCTTCAGGTCTCCGGAACGAACGGCATAGGACCGTCCTCCGGGCCCCTTCCAGTAGAGATCGCGAGCCGCCGGTCCAACTTCGCCCGACAGCAGCGGCCAGACGTCGCGCCCGTCCCACCGCAGGTCGCGCTCCGGTTGAAAGCCGGCAAGGCCCGAGATCGTGGGGAGCCAGTCCACCACGCCGACGGGCGCGTCGATCCTGCGAGCGGGAATGCGGCCCGGCCAGTTCACGAAGGCAGGCACGCGGATCCCGCCTTCGTAGACCTGTCCCTTGTGCCCGCGCAGAGGCTTGTTGTCTCCGAGTTGCCCGTTCCGGTATTGGCCCGGGTAAGCCTGAAGATCGCCGGCCGGATTGCCCATGCCGCCGTTGTCCGAGGTGAAGACGATCAGCGTGTTCCGGCGCAGGCCGGTATTCTCCAGCACGGCAACCAGGCGGCCGGCGGCGTCGTCCATGTGCTGGACACAGGCCGCATACTGCCGCCGGCTTTCTTCGATGTGCTGGTTGGCCTCCAGCCACTCCCGCGGCTCATCGATGGGATGGTGCACGGCCGTGAAGGGGACGTAGAGGAAGAACGGCGCGCTCCGGCGCGCCGCCAGAAAGCCGGCCGCCTCGCGGGCGATCAGGTCCGTCACGTGGCCCTGCTCCTCCACATAGGCGTCATTGCGGTGCCAGTTACGGGTGTAAGGGCCGCGCTTGTATCGATGGTCCCACGGACCGGTGCCTCCCCCCAGGGCGCCGTACGAGCGGTCAAATCCGAACTTGCGCGGTCCCCACTCCGGCAATGAGCCCAGGTGCCACTTGCCGGTGATGCAGGTCTCATAGCCGCGGCTCTTCAGCGCCGATGCCAGCGTGACAGTGCCGAAAGGCATGGCCTGCGCGGCCTGAGGGTGGTTCACGCCGAAGCGGCTCCAGTAACGGCCGCTCAGCAGCGCGCAGCGTGTGGGGGAACAGACCGGCGCGACATAGTGCTGGTGGAGTTCGGCCCCGCCGCGGGCGAGCCTGTCGAGGTTCGGCGTGCGGAGCGGCGAGCCATGGTAGCCGACGTCGGCCCATCCCAGGTCGTCGGCGACAATCAGCAGGATGTTCGGGAGATTTTCCGGGGCTGCCCGCAACCTGCCCGTCAGGCCGAGAGGGAGGAATCCTGCTACGAACTCCCGGCGGCGGGGCGCCCGGTTCATGGGCACCATCTGTCGCGCACCGGTATTCACGGCAGCAACTCCTCCACCGCGGGAAGCAGCAAATCCGCGATGCGGGCGTGACCCTCGACGCCCGGGTGAATCCCGTCCACCAGCAGGCGGTCCAGGTCGCGCCGGTCCTGCCAGGCGGCGTACAGGTCCACCAGCGGACAACGCAAATCCCGCGCGGCGGCGAGCATGGCAGCACGGTGCTGTTCCAGAGAAGCGTTGATGTCGTGCGTCGCGTAGTAGCCGAACCGGCCGTAGGCATAGGCCCGAGTCATGGGATTGGGGGTGACCAGGAGCACGCGCGCGCCGGCCTGCCGGATGCGCTGCGCCAGCGCGGCCAGGTTGCGGCGGAAAGCCTCGGGCGGCACCCGCGGCGAGAGTCGCGCCACCGGCCCCGGGTCCACATAGGCGGCGTCATTGAGCCCCACCATGAGCACCACGGCGTCCGGCCGGTGGGAGAGCACATCGCGGTCCAGCCGGGCCAGCAGGTGAGTCGTATCGTTGCCCCCCACGCCCGCGTTGATCACTTTCACGCCCAGCAGCGATTGCAGCTGAGCCGGGTACGCCTGTTCGGGCGCGACCAGGCCCGGCCGGGCGCCGGCAGGGACGCTGTCGCCGAAGGCCACGACGGTGGCGGTGGCGCCCGCCCGGCCGGTCCAGGTCCAGGGGGCGCGGATCTTCATCCCGGACTCGCCTCCCGCGGTCAGAAGCTGTCCGCGAACCGGCACGAAGCGGGCGTCCGCCACCGGCCTGGGCAGCTTTCCCGCGAGAGTGTACCGGCCGGATTGCGGATCGAAGGCGTAGACTTCATCGGAGAAATCCTGGCTGTAGCCGCCCAACAGCAGGATGCGGCTGCGCCAGGGAGCCGCCCACCAGGCGCGGCGCGCCACCGGAGCGCCGGGGAGCTCCCGCCAGCGGTCCCCGGCCGGGTCGTACTCCAGCGCTCCCGACAGATTCACGAACCGGCCGCCGGTTTCCGTCATGCCGCCGAACAGGTACAGCCGGCCGCGCCAGGCCGCCAGTCCGAAATGTGCCCGGCCGGGCCCCGGCACCGGCGCGTGGGCGCGCCAGCCGTCCTGGCCGTCCAGCGAACGGCTCCAGACGGTAGCGGCGGCATGGGCGTAGTCTCCGGCCGCGGGCAGCCCCCCAACCAGATACACGCGCCGGTCCAACACCGCCGCCACGGGATACAGCCGGGGGGCCGGCAGCGACCATTCCGGCAGCGCCCGCCAGGTCCCGTCCTGGAGCACCAGCGCGCCGCCGGTGACCCCGCCGCCGGCTCCGCCCCCGAAGACATACACGCGGCCCTCGAAGCTCGCGCAGGCGGCATCGCCGAGTAAGAAGGGCAGGGAGGGGCCGGGCTGCCACGCGTCCCTGGCGGGATCGTACCAGCCGGTGCGGCCGCTCCAGATCTTGCGGCCGTTTTCCCAGTACGTGCCTCCCGCGATCAGCAACCGGCGCCCGTCCGTCCCGGCCGCGTAGCCGGCGCGTGCAAGCGGCATGGGCGATCCTTCGCGCCATTCCACGTTGGGCCCCCCGGCGCGACACGCCCCGGCCAGCAGGAGCAGGCAGGTCAGTCGGTGATGCCGAGCAGCCATTCCCTTGTGAAGCGGCCGTAACGGATGTCGCGCCCGCCGTTTTCCAGCGATTCCTGCCACACGGCGACGAGGACGCCGTCGGGCAGTTGCGTGAGACCCGGATAGCTGACCTGGCGGCCCGGGTTGGCGAGAATCCGCGGCGCGGTCCAACTGCGCCCCCCGTTGCTCGAAAGCGCCGCCACCAGCGGCCAGCGGTTGAGCGGATTGCTGTTCCACACGGCGACGATCTCGTCCGGTTTCTTCTCGTTGCGCCACAGCGCGGTGGGCGTGTTGCTGCCGGTGAGCGAACCGGGCACGGGCGAGGTCCAGGTGTGGCCGCCGTCCCGGCTGCGGGCTTCGTAGTGATGGGGGCCCCCGCTGCGCAGGAACACGAGGATTTCACCGTCCGACAGTTGCACCAGGGAGGGCTCGCACAAGCCGTTGGTGAAGCCCGGACGCACCTTGTCGTCGGACTGGGCGTAGAGGTTGCCGTGCAGGGTCCAGTGCTCGCCGTCGGTGGAGAGCAGCAGGCCGGACGCCAGGTTCATTTCGCCCTCGGTCCGGGCCGCCATTCCCTTTTCCGCCCAGAGGTCCCAGGAGATCCCCATGGCATACGTTCCGTCGCGAAGGCGGATGCCGTTGTGCTGCTTGCCGGGCGTGTACTGCCGGGGAATGAAAATCTCCTTGGGCTGCGACCACGAATTGCCGTTGTCGGCGCTCTTCACCATGGTTGTCCAGGCCTTGCGGATGTCATTTGGGATGCGGGTGCGCGTGGCGTAGACCCAGACGGTATTGCCGTCCACGAGAATGTTCGGGTCGCCGTCGTCCATCTGGGGGTCGTCGATCAGAAGCCGGGGCTGCGACCAGGTCCGGGCGCCATCGGAGGAAAAGGCGCCGTACACCCGGCCGTTGCCGCCGGTCTTGGCGACCGAGCCAAAAACCGCCAGAAGGCGCCCGTCGCCCATCCGCGCCACCTGCGGAATCGTGTTGCGGAAAAATGCGCCGCCGTCGGATTTGATTACCGCGCCGGTCTCCAGACCTGCCGCCGACGCCGGGCCCGCGAGGAACAGGAAGAACAGTAGCTGAAGCATGGGGATTCGTTCAGGGAGTATCTTGACACGTTGCGGCCGGCCTCGCCAAGGGTTTAGTTTCAACGTATGCGTCTTGGAGGAATAGTTCCGGCGCTTGGCACGCCGTTGATGCCGGATGAAACCGTGGATGTCGAAGGCCTCCGGCGGCTGATCCGCCACGTGCTGGCGGCAGGGGTGAACGGCCTGCTGGTGAACGGCTCGATGGGAGGATTCGCGTTCCTGGCTGACGAAGAGCAGCTCCGCTCGGCGGCTACGTCCGTGGCCGAGGTCGCGGGGCGCATACCGGTCATCGGGGGAGTGGGAGAGACCGGGACGAAACGCGCGGTTCGCAAGGCCCGGGCGATGGAGAGGGAAGGCGTGGACGCCATTTCGATCCTGCCCCCGTTCTACTTCTTCGCCCAGCAGCCGCAGCTGTTCGAGTGGTTCGGCGAGATCGCTTCCAGTGTGCGCCTGCCGGTGTTCCTCTATGACAACCCGGCTCTGACCAAGAACCCGCTGCACCCGGAAACGATCGCGCGGTCGGCCGCGGAGATTCCCAACCTGGCGGGAGTCAAGGTCAGCAACCAGGACATGCTCAACCTGCAGAAGCTGCTGCACCTGCTGGGTCCGGAACGGCGCGTCAGCGTGCTGACGGGCAGCGAGCACCTGGTGGTGGCGTGCCTCCAGATGGGCTGCGATGGTTTCGTGGGTGGTGTGCACAACCTGTGTCCCGGCATCGGGGCCGCGCTGTACCGGGCGTGGCGCGCGGGCGACGTCGCGGAAGCCAACCGCCTGCAGCGCGACCTGATCTCCGTCTGGGAGATTTTCCTGCGCGGGGGCATTTGGGGCGGCTTCGACGAGGCCTTGCGGTATCTGGGCATCTGCGAGAGCGCCACAGGGGCGCCTTATCGCACGGCGGTGACGGAGGCGGAGCGCCGCGAAATCCACGCCATCCTCGACCGCTACGTCATAGCGGCCCGAACCTGACGGCCCCCGCGCGGCTCACAGGGTCTTCAGGTATTCGAGCAGGTCGCGTTTCTGCCCGGGCGCCAGATCCGTCCCGTACAGGTGGCCGCCGCGGCTGTTGCCCTTGAGGGAGGTGTCGAAGCGGAAACCCTGCTGTTCCGCCTCCGGCCCGCTCCAGACGAAGCCCAGGTCCGTGTAGTCGTAAACATCGTGTCCGCGCCAGAAGACGGCCGGGCGGTTCTCCTCTTTATCCAGGAGATGCCGGAGGGTGGGAACCGAGCCGTTATGCAGATACGGCGCCCGCAGCCAGACGCCGTCGAGCGGCATGGCTGCGTAGCCGTCCGTGTCGCGAAAATGCGAGAACTTCCACGAACGCCCGTTGCCAATGCGATTCATCCTGCCGGCGAGTTCCGCCGTGAAGGAACTGGCGCGTTCCGGATCGGTGGCGATCTCGGCCAGCGGCGTCACCTGCCCGGTGCGTTTACCGCCCGCGTCGTGACAGTCCGCGCAGAGACTGCCGTAGATCTTCCTGCCCGCAGCCGCCCGCGCCGCATCGATCCGTTCCGGCGGGAATCGCGGGGCGGGCAAGTCCCAGATCCAATCCTCCACGCGCTTCATGGCCTCCAGATCGAGTGACGCTTCCGAGGCGCCGGCGCCGATGGCGGCGCTCTTGTTCCGTTCGGTGACGGCGTTGTTGTTGCCGTCCCAGTGCAGCCACATGCCCTCGCGCAGTTTCTGGTTCCAGAGCGAGGGCAGGTCGGCGGTTCCCACGCTCCGGTCGGCGGCCATGTTGAAGCCGAACATCACCTTGTACGGGTTGAAGGTATCGACGCGGCCGGGTCCCTGCGGCGGGCGGCTGTCGAACCAGGAGAAGCCGGCGGCCAGCTCGCCGCCCTGCTGCCGGGTGCGCGGGATGACAAACCACTTGTAAGTAATGGCGTCCAGCCAGCCGAAGTCCGGATTCGCCTTCCGCATGGCCGGCCACAGGCGGTCCGAGGTAAAGCGGGGGTCCCGCACGCAGCGAAAGATGAAGCGCTGGTAGGACTGGAGATCGAACTGATGGGCCGGCATGCCGGGCACAATCCTGCGCGGCCCGCCGGGAGTGTCCCGGACGGTCCCGGTATGGCACACCGCGCAATTCAGACCGACCAGCGGGACCTGGCGCTCGCGGTAGCTGGTGCCGATCGGGCGTTCCTTACCGGGTTCGAAGACCAGCCCGAATCGCTCCCAGCCGTTTCCCGGCCGCGCGGGCAGGTGCTCCGGAAAGACCTGCGGCAGGACCTTCCAGATCCAATAGGGAACGCCGGCCCGCTCTTCAGCGCCGATCGAGCCGTACTTGAAGTGCTCCACGATATCGCGGTGAAACTCCGGCCTGTTGGAGTCGAACACGAGCACGGCGGGGAAGTATAGGCCGCCGGCCGCAAGGGCAGCCAGCAGAGAAGCTGTCCGAAACACACGCCTCCTCCCGTGGCAGGACGGCGGACTGCTTATCCCAGCGCAGCCTGGCGGCGCCCGGAGGCGCGCGCGGAAGGACGCCCACTGCCACGCTTCAGGAGGACTCTATCACAAGCCGGCCGGGAAGACACTACCGGCGGCCGCGGCCGGGACCCGGTCCGGTCCCGGCCGCCCGGGCGGCTCTACAGAGGCCGTCCGGAAACCATGAACCCGCCCTTCTGCGCGCGTGCCTGCAGTTCCTTCCATTCCTTCGAGCCGTTGTCCGGGATGTGCTCAAGATAAACGTGGCGCAGGAACAGCGGGAAGCGCCGGTTGCGCACTTCATCCCAGTACTGCTCGGCGTGGGCGTAATAACTGGTCCCGCCTCCCGGCCAGCGGACCGCCAGCAGCAACCCGGGCGCGGGGAATTTGCGGGGAGTGGGCTCGATGCGGAAGCGCGCCACGGCATCCTCGTCGAGCTCGACGCCCAGGCCGGGCGCGTCGGGGACCAGCGCGGTGCCGTTCTCCACCTTGATCGCCGGCTTGATCATCTGGTGGGTGAAGATGCGGTGGCAGTCCACCTGCGGCCAGCGGGCGTGGGTCAATACGCTGCCGAAATGCATGGAGAACATGGCCGTGATGCCGGTGCCCACCAGTTCGAGAAAGAACGGCTTGTTGGCCATGGCCGCCACCGCCGCATCCGTCTTTACCCGGTTAGAGCCTCCGCCGATCACGAACCCGTCGCAAACATCTTCCTTGAGCGCGGTCATGGGCGGCGGCGATCCGTAGTGCATGGCGATTTCGCAGCGCGTATGCCGCCGCAATTGCACGTTGGCGGCGACGTCATCCTGGGGCAGGGGCGATTCGTACATCACCAGGTTGGGGAACTTGTCGACGTCGGAACAATACCGGACGGCTTCACCCGCATCCATCAGGGTGGCGTTGAAATCGTAGTTCACCTTGAAGTAGGGCGGGAGCGTCGGCATGAGCTTTTCGGACTGGTCCAGCAAGTCGAACCAGGGCCGGGCTTTGGTCTTGAAGAAGGTGTAGCCTTCGGCTACCGCGTCCTTGCACTCCAGCACCCAATCGGACCCGGGCATGTCGATAGCCCACCAGCTCATGAAGGCCCGGTCGCGAACCTTGTGTCCCAGCAGCCGGTGAACCGGCACCCCCATGGCCTTGCCGACCGCGTCGAACAGCGCCTGCTGCAGGCCGGCGCCGACCGAATCGTCCCAGAGGAAATCGGCGGCGTTGTGATTGAGCACCCGGGCGATGGCCTGGTCCGATACCGTCCTCCAGGTGTAGTACTGCATGGTTTCGCCGAAGCCGGTTACGCCGCAGGCCAGGGTGACCTTGTAGATGACGAAGACCGTCCAGTGCGGCAATTCGCGGACCATGTTCCGCGCCGCCACGGGCCGGAACGGCACGTTGACCCAGGTGGCATCGATTTTCTTTACGGTGAGGTTCAGGGGCGTGGCGATGGCGGGCGCTGCCGAGCGCGGCTGCCCGGCGGCCAGGGCCGCCCCTCCCGCGGAACTTCCGGCCACGCCCAGTGCGCCCGCGGCGGCGCCGCGCAGCCAGTTCCGTCTTGTGGCTTTGACTGCCATAAGTCTCCTTTTTCCCGATGGAAGTGAATCAGGGCAAGAGTAGAATACATCCCCCCGCCGGCCGCCGTCCACCTCCCTTCGCGACGTCCTTCGTGGCGCAGGCGTCATGGCGGTACTCCTGGCGGCCAACTTCCGCGGACCGGCAGGTTCAGCCCGGCAGCCTGCGGTTCAGTTCCGAAGCCACCCACTCGGCCTCGCCTTTGCCGGTCAGCATGGCCAGCACCCAGAGCGGCCCGGCGTTGCGCCTCCGCAGCACGATCCCGTAGGCCGGGCTGCCTTGCCCGCCGTGGGTCATCGCCGATATGCCGGCTTCCAGCACCTCGCCGGGTTGCGCATGCCAGCTCCTGCGAATTCCCAGCACCGCGTAGGTAAGCCGCACTCCCCGCGGCGTGAGCAGCACTCGCACTTCGCCGGCCGCCGACCAGAGGATAGCGACTATTGGAATCAGGCCGAAGGCGGCGACGGCGAGGGGAAACACCCACGGCGCGCCCGCCTGGCGGATTCCCCATGCCAGGCCGGCGGTAGCGGCCACGGCAATCAGCAGCCCCGGGATGCTCTTCAGTCCGCCGGCCGGCGGAAAGACGAATGCCCAGCCCTCCGGCAGGCCCTCGATGCGCACGCGGGTCGCAGCCGGCGCAACAGTCCGCGGGGGGCCCGCAGGAAGCCGTCGGGAAGCGGCTCGCGGCTTTTGGCCGGGTCTTCGGTTCGGATCCGGAAAACGGGTACTTCGAAGACCTGCTCCAAGGCGGGACCCGGGACAACGGCCGCCACCCGCAACTGCCAGATCACCTGGCGCTTCGGGTCCCCGTCGTCCCACGGCTCGCATTCCCCCGGGATTCCGATCGATACCGGGATCGCCGTGCCGGCCTCCGGCCAGGAAGGAACCGGGGCGGGCACACGGGTGCGCGCTTCCCACAGAACCACGTCGTGCGCGTCGCTATCCGAATCACCAGTGCGGCGCAGGCAGTGGAGTGTGATCTCGAAGCCACCAGCTGGGTCCAGGCGCGGCGGTATGAGGATCGTGCCGCGGAGAGTGCCGCCGGTTTCGACCGGGGTGGAATCGAGGCGCAGCACGCTGTCCCGGTAGCGCAGCATCCGGCGGGTGCTGCGGAAGGCCCAGCCCAGGACGGCGGCGCCGGCGGCGGGGAAAAGCAGCACCAGCAGAAACCGCCAGTCGCCCGCGCGCCGGTACTCGGCAAGCCCGGCCCAGGCGCCCGCCAGGGCGGCCACGTTCCAGAACAGGCAGAAGACCGCCGCAAACGGCGTGCCCGAATCGCGCCTGGGGCGCAGAATCCCGGAAGCGAAGTCGTCGCGCCAGGTCCACGGGCGGCCCGGGTTCGCCGCCCTGCGTCCGGCCCGCCGCTTCGCCTCGCGGCGTCCGTAGACCACAAGGGCCAGCCCGGCGGCCGGAATCGAAAGGAAGAGGATTCCGAAAGCCGCCATCGCCGCCCCGGCCAAAACTCCCTGGCGCAGCGCCGCACGGAGGCCGGCGGCGATCACAAAGAGGCCGGCGGCGATGAAGAGGAGCAGGAAGAGGACCACCCCGGCAGACCCGGGCTGGCTCCCGCTTCTCAGGCGGTCCGGCGGCATAGGAAACCTTCCAAGGGCGGCTGGTCAGAACTCCAGCTTGAAGATCGCGTAGATGTACGTCCGGCCGCCGATGCCCGAGTAGCTTCCCTGGCTGCTGGTGATCTTCCCGAAAGCCTGGGGGTTCCGGAAGTTGACGGCCGAATTGGGAGCGGCAAAAAAGGGCCGCTTGAACGGATTGTTCACATCCACCCGGAGCATGCCCTTGATCCTTTCGCCCACGGGAATTCGCTTCGCCAGGGACACCTGGTGCCAGATCATGCCGGGACCGTTGATGATATTGCGCCCCGCCTGTCCGGGTGTAAAGGAAGGCGGATAGGCGAAAGCGTTGATGTCCGCCCAGGGTAGCGCGCAGGCTACGGTGTGGCGGCAGGGTCCGTGCCGGTCCCAAGGGATCCTGATGTCGCCATACGTCTTGCCCGGCGCCATGTCGGGCCGCTGCACCATGGGCAGATAGACGTTGCTGCTGCCCGTCTGGGTGAAGCCGAAGGGGGCGCCGGTTTCCAGCGACTGGATGACAGCCAGGTTCCAGTCGCCCAGAAAGCCGTTCAGCAGCCAGTGGGCGTCGTTCAGGAAAGCGCGGCCGCGTCCCACCGGCAGCTCATAGGTGACATAAGTGACCCAGCGGTGGGCCACGTCGTAGTCCGCCCGCGCTTTCTCCAGGCTGCGGTTGTAGAAGGTCACCCCGCTGGCTCCGCCGTCGTTGGAGAACTCGTCGATGGCCTTGGCCCAGGTGTAGAAGGAGGTGAGACTGAGGCCGCGGGAATACCGCTTTTCAAACCGCAGGGTCCCGGAATGATAGGTGTTGTGCCCGTAGTTGCCGTAGTTGTAGATCGAGCCGAAATGCGGATAGGGCTTGTAATTCTGAGCGGCCCTGCGGATCCGGTCCAGGTCGGCGAAGCTGGTGGCGATGTTCAGAGGAATCACGTTGATGTCCCAGCGGTTCAGCAGTCCCACACCCGCCGAGCCCTGGTAGCTCAATTCCACTAACATGTTGGAGGCCATCTGCCACTGGAAGCCCGCGTTCCAGTTCATGATGTAGGGCGACCGCATGTTGGGGTCGTAGTACGAAGCGTTGCGGCCGCTGTAGTTGGTGCCGACAAACGGTGACGTGCCGTTCGGCTGGATGTTCATCCGGATCGGGGGCGGGCCCTTGGAGAGATAGAACGCCACGTCGGGGTCGCCGGGCGGCGGCTGGACCACCGTGGTGGCCAGGTACTCTTCGAAATTCTCCTGCAGGCCGTTGGTCCAGAGGTCCAGCGTGTTGACGGCGAAGCCGCCGCGGAAGACCCAGTTCCTGCGGAAGCTGTAGGCCATGCCCACCCGCGGCTGGAAGTTTTTCAGATCCCTTCCGGCCAGAGCTCCGGCGGGATGCAACAGGGCGCCCTGCCGGCCGGTCAGCGGATCGGTAGCCGTGGGGCTGAACTGGCTCTGCTGGTCGTACTTGGTGCGGTAAGGAGTCTCGTATTGCCAGCGCACGCCCAGATTCAGGGTGATTTGAGGGGTCAGCTTCCAGTCGTCCTGGAAGTACAGCGAATTGGTCCACCAGCGCGGCAGCCAGGTGGCGAGGTCCCGGGTGAAGTCGGCGCGCACTACACCGCCCAGCAGGAACGAGGCGAGATTGTTGCCGGTGTTCGGCGTGAAGGGAAACTCGGTGCCGCCGAAACGGTAGGATCCCTACGGCTGGGCGTTCAGCAGGGAATTGGCGCGGGTCCGCAGCAGTTCGTATCCGGTCTTGAAGGTGTGGCGGCCGCGGACCATGGTGAAGTTCTCCTGGAGGCTGAAGTTCTCGGTCACGTCCTTCTGAGGACCTTCGGGAAGCCGGCCGTACAGGTTGCCGCCGCCCGAATTCAGGAAACTCGGCATGGTTTCCGGCCCCGCGTTGGGAATCCCCAGTTGGCCTGCCATGTCCTGGTTGAGCGTTTCGGGCGAGCGGCTGTGCTTGCGGCGGTTGAAGCCGATGCGGACCTCATTGATAGTGGTGGGATTGAGGGTCAGCGAATCGGAGATCACCACCTGGCGGAAATCGTTCGGTACGGGAGTGAAGTTGTAGTCGAACAGTTTGTTGGCGATCTGGGGCTGCCAGTCGCCGCCATCGGCGCGGTTTCGCAGGTTGGAGTAGCGGCCGAACAGCTTGTGATAGTCGCTGAGCGACTGGTCGATCTTGAAGTCGATGCCCGTGCGGAAGGAGCGGTAGCGGGAGTCGGCGTTCAAATTGTCGTGCGGCCCGGTGCGGTTGACGTACGCCTGTCCGAAGGGATCGTGCTCCGCGCTCCAGGGTTTCAGATCCAGGAATTTCCTCACCGCCGGATCGAAGCGGCTCAGGGGCACGCGGTTGCCCGGGAAGGTTTCGCGCGAGTAATTCCCGTTGGGCAGGCGGGTCAGGCTGGCCGGATCGTAAATCGGATCGCCGAGGCCGCCGAAGCTGAAATCCCCCGCCAGCATGGCCGGGTTGGGCACATCGGATATCGTGCTGTTGGTTTCCTTGGAATGCTGGCGCTGGAAGCCGGCCAGAAAGAACGTTTTGTTGCGCCCGTCATAGACCTTGGGAATTACCACCGGCCCGCTGATCCTTCCCGTAATGAGGTGATAGCCGAAACTGCCTTCCGGGATGTTAGGCTCCTGCCAGGTGCAGCATGCTCTTGCCCAGATAGCGCTCCTCGGCCAGGCCGTGCACCTGGTTGGTCCCCCCCTTGAAGGCGATGTTCATGACCGCGCCGCCGGAATGGCCGTACTCGGCGGGTAAGGCGGTAGTGAGCACCTTGACTTCGCCAATGTTCTCCTCGGTGGTGTAGAGCGTGGTGGTGGTGCTGATCGCGCCGCGGACGGGTTCCATGCTGGACACTCCGTCCATGGAGATCACGAAAGACCGCGAGCGCTGCCCGACGCCGTGGCCCTCGCCCTTTTGCGCGGTCACGCCCGGCATGTAGAAGAGAATGCTCTGCATCTTCTGCTGCGGGGTCGGTAAGGTATTGACCACTTCGCCGGGCGCCAGGTGGCCGGTGGCAGAGGTCTCTGCTTCCAGGAGCGGCGTCTCCGCCTTGACTTCCACCGACTCCACCAGGCTCCCGACCTCCAGGGTCACGTCCACGCGGGCGGTTTCGGTAGAACGCACCAGGATGTTGCCGTGGGTCAACTTCTTGAAACCCTGTACCTCGCAGGTCAACTCGTAGGTTCCGGGATTCACGTATGGGATCCGGTAAATCCCTTCCTGGTTGGTGATAGAGCTGTAGGCAAAGCCGGTTTGCGTGTTCCTGGCCCGGACGCTCACACCAGGCACGGCGGCGCTGGTGGCGTCGGTGACCGAGCCCACTATGCTGCCCTGTCCAGTCTGGGCCAGCGCGGGCGCAATGACGTGCAGCCAGGCCGCGATGACAACCAGAGTGACAAAAACGAGTTTCGGCAAACGAATCAGGATTCTCATGTCAGACTCCCAGAAAGTCTGGATACCGTGGTGGTTTCCGGCCAGCGATTATACATCCGATCGGCCTGCCCCAGGGACACCCGCGTCGGGACCCGAGGGTGATGGCAGGGTTCTGGTATTTCGAATCACCCGCTCCCGCTGTGTTTCGTTCATGGCAACGTGAGTCCTCCCGAACCGTGCATCATGATACACTTGACCTCCGCCAAGAGTTCAGGAGGGATGTCCGATGCCCAACGCACTCTCGTATCGGGACCGCGCCATTCTGCAAAACGCGTTGAGTGACACTGCCCAGTTCGCGACGGTGCGCGGCCGCCAGGCGATAGTTCGGAACGCACTCGCCGGTTACCCGCTGAGCGGTGAAATCGACAAGGCGTTGCGATGGGTCGATTGGGAAGGCTCGTCGTTTGTCGTTGCCGACGATCTGCTGCGGCTGCTCGAGGGGCACGAAGCCGCTCCCGGGTTAGCGGCGCTGGCGCTGATAGCCCAGGCAATCGAACCGATGGCCGGCGTAGCGCACCGGGAGAGGATCGCGGATCTTCGCCGCCGCATGGGTTGGGGAGCCGTAGACCCGGCGTCCCTGCCAGCCGAATCCTGGCGCGACCAGCGCCCGGCCGCCGAAGTGGCGCAGGAACGCATCATCGGCGAAAACACGCTCAAGCCCATGTACTACCTGCGCCGCGCCCTTGTCGCGGCCGATGCAGTCGTTCGCGTGGACCTGAGTGGGCAGCCGATGGGAACGGGCTTCCTCGTTGCTCCGGACATCATGATGACCAACCACCACGTCATCGGAAACGAAGAGCAGGCGCGATGTGCCCGGGCCGTCTTTTTCCTTGAGGTACCCGACCCCGAAAACAATGGGGAGTTGACGAGAAAGGAGGCCCTCGCTTCCGCCGCTCTGGAAAAATCGCTCCGCTACACGAACAAACAGCTGGATGTGAGCCTGCTCCGCCTTGAGAACTCGCCACGTCTCCAACGTTACTTCCCGTTACGGCCGGCGGAGATGAAACAGAACGACCGCGTGGTGATCATCCAGCACCCGGGTGGCTATCCCAAACAGATCTCGCTCCAAAACAACCTGGTGGCCCACGCCGACGCTCGCATCGTGCAGTACTACACCAGCACGAAAGCAGGGTCCTCCGGTTCGCCTGTCTTGGACGACAACTTCGCCGTCATAGCCATCCACCATGGTTGGGTCCACAACCAGGCATGGGACAGCACCGGGCAGGTTCGCGTCACCGGACCTAAGGAGATCGAGGACTCGCAGTATCGAAACGAGGGAACGAGCGTCATCGCGCTGCTGGAAGATCTCGAGAAGACGGCGCCGGACCTGCTTTCCGAACTGACAGTCCTGCCTGGTTGAGGCCCCCCATGCCGCCTGACTTGCGCTATCGATTCGAACGGCTGCTTCTGGCCCTTCCTCAGTGGGAGCGGCCGGAGGAGCGCCGCGCTCTCGTGGCTATCCTTCGCAGTCACGAAATGTGGGACTACCTCCAGCTTGGGGGCAGTGCTGCCACCGCTGCCACACGGTTGCTCGACCTCTACGACGAGCACGGTCCGCAGCCGTTCCGTTTGTTATTGTCCAGTCTCCTAGAGAGGCCGGGCCTCCCTCCGGAGCTGCTCGAGGACACCAGGACAATCGACAACGAGTTGCGGTGCCAGGGGGTACAGCGCCGGCGAGAGCCCTGGACGAGCGGACCGCCCTACCGCGGCCTCTACCGCTTCGAGCGGCGCCACGCTCCCATTTTCTTCGGCCGCGACGCGGAAGTGGACGCGCTCATTCGCACGTTGACCACCACCGAGCAAGGCCGCCGCTTTACCGTCGTCATCGGCGCCTCGGGCTCCGGAAAATCTTCGCTCGTACGCGCGGGCGTATGGGCGCGGCTCGCGGACGGCCAGGTACCCGAACTCCCCGGCAGCGAGCGCTGGCTCATCAGCGCCATGACACCGCTCGAGAAGGAGCATCCGGAAGATTCCTTGCGTGAGGGTCTCCTGCGCGCGATTGAGGAGCAGGACGGATTTGAAGACAAGCGCGACGCAGCCGCCGGCGCCGGCCAGGGCCCGCTTGCCGAACTGGCCGAGCGCCTGCTGCCGCCCGGCGATGTCCGCTGGCTGCTGATTCTGGATCAGATGGAGGAACTGTTCACCCTCGAACAACAACAGGACGGCGCCGCGTTCCTCGACCGGCTGATTGAAGGCACGGCGCCCCGAGCCGGCGGAGAACCTCCCCGCTTTCAGGTGCTGGCCGCCTTACGCGCCGACTTCTTTCACTATTGCCTTACCCATCCGCCGCTCAAACGCGCTGTGGGCCGCGACGGCGGCACGTTTTTGCTGGGCCCGCCGGGCCGCCTGGCGCTGGAGCGCATGGTCAGCGGTCCCGTCACCGAAGTGGACCTGCCTCAACGCTGGACCCTCGATCCCGCCCTTCCGGCAGCGATGGCGGCCGACGCCGAGCGTCATCCAGGCGGCCTCGCGCTGATGGCCTTCGCGCTGCGCGAGTTGTACGAGCGTTGCCAGCGCCGGCGCCGCCTGGACTTGACGACCTACCGCAGCCAGGACTTCGGCGGTCTGGGCGGAGCCATCGCCCGCCGCGCCGATGCCACGCTGGCGGCCCTTGGGGGAGGCGGCTCCGCCGCCCTCGAGCGCGTCTTCGCCCGCCTGGTCCGCGTCAGCCCGGAAGATGTGCCGACCCGCCGACGCGAACGCCGCTCGGCTTGGGAGAACGACCCGGAAGCGCGCAAGCTGGTGGATGCCTTCGAGAAGGCCCGGCTGCTGGTGGCCGACCGCGCCGGCCCGGCGGCGGACGACCCGGTCGTAGAGGTCGCTCACGAAGCGCTCCTGCGGGAGTGGCCCAGGTTGGCCCGCTGGATCGATCAGCGCCGGGACGCGTTCCGCCTTGCCGAGCGCGTCCGGACCGAAGCCCGCGCCTGGATGGAGGGCGACCCCAATTGGCGCGACCGCCGGCCGTGGGCAACCCATGTGATTGAGAATGCACGTGCGCAACTCGCTCAAGCGGGGTTGCTCGAATCTCTCCTTCAGGACCCCCAGGTGGCTCGCCTCCTGACCTCCGAAGTGGAGTGGATTCTGGAGGAGTTGCACTGGAACACCACAACCCATATCCGCTGCCGCGACATCGGCCAGCGCCTCGCCGAGCTGGGAGACCCGCGGCCGGGCATCGGTGTGAAGAATGGCGCGCCCGACATCCTCTGGCGGCCCATCCCTCGCGGGGAGGTCGCGATCGAAGGTCGTGGCCGGTTCAAAGTGGAGCCATTCCACATGGCTGCCTTTCAAATCACTTTCGGTCAGTTTCGCGCGTTCTGCGAAGACATGCGCGGCTATGATGACAAGCGTTGGTGGAAGGATCTGAAGCGTGAAGCCAAAGACAGTGCCTGGCAGACCCCACTCGTCAATCACCCTGTGACGGATGTTTCCTGGTACGACGCCACTGCGTTCTGCCGGTGGCTCACGACACGGCTCGGTTTCGAGGTGTGCTTGCCGGACGAGTGGGAATGGCAGTGGGCCGCTGAAAGCGCTCAGACCGGGTTTCAATATCCGTGGGGACCGGAGTGGGAGGACAGGTTGGCGAATACATATGAGTCTGAGATCCGTCGGACCACGGCGGTGGGAATGTATCCACGCGGAGATAGCCGGCAGGAGGTGTCGGATCTGGCAGGCAATGTCTGGGAGTGGTGCCGGAACGTCTACGAAAGGCCGCAGAACACTGCGCCCGGCGGCCAGGAGTCTCGGGTGTTGCGCGGCGGGGCCTGGGCCAGCGATCAGGGCTACGCGCGCGCCGGCTTCCGCCTCCATGCCCCTCCGGTCGCCCGTCGCAGCTACTTCGGATTCCGGGTGGTGTGCTCGTCCCCCATCCGCTGAACACTGGATCTCTGAACACTGATCACTGATCACTGAACTTCTGTTCGCTGATCGCGCCCGCGTATTTTGCGGTCGCGCGGAGTTTTTTCTATCCGGGTCCCCAGACCATCTGCCCCAACACGTGCTCACGCAGTCCCCAGGTGTCGGCGTACCGGACATGGTTTATCCATCCCTGCACGCTGGCATCGAACTCCGCGAAGCTGATCCCTCCCGCCTGCCAGGCTGCGAACCGTTCTCCCAGCCGGCGCGTGGCCTGGACGGCCTTGCGCGCCTTCAGACGCCGGTGCGACGGGTACACCACGAACCCAAGCCACGGAATCCCCGCCGTCACCGGCTCCACCTGCGCCGCTTCCTCGTGAACCGTGAGCCGCAGCCTCTCGAGCCGTTCGATAACGGCAGACCGCCATTCCCGCAGCTCGCTCTTGCTGTCCGAGAACAAGGCCATATCGTCCACATAGCGCAGGTAGGCCTTGCAGCGCAGTTCCCGCCGGATGAAATGGTCGAGCGGATTCATGTAGCAGTTCGACCAGAACTGCGAGGTCAGGTTGCCGATCGGCAGTCCCCGCGGGCGGCATGCGGCCAGCAGGTCATCGCCCGGAAACCACACCATGTGGTACTCCTGCTCCAGCACCCCGTCCCCGCTGGCAATGATCCGTGAAGCCAGGTCGAGAATGCAGCCGTCCGCTACGGGGCCACGCAGAATGTCCAGAAGAATGGCATGGTCGATCGAGGGGAAGTGTTTCACGACGTCGAGCCGGAGGACATGGCGGTAGCGGGCCGCGAACTGCTGCAGCCGGTCTACCGCCCGGTGCGTGCCTCTTCCCACGCGGTTCGCGTAGCTGTCGGCTATAAATAGCCGTTCGAACACGGGCGCCATGACGTTGCACAGCGCGTGGTGGACGACCCGGTCGGCGAAGGGCGCCGCGCTGATCCGGCGCCTTTTGGGCGTGTGAATCTCGAAGTGAACATACGGGCCCGGCTTCCAGGCGCCTTCTCGGAGCGCGGCTTGAATGGCGAGCAGGTTGTCCGCGGCCTGGTGCTCAAAGGCGGCCACGGCCCGCTTGCCGCGCTTACCCCGGGCGGCTTTCCGCCAGGCGTCGAGCAGGTTCTCCCAGGCGGTAACCTGCTCAAACGTAATCCCAGTTGAAAAAGGAGCCGCCATGGAGGAGCTTGTAATTCTCACCCGGGTCTTCGACCTGCTCGAATGGCTCGTGCCGAAGGGCGAAGCGTTTCCACGCCCGTTTCGACCTACCGTTACCGCGCGCCTGCTCGGCGCCGCCCTGGACCTTGCCGAACAACTCATGGATGCCCAGGCGCGCCGCGGCAAGGCTCGCCGCGACCGGCTGACTCAGGCCGATGCCACCTTGAACAAACTCCGGCTTTACCTGCGCCTGGCCCACCGGTGGCGTTGGCTTTCGGACGGCCAGTACGAGCATGTCAGTCGCATCGTAGCCGAAATCGGGCGGCTGCTGGGCGGCTGGGTTCGACAGGCTGGTGGAACGGGATGAGAGGGGGAGCGCCGCGGGGTACGAAACCCAGGCGGCACCCCAGCTTGTATATGCGCCCGACGCCGCCCAAGAGCGGCGCACGGACTGGACGCGCCCGCGCCATCCATCGACCTCCGCCGCATCCCGCCAGCCGTGACCGGCGGGACCTGCCGGCATGTGGAGGGCGAAGACGGATGTGGGACGAACACACCACCCGAAACCCGATGTTGTTGTTACGGTTGTCCGGATGGTTGTGGTTGCGGTAGTCGGCGCGCGCGTTGTCCTGATTGTTGTTCCAGGCCCCGCCGCGCAACACCCGAGACTCGATCACGGGACGCCCAACCGGTTCCCCGGCGAGGACCAGCGTAGCAGAGTCGGAGGCGATCTGCCAAAAAAATTCCCGGCGGCCGCAAAAAGCGCGGCCGCCTCAGTGATCAGTGATCAGCGGTTCAGTGCTCAGCGATGGGGGACGAACACACCACCCGAAACCCGAGGTGGCCGCCACGGCAGCCCGGAGGGCCGCGGCTGCGGAAGACGGCGCGCGCGTAGCCCTGACTGCCGTTCCAGGCCCCGCCGCGCAACACCCGAGACTCCCTGCCCCCGCGCTGAATGTGATCCGGCTTCTCATAGTCATTGAGGCACCATTCCCAGACGTTGCCGCTCAAATCCATGACGCCTTCGGGAGAAGCTCCGGCAGGGTAGATTCCCACGGGACTCGTTCTTCCCAGGGAATGAGAACCCGCGCCACCCCAGGTTTCGTCGATGTTCGCGTACCCGGGCTGGTACTCTCCAACCCAGGGAAAGGGCCTACCGTCGGTTCCCCGCGCCGCCCGCTCCCATTCCCACTCGGTGGGCAGACGAACCTCGAATCCACGCTTGTATCCCAGCCATCCGCAAAACGCCATGGCCTCATGCCAGCTCACGGTTTCGCGCGGGTGGTTCGGCTCGGTCCACTTGGGCGCAGCGGGCTGCCGGTCCGGGCGATCCATGCCCTTCCACCACCGGTCCTGCCGGTAGCCGTCCAGGGCATCCAGGAATGCCTGGTACTGCGCGTTCGTGACGGGATACCGGGCCACGAAGAAACAGCCAAGTTTCCGCTGTTCACCTTCCTGGTAGATGAACTCGCCCGCAGGGATCTCCACCCAATCAATGTCAGGCAAGCCATGGGCAGTCAGACCTACGCCTTTCCGCGTATCCAGGCCCAAACGCCCCAAAGCTCTGCCAACGGCGGCCCGGCCCTCAGGCTGAGGTTCGCATTTCGGGCCGGCCAGCCTGGGCAGCCAGGCGGCTTTCAGTTCGCAAAGCAGTCGTGGACGGTCCGCGATCCCCGCGCCGCTTTCCAAAATGCAGCGTGCGGCTGCCTCCGGTTGCGCACCGGCCAGCCATCGGATCACGGGCGTGCAATCGTTCGAATGAAACCCTGCCAGCAACACGAGCGCTTCTTCCCAACCGCTCCGCTCCCACCAGCGTTCCGCCGGCCAAAACTCCCGGGGATCGGTTTCACCGAGGCGTTTTTCCAACGCCTGCGCTGTGAAATACTCCTGCAACAACTGATGCCGGAAGCGAAGCTGGTCACCTCCTTCCAGCAGTGTGGCATCCACGGCTTTCTTGAGCAGCGTTTCGCCGCCGAGCGCTTCGACCGCGTCGGCGCGCGGGGTTACGGTCAGAACCTCGAAACTCTCCTCGCCCGCGCCGGCGCGTTCGCGCTGCATCCCCCAGGCAAGGCCCGCCAAACCGCCCAGCAGCGAGGTGCCTTCCGCCTCCAGATGCCAGGTCTTTGTGGCGGCGTCAAAGGCAGCCAGGTTCTCACGCCGCAGCAGGTGGTTGATGAATTCACCGAACAGATCGCCCCGGTTTTCGGGGAAGTGCTCTGCCTCCCACCAGACATGAAACAGCATGGTGAGCATGAAGGGGTTCGCCGCCAGGCGCACAAGGTTCCGCGGATTGGGGACATGACGGCGCCAGAGTTCGTCGTCCCGGCCGGTGGTAGTCCTGTAGACCTGCTCATGTTCGCGGGGATCGGAAAGAATCCAGAAGGCATCTTCGCCAGCGCCGGCAGCTTCCCACTTCGCCATCACCCCGGCAAGTTCCTCATCCCCCGCAAGCTGCCAGACGAACCGGTCTGCCTTCTCGAGCGGCTCACCTATCTGGCTCACCCACTGCCGCACGGCCGCGCGAATGCGCTGCGGGGAAAGAGGCTCGAGAGTCAAGGTGTCAAGTTCCAGGTCCAACTCTCTCGTGTAGTCTTCCTGGCGGCAGGAGACGATAATGGCCGTCTCCGGATGAAGCCCGCTCTGGATGCTGCGCACCTCGGCCGCTTTTGCGGCCCGTTTGGCGGTAGGTACCTCGTTGATGCCGTCGAGCAGTAAAGTCAGCCGTTTCGCGTGGCTCAAAGCCCTGGCGGCCCAGCCGATTTCGGGCGCCGCCTTGGACAGGAAGTCCAGAAGGGGCTCGTCTCCGCGCCAGTCGCCCAAGGCGGCCAGGACCGGCAGCGGAGCGTCCGGGTCGGCCTGCGCCCGCTTCGCCAGTTCGAGAGCGAGTTTGCGCAGGGTGGTGCTTTTCCCGGAACCGGGCGCGCCCAGCAGCGCGGCGCGCGGAACATCCGGGAACGCCGCGAGAATGTCGCCGTAGTCGCGCTGCAGCTCGGGCCCTTCCACAGCCATGTCGCGGCGGTGGAACCGGTGCCGGAGCAGTGCCAGGTCCTGTTCGTCCTCCCACAGGCTGTTCAGCGCGCGGTCCTTCTTCTGAGCGGGCCGGGTTCGTGCGACACCGTGCAAAGGCGAGTAGAGCCGCGCCTTGTTCGCTGTTTCCTCAATCAGGCGCGCGAGGTAGCACTGTTCCTCTTCCCTGGTGGGCAGCGCACAGGCGGCGTCAAGCTCCCGCTGCAGTTCGCAGTAGTCCGGGTCGCTTTGGCGACCGAGGGTTTCCTGCATGGCGGCCAGCAGCAGGGAGAGGCAGTGGCGGCCCCGGCCGGCGCCGCCGAATGCCAGAAGTTTGTCCACGGCTTCGGCGGAGAATTCGGCAACTGACCCGGAGAATTCGATTTGTTTGCAGGGATCATGCGAAACATCGCCAAGGGCGCTCAGGAAGAATGTTTCGCGCCCGCGCTCTCCCATCTTCAAGAAGAACTTCTCCACCAGGCGCACGGCACGGTTGCGCAGGTCCGGGGGGTTGCTGTGCGGAGCACGGGCAGAGCGCATATCGGAGCCAGTGTATCGCGCCGGCGGCTTCATGGAACGCGAGCTACATCGGGCCGGCAGCGGCTTCTGCGAGAGCGAAGCCGGAATTCGCCAGGCGCTCGGCAAGGGAACGGCGCCAGGCGCCGGACTCGTCCACTTCGTCCCAGACGATGCCCAGCAGATCCGAAGGCGGCTCGAAGTTGGGAAACACCTTTGGCGGGGGCTTATAGACGACGAAGACGTTCTCCCAGCCGAGCCGCCCATAGAAGTAGCCCAGCTCGAAAACAACGTTCTGGCGTGCCCTGTACTGCAGGCCGCGCTCGCCCACTCCGGGCGCTTCATACTGCTGGCGCGCGGCGCCGAAGTCGTCGCCGGACAGCAGCACGATGGCGAAGCAGGTGTCGCCCGCCCAGTTCATGAATTTCTGGAACAGCGACTGCTGTGCTCCTCCGATCCGCTTCAGCACCACCGGGCTCAGGCGGAGATCCCCCAGGTATCCGAGCACATCCTTCAGCAGGGTCTCATCATGCCCGTGGACAACGAAGATGCTCTGAGGCTGCCTGGGGGAAACGGTTACCAGTCCTTCGAGGCCCGCGGACTCGGGCTCCGGCGGTTCGAGAGCGCGTTCGGTGGGACGCGCAAGCCCGCGAGCCTTCTCCAGCATCCATTTGGTTACCGCATCGCGGCGCGGTTTTGAGAGGCGGGTGGGCGGCGCAGGCGCCGCCCGGAGGTGTCGTGCCAGCAGCGCCGCAGCCTCGGCCACCCTCTCCGGGGTCCGTTCGGTGAGCATGAGCCACTGCCGCTCCGCGAGAGCCCGCGGCAAGTCCGCGACCTCTTCGAGAATGACGGGAACGACCGTTATCTCGGCACGCTCGATCATGATTTCGATTTCGCGCCGTACCCAGGCGGATGCCATGCTGTTCCGGGAAACAAAGACCAGCAACCCGGCAGCCTGCTCCAATGCGCCTCGGATGGACTTTTCCCACACCTCGCCGGGTTTCAGCGATTCGACATCCATCCAGGTCTCGACGCCGTGCACCCGAAGAGCCGCGGTGAATTCCGCAACCGCCGGGTAATCCTCCCGGGCGTAAGAAACGAAAAGGAACGGGTTTCTATTCGCCATGGCGCCTCCGCCAGAGGACATTCTATATCCCTCTCTTTACCGTCATTGCGCGGCTGATGGAGCAAGTTGGCTCCGGAGCCCCCGGCAAGCTCGCCTGCCGCACCACGGCGGCTGAAAACCGGTCTTCCGCCGTGCCAAGCTATGAGGAAGGAAATCGTATGAGAGCCGCCCTCGCGTTGTTTTCGGCGCTGCTGGTGCTTCCGGCAGCCGGCGCCCTCGGCCAGGAACCGGCTGATGCGGTCTATTACAACGGCAGGATCATCACCGTCTGGGAAGCCCGGCCGGTGGTCCAGGCCGTAGCCATTCGCGGCAACCGTTTTCTGCGGGTGGGCTCCAACCAGGAGGTCCTCAAGCTCGCGGGCCCCTCCACCCGCAAGGTCGACCTGCGCGGCCGCTGCGTGGTGCCTGGACTGATCGAAAGCCACGTGCATCCGGTCGGGGCGGCGCTCAGCGAGCGCGACGGGCCCGTTCCGGTGATGCACTCCATCGCCGAAGTCCAGGAGTACATGCGCAAGGTGGCGGCCCGGCTGCCGGCGGACAAGCTCGTTTTCGTGCCCAAGGTTTACGCCACGCGACTGAAGGAGCGCCGCTACCCGACCCGGCAGGAACTTGACGCCGCCGTCCCCAGGCATCCCGCCGTCGCCGACAACGGCTACGCCGCCGTGCTGAACTCCGTGGCGCTCGCCCGCGCCGGCGTCACCCGCTCCACGCCCGAACCGGACAACGGCAAGATCATCCGGGACCCGAGCGGCGAGCCGACCGGCCTGATCCTCGGTGCGCGCCAGTTGATCGGGCGGATCTTCCAGGACCGCACGTTCTCACATCAGGATGAGCTGTGGGCCCTGCGCACCATTCAGAAGCAGTACAACTCAGCCGGCATCACCAGCATCGTGGACCGCGGCCAGGCGGCGTCCGGAGTCCGGCTCTATCAGGAACTGCAGAAGCTCGGGGAGTTGACCGTGCGCGCCACCATCACCTACCGGATCGGCTCGCAGGGCACTCCCTCCGAAATCCGGCGCCGCATCCTGGAGATCCCTTTCGTCACGGGTTTCGGAGACGACCGGGTCCGCATCGGCGCCATCAAGGTCATCCTCGACGGCGGGATCCTCATCGGCACGGCCTTCCTTCGCGCGCCTTACGGAACCGGCACCGAGATTTACGGCTACAAGGACCCGGACTACCGCGGCGTCTTCGGCATGTCCATGGAGAGCCTGATCGAGATGGCCAGGACGGCCAACGAGCTGGGCTGGCAGATGACCGCGCATACGGCCGGCGGCGGGGCGATCGACCGGCTGCTGGACGCCTACGAGGAAGCCGACAAGGTGAAGCCCATCCGGGAGCGGCGTTTCACCGTCACCCACGGCAATTTTCCGGACGCCAGGGCCATCCAGCGCGCCAGGAAGATGGGCGTGATCTATGACATGCAGCCGGCCTGGCACCACTTCGACGGGCCCGCCATCGCGCCCGCCTTCGGCCCCGATCGCATGCGCAACTTCATCCCGCTGCGCTCGCTGATCGACGCCGGTGTCACCGTGGTCGGCGGCTCCGATCATATGATCCGCATGGATCCGCGGCTGTCGCTGAATGCCTATCACCCGTTCTTCGGCAGGTGGATGGCGGTTACGAGAAAGACCGCCGCCGGAACCGTGCTGAACCCCGAGCAGCGCATCACCCGGGAGGAAGCGTTGCGGCTGTGGACCATCAACGGCGCCTACGGTACTTTCGAGGAAAAGAAGAAAGGTTCCATCGAGCCCGGCAAACTGGCCGACTTCGCCGTGATCGACCGGGATTACCTGACGTGCCCGGAAGACGAGATCAAGGACATCGATGCGCTGTTGACGGTGATGGACGGACGCGTGGTCTACGAACGCAAGTAGCGCGGCTTCGTTTGCCCGGAGCAAGTGGTATCATGCACTCGCTATGAGGCGAACGTTCTTTCTGGCTGTTCCGATTGCTCTTCTTCTCTCGGGTTGCCAGCAGAAGGCACCCGACCAACCAGCCTCGGCGCCGAAGCGCCTGGAATTCACCCGCCTGATGGCCCATTGGACCGACTACGTCGACCCCGGCTACCTGAAGTTCATCGAGGATGCGCAACCGGAGATCGTCCAGGTGGGCTTTTACGGAGCGGACTTCTTCAGCCTGGCCCACACTCCGGAAACCGGCAAGGGCCTGAGCGGGCCGCTGCTGCCGCACCACGGCGGCGCCGTCAAGGGCGCCAGCGAAGCGGAGAGGCTGAAGGCCAACAGCGATTTCTACCGCAAGCTGAACCGCGAGCTGCACCAGCGGGGTGTCAAGGTGATCGGCCATTTCGCCATGGCCAAATACCTGCTCGGAGAACCGGGCCCCCAGGGTCCGCAAGGCGGCTTCTTCAGGTTTTACCGGGACCTGTGGGACGAAAAGGAACTCGGGCCGCGTCCGGCGCCGGACCCGGTTCAGGTCATCGAGAAGAATGCCGACGGGACTCCCCTGTTCACACCCGACGACGACGCCGCCCCCTTCAAGGTCTATTACGGCTGCAACGCCAACCCGCACTGGCGGGCGGTGCTCAAGGCCTGGGTGAAGCGCGGCATCGACATGGGCCTCGACGGCTTCATGATCAACTATTTCTACCGGAACAACTGTCTTTGCGAGTACTGCAAGCGGGGCTTCAAGCAGCACTTGAAGGAGCACTTCAGCGCGTCCGCGCTGCGCAGGCAGTTCGGCATCGACAACCTGGACACCCACGAGTTCGCCGAAATCGTGGCGCGCCACGATTTCAAGGCCACCACTCCGCTGCGCATCGAGATGCAGCGCTTCAGCGACATCACCAACAAGCAGGCCTTCGACGAAGTGTTCATCCAGTACGGGCGGTCGCTGAAACCCGATCTCATCGTGGCGCAATGGCTGCACGCCTATCAGCCCTGGCCCACCAGCGACGAGCGGGCCATGCTTCCGACCGAAATGTGGGGCAAGGGCGAAGACTATCTCTGGTATTCGGTGGGACAGGAGGAGCCGACCCTGTTCCTGCGCTACATTCGCGCCTCCTTCGAGGACAAGCCCTATACCGTGGGCAAGTACGAATCGGTCCGGATACGCCGCTCCATGGCGGAGCTTGCCGCCAACGGAGGAGCCCCCATGGGGCGTTACGTGCGCTTCCCGGATCCTTTCGCCCGCCAGGAGCACGTGCGCTACTACCAGTTCATCAAGCGTCACGATGACGTCTATCGCGCCAACCTGCCGCATGCCGAGGCCGTCCTGCTCTATCCGCGCAGCATGATCCACCGGGGCCAGTTCCACGAATCGCTGGGCGCCTTTCAGGACGTGGGCATGCGCCTGCTGGATGAGCACGTGCTCCTCGACGTGGTTCCGGACGAGCTCATCACGGATCAGCAGCTGGCCGGCTACAAGCGTGTCTACACCGTCTCCTCCCGGGATCACATGAGCCTGGAGAAGTACGACGGCTTCAGCCGCTTCGAAGGGCCCAAGACGGTGAGGGTCTCCGCCAGCCGGCCGGCCGCGGGGGGCGGGATCGACCTGCACTTCGTGAACTACGATCGCGAAGCGCCGAAACCGCCGGCCAGGGCTGCCGGAGCCGCCGACGAGAAGCCCATCGCGGTGCCTGGGATGAAGGTCGATTTCATCCTGCCCTCCGGCGCGCAGGTGGGCAAAGTCGTGGTGATCACACCCGAGCAGCCCGACCCGCGCGAGGTGGAGTTCCGGGTGGAAGGCGGCCGCGTCCGGTTCGCTCTGCCCGGTTTTCTGGTTTACAGCGTGGCCCGGGTCCAGTTCGCCCGGTAAGCCGAACCAGGAGAAGCGTTGAAGACTGCCAGCCGCAGATCCTGTCTGAAGACACTCATGGCCGGGTTTCCGGCCATCCGCCGGGCCCGGGCGGCCTTTGAGCCGGTCACCGCGTCAACGGCCTGCGGCAAAGCGCGGGGCGCTTCCGTGGATGGCGTGGCGATCTTTCGCGGGCTCCCCTACGGAGGTCCGGCGGAAGGCGCGGCCCGGTTCCTGCCGCCCTCGAAGCCCATTCCCTGGAGCGGAGTCCGCGATGCGACGGCGACCGGGCCGCGCGCGGTGCAGGGGCCCGGCAACATCTTCCTCTCACCCCTGATCGGCGAGTACTTCGGCGGCGGGCGGCCCGACCGGGAGGAACTCGCCCGGCAGACCGACAGCGAGAATTGCCTGGTGCTCAACGTTCTGACTCCCGGGCTGCGCGGCAGGCGGCCCGTGATGGTCTACATCCACGGCGGCGGGTTTTCGGGCGGCTCGGGCATCCTCACGCTGTTCGGCGACGGACTGGTGCGTGAGCAGGACGTGGTGCTGGTAGGCGTCAATCACCGGTTGAACGTTTTCGGCTACGCCTACCTGGGCGGCATCAGCGAGAGGTACTCCACCGGCAACCCCGGGCAGCTCGACCTGGTGGCCGCCCTGGAGTGGGTGCGCGAGAACATCGCGAACTTCGGCGGCGACCCGGGCAACGTCACGATCTTCGGCGAATCCGGCGGTGGGGCCAAGATCTGCACACTGATGGCTATGCCCGGCGCGAAGGGCCTCTTTCACAAAGCCGCCGTCCAGAGCGGCACCCTGTTCCGGGTTGACGACGCGGATTCCGCCACCAGGAAGGCCCGGGAGATGCTGGCGAAGCTCGGCCTGAAGAAGGCGGAGGACCTTCAGAAGGTCCCGGCCGCCGATTTGCTCAAGGCCGGTAGGGGTGGAGGGCTGATGGGCGCCAGCCCGGTTGTGGACGGCCGCTCCCTGACGCGCCAGCCCTGGGACCCCACGGCGCCAGACCTCTCGGCGAGCGTGCCCATGATCATCGGGAACTGCAAGGACGAAGCCACGCTGTTCACGCTCCAGGACGAGAGTCTGTTCAAGCTCGACGATGCGGGCCTGCGCGCCGCCCTGGTCAAGGCCCGGGTACCCGCGGAGAGAGTGGACGCGCTCATCGCGCTCTATCGCCGCAACCATCCCAAAGAGGGCCCCAGCGATCTCTTCTTCCGCATCTCCGCCGACCGCGGCGCGCGCTGGAATGCCGCCCGGCAGGCGGAACTGAAGCTCGCGCAAGGCCAGGCGAACGTCTACGTTTACTACTTCCAGTGGAACACTCCTTGCGTGGGAGGGAGAATCCGGGCCTTTCACACCGCCGATCTTCCGCTCACCATGCGGCTGGTGCGCTACCCCGAGTCCGAGCAGCTTTCGCGGCAGCTCAGCGGCGCCTGGGCAGCATTCGCCAGAAACGGGAGCCCCGGCCGGAAGGAACTGGCCTGGCCGGCGTACACCGTCCCCGGGCGGGCGACCATGGTTTTCGACGCGGCGGAGAGCCGGGCGGTGAACGATCCCGACCGCGAGGAGCGCATCCTGGTCCGGGATCTCCCCTCCGGAAGCCTGCTCTAACCGGCCGATAGCACCCACTCGCGATTGGTGTACAGGGTCCGCGCCGGAATTTGCCGCCCGTTTCTTGCTGGGGCTCGGAGTTTCGTGTTCCAATAAGATCTTCGACTGCCCGTGAATTTCAGCCGGGAGACGCCGGGCCCCCGATGCTTTTTGCGGTAATGGAAAGCCAACCGGGGGCGCCCGGACAGCGGGTGCGGTGAGCATCCGCGATCCGGGGCGTGCCCGTACCCGCGGTTCAATCGAATAGCGATCAACCCCTCGCAAACGCACTGCATAAGGATTAAGGAGTATCCGTGACTACAGCAGCTTATGTAGACCAGGTTTTCGAAACCGTCAGGAAGCGCAACCCCGGCGAGCCGGAATTCCTGCAGGCGGTTACCGAAGTCTTTCGGTCCATCACACGGGTTTTAGAGCGGCACCCCGAGTACGTGGAATCGCGTATTCTGGAGCGGCTGGTCGAGCCGGAGCGCGTGGTGATGTTCCGGGTGCCCTGGCAGGACGACCAGGGACGCTTTCAGGTCAATCGCGGCTTCCGCATTCAGTTCTCCAGCGCGATCGGCCCCTACAAGGGCGGAATGCGATTCCATCCCACCGTTTATCTGGGCATACTGAAGTTTCTGGCGTTCGAACAGGTCTTCAAGAACTCGCTGACCACTCTGCCCATGGGCGGCGCCAAGGGCGGGTCGGACTTCGACCCCAAGGGCAAGTCGGACGGGGAAGTGATGCGCTTCTGCCAGAGTTTCATCACGGAACTCTGCCGCCACATCGACTCGGACACCGACGTCCCGGCCGGCGACATCGGCGTCGGCGGGCGCGAAATCGGTTACATGTTCGGCCAGTACAAGCGCATCCGGAACGAGTTCACGGGTGTGCTGACAGGCAAAGGCCTGGCCTGGGGAGGATCGCTGATCCGGCCCGAGGCGACCGGATATGGCTGCGTTTACTTTTGCGAGCAGATGCTGCAAACGCGCGGCGAGGGCTTCAAAGGCAAGACCTGCCTGGTTTCCGGATCGGGCAACGTGGCGCAGTACACGGTCGAAAAACTCAACGAGTACGGGGCCAGGTGCATTTCCCTCTCCGACTCCGACGGCACGATCTACGATAGGGACGGCATCGACTCGGAGAAACTGGCCTGGGTGATGGATCTGAAGAACTGCCGGCGCGGGCGCATTCGGGAGTACGTGGAGAGATACCCGCGGGCCGAGTACTTCCACAATAAGCGGCCCTGGCACATCCCGGCCGCGTGCGCCTTCCCCAGCGCCACCCAGAACGAGATCAGCGGCGAGGATGCCAAGGCGCTCATCGGCAACGGCTGCTATGTGGTTGGTGAAGGCGCCAACATGCCCACCACGCCTGAAGGCGTCGAGCACTTCCGGGCCGCCAAAGTCCTGTTCGGCCCGGGCAAGGCGGCCAATGCCGGCGGCGTGGCGACCTCCGGCCTGGAGATGGCGCAGAACTCCATGCGTCTTTCCTGGAGCCGCGACGAAGTGGATGGCCGGCTGAAGAAAATCATGACCTCGATCCACGAAATGGCCTGGGAGACCTCCAAGGAGTACGGGTGTCCCGGCGACTACGTCATGGGCGCCAATATCGCCGGCTTCGTCAAGGTGGCCGACGCGATGCTCGCCCAGGGCCTGGTGTAGTGCAGTCGGAGATTGCTGTGGGGGCAGGGTAAGGACTTGCCCCCGGGTCCTATGAAGCCGCCGGATCTTCGCGACCAGTTACGCTACGCGTACGACCCTCAGTTCCGCGGCCTTCACCACCTGATGGCCCGGCGGGTCCGGACCATCCTGATGGTTTCGAACCCGTACGAATCGTTCAGCCTCTCGCGCGACTACTCGCTCACCCAAGGTATTTACGGCGCCTCGCAGCTCCTGCACCTGCAGAACGTGCCGCAGGTGGTCACCGCGCTGTCCGGCACGGAAGGGCTGGCCATGCTGGGAAAGGAGCGTTTCGACCTGGTCCTGGTCTCCAGCAATCTACCCGATATGGATACGGCCGACTTCGGCCGCCAGGTGAAAGCCATTCATCCCGGCCTGCCGGTGGTCATGATCGTGTTCGACGGCTCCTGGTTCGACCAGACCTACCGCGGCATCGAGCCGGAGGGAATCGACCGCACCTTCGCCTGGCGGGGCAGCGCCGACGTTCTGCTCTCGATCATGAAGCTGGTCGAGGACAGCCAGAACGTGGACCCCGATCTCAGCATCGCTTCCATCGGCACCATCCTGGTCATCGAGGACGCTGTCGATCACTACTCGCTGATTCTGCCGTACCTCTACTCGATGCTGATGCAGCGGACCTTCATGCTGGTGCCGGAGGGCATCAACGAGAGCGACCGGCAGGTGCGCACGCGGGTCCGCCCCAAGGTGCTCCTGGCGCGCACCTTCTCCGAGGCGGAGGCGCTCTTCGAGAAATACGAGACCTCGCTGGTGGGCATCATCTCCGACCTGCACACCTTCCACGACGACCGCGTCGACCCCGGAACGGGCCTGCGCTTTCTGCGGGCCGTCGCCAAGCGCGCGCCGGGCGTCCCTATCCTGGTGCAGTCTTCGGAGCCCAACGCGCAGGAAGTGGCGGCTTCGCTGGGCGCGCGCTGCCTCAACAAGCGCGGCGTGAACGTGCGGGCCGGCATCGAGCGGTTCGTGCTCGAGGACATCGGCTTCGGAGATTTCGAGTTCCGCATGCCCGGGGGCGCGGTGGTCAAGCGCGTCTCCAATATGTGGGAGATGGAGCAGGCGCTGCACACCGTGCCGGACGAGTGCATGGTTTTCCACGCGCAGCGCAACGACCTTTCCCACTGGTTCCGGGCGCGCGGGGAAACCACCCTCGCCGCCGTGCTGGGGCCCGTCACCCCGGCGGATTTTCCCGACATCAACGCCCTGAAAGAGTACGTGATCCACGCGATCTCCATCGCGCGCCGCGAGAAATACCGTGGAGCCATAGCCGACTTCCGCCCGCCGGAATTCGATCCCGAGTACCCGTTCCTGGTGCTGGGGCGCGGCTCCCTGGGCGGCAAGGGCCGGGGCCTGGCCTTTGTGTTCCGCCAGCTCACGCAGTGGTCGAAAGACGACCGCATCCAGGGCGTCAAGGTCCGTCTTCCCCGCACGCTGGTCATCGGCGCCAATGAATCGGATGCCTTCCTGAAGAACAACCGGATCGATCCCGCTGCCTTCGACCGGATGTCGGACCCGGAGATTCTCCGCCGTTTCGCGGGCTGTCCCTTCGACCGGCGCCTGACGGAATCTCTCGAGTTCTACGCGGACCGCGTGAAAGTGCCGCTGGCGGTCCGCTCCTCGGGGCTGCTCGAAGACTCCCACCGGCAGCCGCTGGCCGGGCTGTATGCCACCTACATGCTGCCCAACAACCATCCGGACCTGCGAATCCGGCTGGACCACCTGCTCACGGCGGTGAAGCTCGTCTACGCTTCGGCCTACCTGGAGCGGCCGCGGCGCTACCTGGAAGCCATCGGCCACGACATGACGGAGGCCCGGATGGCGGTGATCGTCCAGGAGATCGCCGGGAATCGCTATGGCCGCCACTACTATCCCGCCATCTCCGGTGTCGCCCAGTCGCACAATTACTACCCGGTCTTTCAGATGAAGCCGGAGGACGGCGTGGCGACCATCGCTCTGGGCCTGGGCAAGCAAGTCGTCGAGGGCGGCGACGCAGTGCGTTTCTGCCCGCGCTATCCGCAGGTTCTTCCGCAGTTCCGCTCACCCTCGGAGGTCATGCGAGTGGCGCAGCGCGAATTCTTCGCGCTGGACCTGGAGCGTAGCGAAGCCGAATTACTGGCCGGACCCGACGCCACCCTCGCCCGGCTGCCCCTCTCCCAGGCGGAGGCCGACGGAACCCTGGCGCTGGCCGGAAGCGTGGTGGCGGCGGGTGAGGACCGGATCTATGACGGCATCGGACGGCGGGGCACCCGGGTGGTCACCTTCGCGCGCATCCTCAAGCACAACGTCTTCCCGCTCAGCGCCATCCTCAACGAGTTGTTCGAAGCCTGCCGCAAGGACCTGGGTTTCGCCGTCGAGATTGAGTTCGCCGTGGACCTGGACAGCGATCCCTCCCGGGAGCCGCAGTTCTACTTCCTGCAGATGAGGCCCCTGGTGGCCTTGCGGGAACGCTGCGACATCGCCTCGGCATCGTTCGCTTCGGAACGGCTGCTGTGCCGCTCCCAACGCGTTTTGGGCAACGGATGCCTGGAAGGGCTGCGCGACATCGTGTACGTGGACCCGCGCGTCTTCGACCGCGGCCGCAGTGCCGAGGTAGCCTCAAGAGTGGCGGAGGCCAATGAACGGCTGGCCCGCGAGCGCAGGCGGTACGTGCTGATCGGACCCGGACGCTGGGGTTCGTTCGATCCCTGGATCGGGATTCCGGTGGCCTGGCACCAGATCTCCTCGGCTGGAGTGATCGTCGAAGTGCCCGCCAGGGACCTGCCGATGGAGCCGTCCCAGGGCACGCACTTCTTCCACAACATGACCTCTGCCGGGATCGGCTATTTTTCACTGGGGGATTTCAACGAGAGGGAGTTTGTGCGCTGGGAACTGCTGGACGGGCTGCCCGGCGAGGAGATCGGACCCGGCGTCCGGCACGTGCGGCTGTCCCAACCGCTCTCGGTTCGGATGGACGGCCAGACTCAGCAGGGCCTGGTCGCCTTGCCGTAGCAGGCAGTGGTTCGGTATGGCACGGACGGCCCGGCGTTCCCGCGGGCCGAACTCTGTTTAAGAGCCGCGGCCAGAGGGAGCGCTTGGATCTCCGGGAACGGTTACACTTGTCAGACATGCGCAGTCGAGACACGGAGGGCGGCGGGATGCTTCGTGCGGGGCGGCGGGAGGGTATCGTTCATGTCCGCGGCTGACGCTCACCCGGGCACCGGATTGCCGGAACTGGACCGGATTCTGGGAGGTTTGATCGCCGGCGACAACGTGGTGTGGCAGGTGGGTTCCATTGAAGACTACCTGCCCTTTGCCCGGCCGTACTGTGACGAAGCGCTCCGGCAGGGCCGCAGGCTGATCTATTTCCACTTCGGCCGCCACGACGAACTGATGGCCGCGGCGCCCGGCCTGGAGGTCTGCCGCCTGGATCCGGCCGCCGGTTTCGAGACGCTGACGGCCGAGATCCATCGCGTCATCGCGCGGGCCGGCCGCGGCGCCTTCTACCTGTTCGACTGTCTCTCCGACCTGGCCGCAGACTGGTACAGCGACATGATGCTGGCCAACTTCTTCAAGGTCACCTGTCCCTACCTGCGCGAGCTGGACACCATCGCTTACTTTGCGCTCTTCCGGAGACGTCATTCGTACCGGGCCGTTGCCGCGATACGCGATACGACCCAGTTGCTGCTGGACGTGCACCGCCACGAGGGCACGCTCTACGTTCATCCCCTCAAAGTCTACGAGCGCTATTCGCCGACCATGTATCTGCCGCACGTCTGGCAGGGCGGTTCGTTCCGGCCGGTGACGGAGAGCGCCGCGGTCTCCAGCATCTATGAAGCTCTGATGAGCGACGGCGCGGGGAGGGAATCGGACCGGTTGGATCTCTGGGACCGCACCTTCCAGGCGGCCCGGGATACCCTCGGGGCGGTCCGGCGCGGCGAAAGGGGCCCGGAAGTCCTGGCGGAGACCGTCCACCGCCTGCTGAAGATGGTGATCAGCCGGAACGAGCGCATGCTGGAACTGGCGGGGCGCTACCTGACCATCGAGGACCTGCTGGCCGTGCGCCGCCGCATGATCGGCACCGGACTGCTGGGCGGAAAAGCGGCCGGCCTGCTGGTCGCGCGCGCGATCCTGCGGCATTCCTCGCCGCGCTGGCAGGAGATCCTCGAGCCGCACGATTCCTTCTTCGTGGGTTGCGACGTTTTCTACTCCTACCTGGTCGGCAACGGCTGCTGGCGCCTGCGTCAGAAGCAGCGCGACGCGGCCGGCTTCCTGGATGGCGTGGAGCGCGCTCAGGAGCAGATGCTGAGCGGCTCGTTCCCGGAATTCGTGCGCGATCAGTTCTCCGAGATGCTGGACTACTTCGGCCAGGCGCCCATCGTGGTGCGCTCCTCGAGCCTGCTGGAGGACAGTTTCGGGAACGCCTTCTCCGGCAAGTACGAAAGCGTCTTCTGCGCCAACCAGGGCTCGCCCCAGGAGCGCCTGGAGGCGTTTCTCGCGGCGGTGCGCCATATCTATGCCAGCGCCATGGGACGCGATGCCCTGCTGTATCGCGCCCAGCGCGGCCTGCTCGATCGCGACGAGCAGATGGCGCTCCTGGTGCAGCGCGTCTCGGGCGCGACCCATGGCCGCCTGTTCTTTCCGCAAGTGGCCGGGGTGGGACTTTCGTACAACCCCTTCGCCTGGTCCGACCGTATCGATCCCGAGGCGGGTGTCCTTCGCCTGGTTTTCGGGCTCGGCACCCGGGCCGTCCGCCGGTCGGACGACGATTACACGCGCATTGTCGCTCTCAACGCGCCCGAGCGCCGGCCGGAGACCACCTCCAGCGAGGCGCGCGGATACGCGCAGTGGCGCGTGGACGTTCTGGATCTCGAGAAGAAAGCGCACTGCTCGCGCTCCTTTGAGGAAGTCGTGAAATCCTGTGGCGAAGGGGCGATCCAGATGGTGGCCTGGCGCGATCCCGAACTGGCCCGGCGTGCCCGCGAAACCGGGCGGGCCGTCTTCCCTTGGGTGCTCACCTTTCAGAAGCTCCTGTCGGAAACCCGTTTCGTCGCCGACATGCGTGAACTCCTCCAAACCCTGGAGCGGGCCTACGACTACCCGGTGGACGTCGAGTTCACCGCCAACTTCTTTCCCGATGGCGGGTACCGCATCAACCTGGTGCAATGCCGGCCCTTTCAGGTGAAGGGCGGCGGGAGCATGGTCGCGCTGCCGGAAACCGTGTCCGCCGGCGATCTGGTTTTGCGCACCGAGGGCCCGGTGATCGGGGCCGGCATCGCTGCCGCGGTGGGACGGCTCATCTACGTGGTTCCGTCCGTTTACGGTTCTCTGCCTCACAGCGGCCGGTACTCGGTTGCCCGGCTGATCGGCCGGCTCACACATCTGGAGCCGCCGCCCGAGGGCGCCCTCCTGCTTGCCGGTCCCGGCCGGTGGGGCACCGCCGAACCCTCATTGGGAGTGCCCGTGTCGTTCGCCGAGATCAGCCGGGTCAGCGCCCTGTGCGAGATCGTCGAGATGCGCGAGGGCCTGGTGCCGGACGTTTCCCTCGGCACCCACTTCTTCAATGACCTGGTTGAGATGCAAGTGCTCTATCTGGCGCTGACTCCCGGCAGGGAAGGGAACGTAATCAACAGCGGCCTGCTCGAGCAGGCTCCCAACCAGCTGCCCCGGCTTCTGCCCGAGGAGGCTGCATGGGCGCAGGCGGTGCGGGTCATCGATCCGGCCCGAATCCCGGGCGGGCGCGCCCTGCGCCTGCACGCCGACGCATTGCGCCAGCGGGCCGTCTGCTACTTCGATCCGCGC
>JADZAF010000271.1 GCA_020852755.1 Bryobacterales bacterium
GTCCGCACCCGGCCTGACCGTTGCCTCCATCGGCATCTGCAGAGGACGGTAGGCCATGACTCTGTTCGACGCCGCGCGGTCCCTCTGGACGCTGTTCAGCTGGTACGTTGTCTATGCCTGGCCGTTCATGCTGGTGCATTTTGGGCTGGTCTGGCTGATCGTGCGGCAGTTCCGTGTGGAGATCCGCCCGGAAATCGAAGCCCTGAAGTCCTGGGACCCGGAGAAGCCGCAAACCCGTACCGAGTGTACCCGGGTGCTCACGCAGTTCGTGCACTCGGCGCGCCAGTGGGCGGAGCATGGCGTCCTGGTTCCCATCACCGACTTCTCCGACCGGCTGGATTCGCAGGTGACCGGCTTGCTGGAAAAACTGCACAACCGCATCAACCTGCTGCTGATCACCGGCGTGGCGGGAACGTTCTTCGCGATGTTCGTGTTCGCTTCCGAGGCGGCGCGGATCATCAGGGCGGCCAATCCCGCCACGGTGGGGATGGAACTGTCGAACGCCCTTACCCAGGGGCTGGCCCACGCGTTCCCCGTGGGCTTCTTCGGCCTGGTCCTCACCATGGCGGGGCACATTTGGGCGTCCCGGCCGGAGCGTGATTTGAGGAGCGGGCTGACGGAGGCGACGCAAAGGGCTCTGGAGGCGCGCGGCCTGGCGGTGCGTGGTCCGCTTGACGCGGTGGCTGAATCCATGCAGCCGCTCAGGAATCTGCAAGCCACATTGAGCGGCAGTCTCGAGCCGGTGATTGAAGGCTTTCGCGGCCAGTTGCGGGAAACGTCCGGTCTCATCCAGAGGCAGTTCGAGCTGCTCGCCCAGGCGGCGGCCGCGGTGGAGCGGAGTGTGCAGCCGCTGGGGGCGACGGCCGCCCAGCTGGAGTCGGCTCTGCGCCTGGTTCCCGAGACGGTTGACAGGGCGGCCCGCCTGCAGCAGGAAGCCGGCGATCAGCTTCGCGCGATGAGCGAGGGCGCTCTGGCGACGCGCGCTTCCCTGGAAGCCTCCGCGGGCGAGTTGTCCCGTGCGGCCCAGGGATTGGCCGCGCTTCCGCAGGAGTTGCGCGAACAATTCCGGGCGGGTCTGGAAGAACTGGCAGCCGAATCGCGGCGCTCCGCGCAGTCGCTGATCCGCGAGGTGTCCGAAGCGGTGGGGCAACTGGCGGGGGCCGCCGGGCAGGTGTCGGGGGCCCTCGAAAAGGCTGTGGGCGAGTTCTCGGCCGCGGCGGCCGCGACGGCCGGGGCCTGCGAAGCCGGATTCAGCGCCACCAGCCGGACGTTCTTCACAGGGCTCGAGAACCGCCTGGTGGAGCTGACCCAGCGGGTGCAGGTTTCCTCGGAGCAGGCCAGCGCGAACCTGTCCCAAGCCGGACTGGCCCTCAGGAACTACGCCACCGAGGCGCGGGCCTTGATGGTTTCGATCGTCCAGGAGCAGTTTCGAAGCACCCTGGAAGCCATCCGCCCGCAGTTGAGGGAGCTGGAACATGCGCTGGTGGAGCGCTATCCGCAGGCAGTCGCCAATCTCGTAGCAGCCGCGGACGCTTCGGATCATCTTCTCATGGCGGCCCGGCGCAGTCTGGAAGAGTACCGGCTGGTGCTGCCCGAACTCCAGGCGGCGGTGGAGAAGTGGACCGCCGTCAACCGCGATATTGCGGGCGCGGTGGATCGGATCCGCGCGGCCGAGTTTCAGGTAAGATCCCAGCGTCTGGACGAAACCGCGGGGTATCTGCGCGCTATTGACGGGTCGGTGCGGCGATACCTGGAGGAGCGGCGCAGGACGCTGGGAGAACGCGTTCGCGGGTTGTTCGGAAAGGAGCGGCGTGCGTGAGGCAGAGGCTGGACCCCTGGCCCTCCATCGCCGACCTGTTCTCCAGCCTGCTGGTGGCGTCCTTCGCGGGGCTGGTGCTGTTTACCGCCCTTCAAGGCGTGGGCGGCGTGATCGAGGACAAGGTCCACACTGAGGCCCGGCAGCTCAAGAGCACGGTGCTCGGCGCGCTGCAGAAGCATTTGGGCGGCAGCGCGCGCGACTGCGGCACCGAAGACATCTGCCTGGACATCGATATCCAGTTTCCGAACAACAGCGACATGATCGAACCGGCGTACCGCCGCCGGATCGCGCAGGCCTGCGCCGCCCTGCAGCAGGCGCTGGGCTCGCTCAAGCAAGGCCTCCGGGGCGAGCTGGAGATCATCATCGAAGGCCACACCGATCCCCGCCAGGCCACCGGGATCAAGGACCCGAGAAGAGCCTATCTCCACAACTGGAACCTCTCCAGCTACCGGGCGAACTCGGTGCTCTATGAGTTTTCGCGCTGCGGCCTGGGTCCGCCGGAGGACCGGATCCAGGCGGTCGGTTATGCCGATTCACTCCGGCTATGCCTGGAGGACACGCCGGAGTGCAACGCGCGCAACCGGCGGACGACTTTTCGGCTCCGGGCCGATACCCGGAGGATCCGGCAGCGGCTTTACGGTTTCTGAGCGGCCTCCGCCAGGACCCGGAGCGTGATGCAGGCCGTGCGCGACCAGGAGAATTCCGAGGCGCGCGCCGGCCCGGCCTCCGCCAGACGGCGCCGGAGAGCGTTGTCCGAGGTGAGCCGCGAGAGCGAGGCGGCGATGGCGTCTTCACTCAGCGGATCGAAGGTGAGCGCCGCGTCCCCCGCGTGGCTGGCCAGCGGTTCGATCGCCGAGCAGGCGGTGGGGATTCCGGCCGCCAGGGCTTCCAGCAGCGGCAGGCCGAAGCCTTCGAAGGTTGAGGGATAGACGAAGGCTGCCGCGCGGCGGTAGAGTTCGTGGAGGTCGGAGCGGGGAATCCAGCCGGGAAATTCGACCGCGCTTTCCAGGCGCAGTTCCGTGCGCAATCGCTCCAGCGGAGCCGTGTGGAAGCCGCGCAGGCCGGCCACCACCAGCCGGAACTCGGGCCTGCCGCCGCGGAACCGGGCGAAGGCGCGCAGCAGCCGCTCCAGGTTCTTGTGCGGGTGCAGCGTGGAGACGGTCAGGATGATGTTCCCCGCCTCCTCGCGGCGTTTGCCGATCTCGAAGAACACCGGGTCCACTCCCAGCGGCGCGACCCGCACGCGCGCCTCATCCAGACGATAGATTTCGAGCAGGTCTTTCCGGGTGGCTTCGGAATCGGCCAGCAGCAAGCGGGAGCGATGGGCCGAGCCGTACAGCAGCATTCTCCAGAAGGGAAGATCGAACCAGCGGAAGTGCTCCGGGTGGCGTTTGTGCTGCAGGTCGTGGAACACCGTAACCATGGGGCAGGCGCAGAGCAGGGGGCCGGTGAATCCGGGGTTGAGCAGCACGTCGAGGCGGCGGGCCGCGGCCTGGGCGGGCAGCACGTATTGCTCCCACAGGATCCGTGCAGGACGGAACGAGGCCGGCAGCGGCGAAGGGACGGCGGTGAAGTTGGGCTGGGCGGGCGCCAGGTCCGGGCCGGTTTCGCGATTGGTGTAGATGAAGTACTGGTTGTGGGGGTCGAGTCCGGCAAGGGCGGCGAGCAGGCTGCGCAGGTAGATCTCGGTGCCCCCGACACCGCCGGGGATCAGGTAGAGGGCGTTAACGCCGATGCGCAGGCTGGCCATGGATCACCTGGGGACCAGCCGGGTTTGAATCGGTCCGGCCGCTTCCGGCGCCCGCGCCCAGCTCGCCTGTCCCACCCGCGTATCTCCTTCCCTCACCGCCGCGACTGGATCACGGAAAGCGCTTCCGCGGCGGCCTGGTTGCGGGGGTTCAATACGAGCGCCCGGCGAAAGTTTTCGGCCGCGGCGGGTAAGTTCATCTCCGCCAGCCGCAGGTTGCCTCGATACACGTAAGTCATGTCGAACTTGGGATCCAGCTTCTCGGCCTCGGCCAGGGCGTTCTCGGCTTCCTTCACCCTGGCATTCTTTCCGTGGATCATTCCCATCAGCGCGTAGACGTGGGCCGTGCGTTCCAGGCCGGCAGCCCGCTCGAGCTTGCTCAGCGCCTCCTGAGCCTGGTTCAGACAATCGTGAGCCAGGGCCCAGTCCACCAGCAGGCGGTAATCGGGAAGCTCCAGCCTGGAGACCGCCTGGTAGTGTTTCAGCGCCTCGTTGCAGCGCCCCATCTGGTAATACGCGTAGCCGAGCTGGAAATGCGGGCGGGCCTTGTTGGGCGTCTTGGCCACGGCGTCCTCCCATAGCGCGGTGGCGCTCGACCACACCTGGCTGCGCGCGTAAGTCAGTCCGCCGGCCAGCAGCACCAGCGCAGCCAGCGCCGCGGCCAGTTTCGGCAGAGGCAGGCGCACCCGCCGCAACCCTTCGAGGGCAATCAGCAGCAGCCCGATCATGGAGAGATAGAGCCGCCGTTCCACCAGCGGATCCTTGATCGGCAGGAACGACGAAGTGGGCGCCATCAGGATCAGGAAGAGCAGAAACCCGTAGGCGGCCAGCGGGTACTTGCGGCGAAAGACGATGGCGGCTACAGTCAGCGCGGCCAGCGCCAGCAGGCCGAGGATCACAGCGGGTTCGAACAGTGAACGCGAGATCGCGAAATCGTGATCGGCCGTCTGCCCGACCGGCAGGATGAACATGCGCAGATAGACCCACAGGGCGCGGCACTGCGTGAAGAAGTACTCGTACCAGGCGAGACCTTTCAGCCCGAAGCCGGCGCTGTCGGCCCCGGCCACCAGTTTGAGGATGATCGCCACTCCTGCCGCGGCAGCCGCGGCCATGGGCGCGTAGAGCCGCCAGTTCTTCCTTATGCCCTCCAATGAGAAGCCCGGGTTGAAGAAGTAATCGGTCAACAACAGCGCGGCAGGCAGTACCACGGTGTGCTCCTTGACCGAAGCGGCGGCGGCGAACAACACCAGGATCGCCAGCGAGTCCCGCCAGGAGACCGCCGGCGATCGCCGGTAAAGAAAGACGGCGAAGGCGGCGAAGAAGAACAGAACGCTCAAGGTCTCCGACCGGCTGGCGATGTAGGCCACCGATTCCGTCTGCAGAGGATGCAGCAAAAAGACGCCGGCCCCGAAACCGGCCAGCGCCAGCCGCCATTTTTCCTCCACTCCGCCCAGCCACAGGAGCTTGCGCAGCAGCAGGAAGATCAGCAGGGTATTGGCGATGTGGAGCAGGACGTTGAAGACGTGATAGGAAAGCGTGCCGGCGGTCCCGGAGATGCGGTAGTTGACCCAGAAGCTGAGCGAGAGCAGGGGCCGCACGCCCACCAGCCAGCTTTGCCAGTCCTCCGGCGGGTTGGGCTGGTTCATCGGGAGGTAGGTGTCGTCGAAAAGGAACGGGCCGCGCAGCGCGGGACTGTAGGCCCAGAAGGCGGCCTGCACCACGACGAACAGGGCGATCGCGTAGTGCCACCAGCGGAGGCCGCGAGCGGGCGCCGCCCGGACTGCCTCCTCCACCCTCGATTCCTTCCGATGTTTGGTTTTCTTACTCAACTCAGAAACCTCTCATTCCTAGCAACTTCATTTTCTCAAGCGCCGCGCCGGGACCGTGCCTCAGGCCCTCCAGCACGATGGCGTGCGGCTCCAGCACCAGGCCGCCGTTCCAGGTGCGCGTAATGGGGCTGTCCCTCCATTCCCAGAGGCGCTCCCGCCTCAGACCGGCCTCCACCGGCACATCGTCCCATCTGCCGCGAGGGTAGCAGAAGGCGCCCACGAACTGCAGGAACACCGACCAGAGCAGCAACCCCGCCAGGACGGCGCCCGCCCAGCGGCGGGCCCGCAGGCGGTCGTATCCGAAGGCCGCCAGCAGCACCAGGAACGGAATCGTTTCGGCCAGCAGGCGCGGCCCCCAGCAATGGCCGCCCCACCACATCGGCGAGACCGCGACTACCAGCACGTGGCCCGCGCAGAACAGGACGCCGATTGCGGAGACCCAGGACCAGCGCCACGCGGGAATGCCGGCCAGGGCGGCCAGCAGGAACGGGCAATAGACCAACAGGCCGCGACTGGGGCTGAAGAGCAGACCGGCCAGCGCGCCAAGGAAGGCGGGCTCCAGCGGCAGCGCATAGCCGCCTCGCGGATCGCCGAAGATCCATAGGTTGTAGACGGCCGCCAGGACCGTACAGAGCGCCGGAACCGCAAGGAAAGCCGCCAGCCTTGTCCACGGTTCCCGGCGGGCCATCAGAACTACTGCAACCGCTCCCGCAAGCAGCGCGTTGGTCGGGCGGACCGCAATGGCGAGTCCGGCCAGGATTCCAGCAAGCGGCAGCGCCCGGCCCGATTTGTGCAAGAGGCAGAGGAGAGCGCCCAGCAGCAGCAGCACGCCGGAGGTGTGCTGCCACAGCGCCTGGCTCTGGATGGACCAGACCGGCGTGGCAAAGGCGAACGCGCAGGCGCCCGGCAGCGCCGCCCCCTCACTGACCAGCCGCCGCGCCAGCAGGTAGAACAGGGCCACCGAAGCCGCGGCCAGGGCTGCGGCGAAGAACTTCTCCAGGATCCGGGCGAACAGGACGGCGCGATCCGGCGTCCAGTCGCCCGGGGAAGCGGCTGCCACCAACGGAACGTACAAGGGCGCCAGCAGCAGGGCCTGCCCCACCGGGTATCCGGAGTAATGGTGGCCGTGGTTTCGGAAGAGGAAAGGCGCGCGTCCGCCCAGGCTCCGGTCCAGCCAGGGGCCGTAGCGGTCCAGGTGGAGGCTGCCGTCCAGAACCAGGGAGAGGGGCAGCAGGGCGCCGGGCAGGGTGTCGTGGGGCGCGACCGGCCGCAGGTTGGCGTGGTACACCGCCAGGCTGACCAGGAACAACCAGGACGCTACCCGCACGCTAGGCCTGGCCGGCCCCCTTCTCCACCGACTCCAGCCGGTACTCCAGGATCGCTACCCGCTGCGCCAGCGCGATGTTGTCGTCCTTCAATCGCGAGATGATCACCGAGAAGCGGTAGAACATGATCAGGAACATGCAGCCGGCGATCAGCAGGATGGTGAGCGGCGCGTAGGTGATGCCCAGGCGCCGCGCCGCCGCTTCCAGCAGGGATGGCCAGCGCGAGAGCACCAGCAGAGTGGCGGCCGCCAGCAGCCACGACACCGAGTACTCGACCCGTATGTGCGCCCGGCGCACCGAGCGCAGCACCAGCAGGATCAGTACTGCGCTGAGCGCCGTGAGGAATGTCAGAAGGCGATCCATCTCAGCTCCTCCGTGACGGCTTCTGGCCGCGCGGCTCGAATTTCAATACGTTCACGAACACGCCCATCAGCACGTGGAAGATGTAATAGACCGACTTGAGCGCCGTGATGGAGGACTTCCCCGTGGTGCGCGGCCGCATGCGGCAGGGGATCTCCTCAAAGCGGAACCGTTTGCGCTGCAGCACCACCAGCGCTTCGATCTCCGGGTATTCGAGGGGAAAACTCTTGCTGAAGACCTGCAGGGCCCGGCGGTTGACGCCCACGAAGCCGGAGGTGGGGTCGTGCACGGCTTTGCCGAGAATCGGACGCAGCACCAGGCGGAAAAGGCGGATGCCCAACGAGCGGGCCAGACTGGTGTACACGCCATTGCGGTCGGCGAACCGGGAACCGATCACCATCTCGCACCCCGAGTCCCGCAGTTCGGCGAACAGGCGGGGGATGTCCTCGGGGTCGTGCTGCCCGTCGCCATCCACCCGGATCACGTAGTCGTAGCCCAGTTCGTAGGCCAGCTTATATCCAGCCTGCACGCATCCCCCCAGTCCGAGGTGATGCGGCAGGGGAAGGACACCCGCGCCGGCCGCTTTCGCCCGGGCGATCGTCGCGTCCAGCGAGCAATCGTCGATCACCAGCACGCGGACGCCGGGCATGGCCCGGTGGATCCCGCGCACCACCTCACCCACCGCCGCCTCTTCGTTGTACGCCGGAACGATAATGAGCAGCGAGGGGTTCACAGGGCGGCCACCTCGCGGGCGGAGATGGAGTGGCGGCGCATCAGGCGGCTGAATTCCGCTGCGCTGATTCGAGCGGTCCTGCGGATGCGATTCCGTTCCCGCCAGAGGCGGGGAAGGCGCAGCAGAACGGCAGCGTGGGCCCGCGCTACGAACCAGGCCAACTGAAAGGCGGAGTTCCCTTCGTTCCGAAACCCGGCCGCCGCCCCGCGATTGCGGAGCAGGTAGTACAGGTGCCAGCCATACCGGGTCAGGGTGACGAAGGGTGCACGGCACAGCAGCGGGGCGGGGAAGTTCTTCACCAGGACGAACAGGCGGTTGCGCTCCACGTGATAGGCCTTCAGGGCCGATGCGCGGCCCGAAGAGTGGGAATAGTGGTGCCGAACCACGGCCCGCGGGGCATAGACGCCGGTCCAGCCCGCCCAGCGGGCCCGCAGCCCGAGATCGGTGTCCTCGCAGTACAGAAAAAAACCCTCATCGAACAGCCCGGCGTCATCCAGCACGGCGCGCCGGTAGAGCGCCGCCGACCCGCTGGGAAACAGCACTTCGGCTTCCCCGCCATACTCCTGCGGCCGCGCCAGGTGCCCGCGCTGCTTGCTGGAGCCGTCGCCGCAGATCAACATTCCCGCCGAATCCAATGCCTCCCGGCCCGCCAGCCGCACCTGCGGCGCGCACATCCCGGCTTCCGGATGGCGCTCCAGCGCGGCCAGCATTTCGGCCAGCCACCCGGGCTCCGCTTCCGCATCGTCGTTCAAGGTCGCCACGAACTCCGCCCGGCTCCGCCGCGCCGCCTGATTGATGGCTGCGCCGAAGCCGGCGTTCTCGTGATTCTCGATGAGTTGGATCCCGGATGCAAGTCCGGCGGACTCCAGCGTGCGGCGCGCCCTGTTAAGACCGCTGTTGTCCACCACCCAGATCTCGAAATCCGCGAGGGTCTGCCGTCCAAGCGCCCGCAGGCATTCCACCAGCCTTTGATCGGCCGCCAGCGTGGGGATCACCACAGCGACAATAGGTTCCGGCAAATCCTGATTTTACAACCCGCCGGCTTCCGAGCGGCTGGAACCGTTAGTGGCCCGACCGGGCCGCGGCCGCCCGGGCCCGCCGCCGCCGCTCGCGGGCCAGCATCACGGCCACCGCGGCGATGACCTCGGGCTTGTGCCGCACCTTCTCGGCCTGCTCCGCGAAATCGCCGGTGACGATCTCCAGCCCCAGACGCCGCAACTCGTCCAGGTCGTTGTCAACCGGTTCGGCGGATTGCCGGGCATAGCGCTTCTTCAGGGCCGGCCGTATGGGAGCCGTATTGACAATGGCGTAGTCCAGCATCGGTCCGCCGGCGTGCCGGTACATGGCCCGGATGTGATCCGAGGCCCGGAAATGCATAGTCTCCCCCGGCTGCCACATCAGGTTGATGAAGCAGGCTTTCGCGGCGGGTGAGCGCCGGATGGCCTCCGGAATCCCGTCTACCAGCAGGTTGGGGATCACGCTGGTGAACAGCGAACCGGGCCCGAGGGTGATCAGGTCGGCCCGGGCGATGGCTTCCAGGGTTTCGGCCATGGGTTTCCGCCGGCTGGGCTTCAGCCGGACCCGCAGGATGCGGGCTTTGCTCCGGCTGATGCGGGTTTCGCCGCGCACGATGCTGCCGTTCTCCAGCGTCGCTTCGAGGACGATGTTGGCGGTGGTGGAAGGATAGATGCGGCCTTTAATGGCCAGGACCTCGCTGGAGAGCTTCACCGCTTCGGCGAAATCCCCGGTCACGTGCGACAGAGCGGTGAGAAACAGGTTGCCGAAGCTGTGGCCCTTCAAGCCCCGTCCGGCCGCGAAGCGGTACTGAAAGAGGCGCGAGAGGAGGGCTTCGTCTTCCGAAAGAGCCACCATGCAGTTGCGGATATCACCGGGCGGCAGCACGTCGAACTCCCGCCGCAGCCGGCCCGAGCTGCCGCCGTCGTCGCTGACCGTGACCACGGCCGTGATGTCGACTTGAGGCGCTCCGCGTGGCGTGGCATACTCTTTCAAACCATGGAGGAGACTGGACAGCCCCGTTCCTCCGCCGATGGCAACGATGCGCAGGGGGGAACGACCGGAGGCAGCATCCGCCCCTCCCCCGGAAGGCGGGTCAAGGTTCATTACTCTCTACGGTAGCATTCCGCAGCCCCTTGCTTCATAGTGGAAAGGAATACTGCATGCCCGTCTTGACAGGCGTCCATCCGGTGGCGGAAGCCCTGCGCTCAGGCCGTCCCCTGGAGCGCATACTCATCGCCCGCGGGGCCGGCGGAGCGCGTCTGCAGGAACTGATCGCCCTGGCCCGGGAACGCGACATCCCGGTACGCTTCGAGCCCCGGGACGCTCTGGACCGGATGGCGGGAAGCGCAGCCCACCAGGGGGTGGCGGCGGTGGCGGCCGCCAAGCGGTATCACAGCCTGGAAGAGGCCGCCGCCGAAGGCAAGCTCCTGGTCCTGCTGGACGGAGTGGAAGATCCGCACAACCTCGGAGCGGTCATTCGCACGGCCCATGCGGCCGGCGCGGGTGGAATCGTCATCCCGGAGCGGCGTGCGGCCGGACTGACCGAGACCGTGGCCAAAGCGGCTGCCGGAGCGCTCGAGTACCTGCCGGTGGCCCAAGTGAAGAACGTGAACCGCGCACTGGAGTATCTGAAAGAGCGCGGCTACTGGATCTACGGGCTGGACGAGCGCGGCGCCGAGACCTACGACCAGGTGGAATTCGCGGCTCCCACGGCCCTGGTGCTGGGAGGGGAGGGCAAGGGGCTGCACGAGCAGGTGAAAAAGCACTGCGACGTCCTGGTACGGATTCCCCTGCAGGGGAAGATTTCGTCCCTCAACGTTTCGGTGGCGGCTGGAGTAGTATTGTTCGAATGGAAGCGCCGCCAAACCAGGGACTGACCGGACGCTCCCCGTTCTCCCTCCATCTGAAAAACCCCGCCGTTTGCTGCTCGCTGTTGGGCTTGACTCTGGTTGTTCTGGCCGCGCTGACCTGGAGGAAATGGCCCGACCTGGTAGTGGACTTCGGGGTCGAGTTGTATATTCCCTGGCAACTGGCGCTCGGCAAGCACCTGTACCGGGATATCGCCTCGGTGTTCGGGCCGCTGTCCCAGTATTTCCACGCCGCGCTATTCGCGATTTTCGGCCCTTCCTTCACGGTTCTGATCCTCGCCAGCCTCGCCCTGATCGCCCTGCAGGCCTGGATGGTATTCACGATCTTCCGTGAGACGGCGAATGAAGTAGCGGGACTGGTGGCCGGCGTTTGTTTCCTGGCCGCATTCGCGTTCGCCCAGATCGTTCCCATCGGCAACTACAACTACGTCACGCCTTACCAATACGAATCGTCGCATGCCATCATCCTCTCGACCTTCATGCTGCTGGCTCTGCTGCGGGCGGCGCAGCGCGAATCCCGGGCATGGATCGTGGCGGCAGGCCTGGCGCTGGGCGCGGCGGCCCTGACCAAGCAGGAGATCTTCCTGGGCGCCCTGGCGGCCGCGGCCGTCTGGGCGTTTCTGGAGTGCCGGAGGGGCATCGCGGGCGTGGGCGGCGTGGTGCGGTTCTTCTCCGGCGCGCTGGCGGTAGCGGTTACGGGCTGGGGGTTGATCGTGGTTTGTGCCGGCTCCACCGCGGCCGTAAGCGGGATTTGGGACTACTGGCGGATTTCACTCGACCCCCGCATTACCGGAATGCCCTTCTACCGGGCCGGCATGGGCTTGAACCAGCCGCTGTTGAATCTCGCCATGATCGTGGTAGCCACGGGGATTTGGTCCGCGGCGGCGTGGGCTATCCACCGCCTCGTGCTGTTGAGGGAGCGGGGTGCGATTGCCGCCTACCGGGTTTGTGCCGTGCTCGGGGCGCTCGCGGCGCTGGCGCTGCCCTGGGGCCTCTCCGGCGCCTGCCTGCTGCCGGCGGTGCTCTACATCCTGCTTCGCGCCTTCGCCCGCCTCCGCGCGGAGCCCGCCGGCTGGGCCGACCCGGCCGCGCGCCTCTGGATCCTGTGGTCCGTGTTTTCCCTCGCCCTGTTGCCCAAGATGCTGCTGGCTCCGCGCATCTACCACTACGGCGCGTTTCTGGGCCTTCCGGGATTCCTGCTGCTCGCGGTCTTTCTGACGCACCATCTTCCGCAGTCGCTGCGGCTCTCTCCCGGCGGGCAATTCCGGTACCGCCGGCTGGCCGCTATCTTCCTGCTGCTGGGTATGCTGCGCCTGACGGCGGCCTCGCAAGTCTTCTTTCACTTGAGGAAGACCGCCGATATAGGCCAGGAGGGGGACCGGGTTCGCGTGGTGAACGATTTCCGGACGCGGACGGTGCGCGCCTTACTGGAGGAAATCGAACGCCGGGTCCCGCGCAACGCCACGCTGGCCGTCTTTCCGGAAGGCGAAATGCTCAACTACCTGAGCCGGCGGGCGAATCCCTCCCCCTACATCGACGTGATGCCCCGGGTGATGTTCACCTACGGAGAGCCGGCCATTCTGGCGTCCTACCGCAGCCGGCCGCCGGACTACATTATTCTGCTGCCGAGGGACACGATGGAATTCGGAGTGGGCGCGTTCGGCGAGGATCCCGCCTACGGCCGCTCGATGGGGGAATGGATCGAGAGCGACTATGTGACGGTATTTGAGACCAGCGGACCGCCGCGTCCGCCGGCCAAACTGCTGCAGCGGCGCGGGCCATGACAACCCGCGGACAGGCGGGACGTTTCCCCGTCTTTCTGCTCGGCTCAACCTTCCTTCTCCTGGCTGCCCTCACGTGGCGGAAGTGGCCCGACCTCCTCATCGATTTCGGCGCCCAGCTGTATATCCCCTGGCGAATCTCGGAAGGCGAGCGCATGTACCGCGACATCGTGTACGTGTTCGGACCGCTCTCCCAATATTTTCACGCCGGGCTGATGTCTCTCTTCGGCCCCTCCTATTCGGTGATTATCGCGGCCAACCTGTTCCTGATCGCCCTGGAAACCTGGCTGCTTTTCATACTCTTTCGCCAGCTGGCCAACCAACTGGCCGCCACCGCGGCCGGCGTGTGTTTCCTGGCCGCGTTCGGCTTCGCCCAGATGGTGCCGATCGGCAACTATAACTTCGCCAGCCCCTACGCGCACGAGGCCACACACGGAATTGTCCTGGCGACCTTCCTGTTTCTGGCCCTGCTGCGCGTGTCGCAGCGCCGGTCCGCACTGTGGGCCGTGGCGGCCGGGCTGGCCTTCGGAGCCACCGGCCTGACCAAGCAGGAAGTCTTTGCGGCGGCCGCGGCGGCTGTGCTGGTGTGGGCCGTGCTCGAAATGCGGCGGGGACCCGGACAAAGCAACGCGCGTCTGTGGCTGGCGTTCCTCGCGCCGGCGCTGGCCGTGACGGCCGCCGCCTGGGGCGCCATCGCCGTTTTCACCGGACTTTCCTCCGCCACCCGGGGTCTCTCGGAGTTCCTGCGGATCGCACTCGATCCTCGCATCGCCGGAATGCCCCTGTACCTGGGCGGCATGGGTCTGAACCAGCCGGTGCTGAACCTGATCCTCATGCTGCTCGTGACCGGAGTGTGGGTCCTGGCTGCCTGGATCCTGCACCGCCTGGTGGTCTTTCGGGACCAGGGCCTCACATCCCGCTACCGGTGGCTGGCCGCCCTGGGCGCCGCCCTCACCCTGGCCTTGCCCTGGGCCTTGTCGGGCGCCTGCCTGTTGCCGGCGGCGCTCGTCATCCTGTACCGCGCGGTTGCCGGCCTGCCCCGCACGGCCGGGCCGGAGGCCCGCCTTTGGATTGTCTGGTCGGTGTTCGCCCTGGCGCTGCTTCCTCGGATGTTCCTGGCGCCCCGCATCTTCCATTACGGTTTCTACCTGGGCATGCCTGCGTTCATCCTGCTGGCGGTCTTCCTGACGCACCATGTTCCCGAATCGCTCCCGCTGTCACCCGGAGCGAAGATGCGCTACCGCCGGCTGGCAGCGGCTTTCCTCCTGCTGGGCATGGCGCGTTTGACCGCTACTTCGCAGCTCTTCTTCTATTCGCGCAAAACGGTTGACGCCGGGCGGGGAGGCGACCGCATCCGCGCCTATGACGATCGCCAGACCCGGGCCGTCCGGACACTGCTCGAGACCTTTGACCGTTCGGTTCCTCCGGGCGCCAGCCTGGCGGTCCTGCCCGAAGGGGCCATGCTCAATTACCTGGGACGCCGCGCGAATCCGACCGGCTATCTCAACCTGACTCCCCTGGTGACCGCCGCGTACGGAGAGGATTCCATTCTCGCCGCTTTCCGGCGCCGGCCGCCCGGCTACGTGGTTGTGTTCCCCCGCGACACAGCGGAATTCGGCGTGGGGCCTTTCGGCCGCGATTCCTCTTACGGCAGGGCCATCCGCGAATGGGTGGAACGCGAGTACACCGCCGTTTTCCGGACCGGTCCGTCGGGAGCCGTCGTCTGGAAGCGGCGGTGACCCTCAGAGATCCCCGACGCGCCGCCGCCACTTCTCCATGAGCGCCGTCATACGGCGGATGCGATCTGCCTGACCGGGATCGGAGGCCAGGTCGCGCGTTTCATCCGGATCGCCGCGCAAATCGAACAATTGGGTCTTGCCGATCTTCGGATAGCGGATCAGCTTCCATCGTTCGTCCCGAACGGCACGCTGCACGTCGCGATAGGCGGTGAATAATGAATCTCTCACCCCCCTGGCGCGGCCCTGGATGACCGGCTGAAGGCTGATCCCGTCCAGTCCCGGCGGCATCCGCCCGCCCACCAGTTCCATCACCGTGGGGTAGATGTCCAGCAGGTATACCAGCGCGTCCGTGCGGCCCCTGCGAATCCCCGGTCCGGAGAACATCAGCGGCACCTTCATGCTGTGCTCATAGAGACTCTGTTTTCCCATCAGGCCGTGGCTGCCCAGGGCCAAGCCGTTGTCGCCGGAGTAGATGATGATCGTATCCTCGTACAGTCCGCGCTCCCGAAGCTCGCGCAGCAGCCGCCCGATGTGGAAGTCGAGCCCGGTCATGACGGCGTAGTAGTCGCGCAGGTGCTTGCGGATCTCGTCCGCGGTGCGCGGCCAGGCCGCCAGCTGCTCGTCGCGCACTTTCAGCTCGCCGTTGTCGAAGGGATGCTCCGGCAGGAAATTGCGGGGCAGGGGAATGCGCTCGGGGCGGTACAGGTCCAGGTAGCGCCGGGCCGCCACCCGGGGGTCGTGCGGGTTGGCGAAAGCGAGGTACAGGAAGAACGGACGATCTTGCCTGCGCGAGCGCAGGAACTCGATGGCGCTGTCCACGATCTCGCGGCCTGGCTCCCCCGACCTCCGGTCCTCTTCGTCCTTCAGGTAGCGGCTGGAGTCGAATCGTTTGTGGATCTCGCGCGCCGTGTTGCCGAGCTTGCCGTGATGGTAGGTGAAGTAGCCCGCTTCCTTCATGGAGTCGGCGAAATTCGCGTCACTGCCGGAGGCGTATTTCTCGAAACGAAAATAGGCGCGCCCGCTCAGCAGCATGTTGCGGCTGGGGAGACACACCGCCGGAGAGTTGCTGCCCATGCAGTACGCGTTGTTGAAGACCAGGGAGGAGCGGGCCAGCCCGTCCAGGTGGGGAGTGACGATGTGCCGGTTGCCCAGGGCCGCGATGGTGTCGGTGCGCTGGTCGTCGGTGAACAGGAACAGCACGTTGGGCCGGCGCTGTCGGGCGGCGGCCGGAGAGGCGCCGAATCCGGCCAGGAAGGTTCGTCTGCGCATGAGTTTTCCGATCCTCAATCCTATCCGAACTTGCTGTTATCATGAATCACCATGATCGATCGGGAACAGGCGTGGAACATTTTGTGCGAGTTCACCAAATCGGAGAGCCTGCGCAAGCATGCCCTCGCGGTGGAAGCCTGCGTGGTCGCTTACGCGCGCAAGCTCGGGGAAGACGAGACCAAGTGGTCGGTGACCGCGCTACTGCACGATTTCGACTACGAGATTCACCCCCAGGTGCCCGACCATCCGACCAAAGGCGAGCCGATCCTGGCTGAGAGGGGCGTGAGCGAGGAGATCCGGCGCGCCATCCTGTCGCACGGCAGCGCTGGTATTCCCAGAACCACGCTGCTCGAAAAGACCTTGTACGCCTGCGATGAACTGGCCGGCTTCATCACCGCCGTGGCCCTGGTGAAGCCCAACAAGAGCGTCTTCGAGGTGGACGCGAAGTCCGTGAGGAAGAAGATGAAGGACAAGGCCTTCGCCCGTTCGGTGAATCGCGAGGAGATTATTTCCGGGGCCGCCGATCTGGGTGTGGACCTGAACGAGCACATCGACTTCTGCGCCAAAGCCATGCAGGAGCGCGCCGCCGAGCTGGGACTGCAGGGGCCGGCCGGACAGTAACGGATCTCAGCGATTCGCGGGCTTTTCCAGACGGAAGCGCTCTTTCCCGGCCGGACCGTCGTACTCGAGTTCGAAGCTCGCCGTCTTCATGCTGAGCTTCCGGTCCATGACCGGGAAGTAGAGATGGCCGGCTGCCGGCGCCGCGGCCGGTCCTGCCGGCAGGCCTTTCTCCTCCAGTTCGGTCTGCATGGTTTCCAGGTCCTTGGCTGTCGAGGCCGGCGGAGGCGGTCCGGAGCCCTTGCCGATTCCCACGCCCACCCCGGCGCCGGTCCGCCACCCGCCGCCCCGCCCGCCGTAAATCGAGGGGCCGGAGTCGTAACCCACGTCCACAGTGGGATACAGGTTGACATCGGAGTCCGATCGGGCTTTGGTTTCGCGCTGCAGGATGCGGGCCACGGTGCTCGCCTCCTGCGGGCGGATCATGAACGTCTCGCCGCGGCTGCGCACAAACAGCACGAAATCCGAGCCCGCGATCGCCGCCCGCCCGGCCTTGGGCGGGTAAATGGCCAGTTCCACGACCAGCCAGCCGCGGTTCAGGTCCGTTGCGAAAGCATTCCTGACCTCGCCGGCGGCCAGGATCGCGGCGCCCAGCACCGTGCCGTCGCGCAGGGACGTGCCTGCGGGATAGTCGGCCGGGCTGGGGCGAGGCTTGAGGCCCCTGGCATCGGCGGCCAGGCAGGGAGTCACCAGGGCCGCACACGCCAGCAGATGCAGTGTTCGCTTCATGGCTGCTGCTCGCTGAATTCCGGTTTGATGGAGAGCGTCTTGCCGCTCAAAACGTAGATGCGCTTCTGAAAGGATCCCGCCGGGGAACGCAGTTCCAGGTTGTACGCACCCGGCTCCAGCCACATGCTCTTCAGCTTCCCGGACACGCCCGCGTAAGCCCCGTCCAGGAACACCTCAGCCTTTTCCGGAGCGCGCAACTTGACTTCGCCCATGTAGGGGGCATAGGCGAATCCGCTGAAGTAGCCGGGGTGGATGGCCGGATACCACCACCAGGGATCATAGCCCCAGTAGCCCGGGGTCCAGAAACCAGGCCAATAAGCGTATCGCGAGTAGTACGGGTAGCCCCAATAGCTGCCGCCGTAGTGTGTGTAGCCCGCCCCGAGCGAGATCCCGCCCAGCCGCACGCGCGGGTGTCGGACAGGCTTCAAATCGGCCGAAGGCTCACCGGTCTTGCCGCGGTCGCTGCCGGTTTGCGCGGGGGCCGCGGCAATCAGGATGCATCCGAGCAGAAACGCGGATCGGAGGCTTCGATGCACGGTACAGACACCTCCGGCATCACGCCTTGCACGCCGGGGACCCGGGGATAACCGGCTGAAAAATCGGATGCTGCCGGGCGCCGGGACTGGTTCAATTCCATCACATGGTGGATTTCAGCCATCACTCGGGTCTGCCGGCGCTCCTTGCGAGGCGGGGGATTCGAGTGGACGCCCTGAGGGCGCGGTCCTTGCGGGGCGCGGAGACGTGCTCGGTGGCCGGCGGCTGCCCGAATCGCGGGCTGCTTACCGGAGTCTGTCCGGCCAGCTGGAAGACGGTGTAGCAGGCGTCGGCCAGAAGTTCACCTCCGGCCACCGCGCCTTGCAGCCGGAACCTGTCCGCTCCGGCGTCGTCGTCCCGGTAGAGGGCCCGGGCGAGATCGAGGAGATTCGCACGGTTGTCCCGGACGGCGGAGTACACGCGCTCCAGCAGGTTCCGGGCCGTTTCCGGGATACTGCCGCCCATGCTGCGGGGCGGGCGGGAGGAGAGGCTGAAAGCGGGCGCGCTGCGTTCGATCACGCCGTGCAGGGCGATCTCCCGCTTGTCCGCCGGCGGAGGCAGCAGTTCCTTGATCAGGCTGAGAGGCCCGTCCAGGGGCGTCAGGGCGTGGGCGGGGCAGGTGCTGTCTTCCAGGAAGTGAGCCAGCACGCCGGCGTGCATGGAAGCGCTGTCCGTGTTCCCTCCGCGCAGGGCGGCGACCAGCGCCGAGAGGGTGTATTCCAGGGAAGCAATGTCGTCCTGCCGGTGCCAGGTCACGTTATGGATCAGCCGGCCGTCCGGCTTCTCGCAGTAGACCCGCATGCGGGCCCGCTGCTCCCCGGTGGCGGCGTGATAATCGTCCGGATACAGGCAATACTCGCGGATCAGCCTGGCCTGGTCGAGGGCCCAGCGGGCGCGCGCCTCCGCGGGGATCGATTCCAGGGCCGCGCGGGTAATGGCCCGGTGCGGTTCGCCCCAGCCGTGGCAGTTCGCGCACGTCAGGACGGCAAGGCTCAGGATAACCGGTAATCGCATCAACAGGCTCCCGCCATCAGCGCTGCGGCAGCGAGATGGTGATGTTGCGGTAACGGACACCGCCGTGGTGGTCGCCCTGGAGGTAGATCGGTCCGGGCTCGCCTTCCTTGCTGTCCAGCGCGCCTCCGGTGATTCCCGCGATCTCCTGGTTCTCCAGGGTGGTCATGCCGTTGAGCACTACCGTCACCGCGCGTCCGACCAGGGTGATGTCGTAGACCTGCCACTCTCCCGGCGGCCGGCCCGGCACGTCGACGGCCGGGGCCAGATAACCGTAGATAGCGCCCAGGCCTCCCGTGGCGGGTCCCCGCCGCGGCGGCGCATCCGGACGGCGGCCGGCGGTCACCTGGGCCTCATAGCGGCCGCGCAGGTATACGCCGCTGTTCTCCCCCTCCGGGCAGTTGAACTCGATATGCAGCTTGAAATCGTCGAAGGTGCGGGTTGTCCTGAGGTTGGAACCCCTGTCCTCGTTCACCAGTTCACCCTTCCGGGCTACCCAGTGGCTGGCAGCGTCCTTCAGGCCGGGCGTATTGTTGATGGGCTCCCAGCCGGTCAAGTCCTTGCCGTTGAACAACGGTTCCGGAGCGCTCCAGGCGGCAGGCGCTTCGCGCTTCAGATCCGGCGCGCGCTCGCCGGCGATGCGCGCATTCGGCTCCCCTCCGCGCTTCTGGACGCCGCTCAGCTTGCCCTCCTGAGCGTTCAGCTCCCATAGGACCTCGGGTCCCTTGTCGGATGCGGGCGAGAGGGTAACCACCAGGAGTGAGCCCTCCATCCGGGCGGGCGCGGGGCGCACGTTGCCGGTGCGCGGCTGCACACGGACTTCGGGCACGCCGTCCTTCTCACTCAGCTCCAGCCAGCCCGGGTAGGTTGCGTCGGACGCGGTGAGAGTCAGATCCCACCTTCCGATGAACGGGTTGGGTCCTTTCTGGGAACACGCAGAAAGCAGGATGCTCCCCGCGACGGTCAACAGCACGCGGAATCGCCTCATGGGACCTTAGTTTATCGCAGTCGCCATCGATTCGGAGAATCAGATATGGTTATATAGTTCAAGCGGTTTGACACGAAATCGGGAGAAGTCATGACGGAACAGAGCCTCAGCCGGCGGCGTTGTTTGAAGGCCGCTGTTTTCACCATTTTACCGGGCGGCCTGGCCCGGGGATATCAGGCCAATGAGAAACTGAGTCTGGGCGTGATCGGGCTGGCGGGCATGGGTTCGGTGGATGCCCGGGAACTGGCCAAACTCGGGGAGAATATCACCGCTTTGTGCGACGTGGATTCCGAGGTGCTGGAGAAGCGCGGCGCCACGTACCCGGATGCGCGCCGCTACACCGACTTTCGCAGGATGTTCGAGAAGGAAAAATTGGACGGTGTGGTGGTCGCCACTCCGGATCACAACCACGCCTACATCAGCGTGCTGGCCATGACCCAGGGCCTCCACGTCTACTGCGAGAAGCCCCTCACCCAGACGATGTACGAAGCCCGGGTGATGGCGCGGGTGGCCGCCGAGCGGAAAGCCATCACCCAGATGGGCACCAGCAGCAGCGCCAGCGAAGGCAACATGCGCACGGTCGAGCTGATCCAGTCCGGAGCCCTGGGAGAGATCACCGAAGTGCACTGCTGGACCAACCGGCCCATCTGGCCGCAGGGCTTCGAACGTCCCTCGGGTGAGGAGCCCGTGCCCGAGACGCTCAACTGGGACCTGTGGTCCGGTCCGGCGCAGGTGCGGGGTTTCCGGGCGAAATGGCCGGAGGGCCACCCCGTCTACAGCCTTCCCAAGGACAAGCTGAACCAGGGCCGCATGTACCACCCCTTCTCCTGGCGCGGCTGGCTGGACTACGGCACCGGAGCCCTGGGCGACATCGCGCCGCACTCCCTGAATGTAGTGTTCTGGGCCCTGGACCTGGGCGCGCCGGACAGCGCCGAGGTGGTGGCCTGCGCCGGAATGAAGCCGGCCATGTACCCGGAGTGGAGCGTCATCCGTTTCGACTTCGGCCCTCGCGGCGTGCACCCGCCGATGAAACTCTTCTGGTACGACGGCGGCAAGTTCCCGCCGCTCGAGATCAGCGGCGAGAACCCTGGCGGGGGAGGGCTGGTCTTCATCGGGACCAAGGGCAGCCTGCCGCAGGGCCGCGGGCCATTCTATGGGAGGCAGACCGAGCCCTATGCGCCTCCGCCCCAGCGGCAATGGGACCGGGAGAGCGTCCACAAGGATTGGGCGCGGGGCATCCGGACCGGCCGGCCGCCGGGATGCCACTTCGGCTATGCCGGTCCGTTCACCGAAGCCTACCTGCTGGGCAACATCGCCTTGCGGATCGGCCATCGCGTGGAGTGGAATCCGCTTACCTTCCGGGTGACCAATTGCCAGGAAGCCAACCAGTATTTGCGGCGCGACGACCGCAAGGGATGGGAACTACAAAAGATCTCGGGCGTTACTCTCTAGCCGGAAAGGATGCCTCGATGCAGCTCGATGTTTTGAAGTCCAGCCGCCGCGATTTCCTGCGTCTCTGCGGCGGCGCCTGCGCGGCCTGCGCCGCCTGCCCCTCCGCTGTGCCCGCGCCGCCGGCCGCCCCGGAAAAGACCCGGCTGCGCGTGGTCTTCACCCACACACCTCCGGAGCTGCCCACCTGGCCGAATCGGGGCTATGACTACGAAGGCCGCAAGCAGGAAATCCTGCGCCGCTTCCGCCAGGACCTGCCTCACATGGAGTTCCTGCCGGTGACGGCCCTCAAAGCGGAAGATGCCCAGGAGATTCTGGCCAGGGATGCCGAGGTGGACGGCTACATCTGGTTTCTTGTCGGCCTGGGTCCGGCCGTGGGCATGACCATCGCCCAGACCGGCAGGCCCGTAGTGTTCGTCGATGATCTGTACGCCGGAAGCGGCACGTTCCTCGGGAACTTCGCCCGCGCCAGGCGCCTGGGACTCAAGGTGGCCGGCGTCTCCTCCTCGCGTTTCGAAGACGTCGTGCAGGCAGCCCGCGCCTTCGACTGCATCAAGCGCCTGAAGTCGGCCGTCATCATCGACGGCACGGAAGGCAATCCGTCGGCGGAAGGCGGCGCCATACGGGACCTGTTCGGCGCCGAGGTACGCCAGGTGGGGGCGGAGGAATTCAACAGCCGCTACCAGGCGGCGGATCGAGCCGAAGGGCAGCGCTGGGCCAACCAGTGGATGAAGAACGCCCAGAAGATCGTGGAGCCGACCCGCGAGGAAATCGGCAAATCCGGACTGATGTACGTGGCCATGAAGGACCTCATGGCCCGCAACAAGGCCGATGCCATCACCATTGACTGCCTGCGGCTGCTGTACGGCGGCAAACTGCCCGCCTATCCCTGTCTGGGCTTCACCCAGCTGAACAACGACGGTCTGGTAGGCGCGTGCGAGGCGGATCTGCAATCCACCATCAGCATGCTGGTGATGACCTACCTGACCGGCCGTCCGGGGTTCATCTCCGACCCGGTGATCGACACGTCCAGGAACCAGATCATCTACGCCCACTGCGTCGCGCCCACGAAGGTGTTCGGCCCCCAAGGTCCCGCCAACCCGTACCACATCCGCAATCACTCCGAGGACCGCAAGGGCGCGGTGGTGCGCTCCCTGCTGCCGCTCGGCCAGATGACCACCACGCTGAAGTTCCTGCCGCAGCGCAAGGAGGTGGTCATCCATCAGGGCAAAGCGGTGGCCAACGTCGATGAAGACAAGGCCTGCCGCACCAAGCTGGCGGTGGAAGGCCCGGACACCCGCAAACTGAAAGACGAGTGGGCCTGGGGCTGGCACCGTGTGACATTCTACGGCGACTATCGCGACGCGGTGGACACGTTCAGCTCGCTGATGGGCATCAAGGTGCTTCCCGAAGGGTAGAGGATCCGGCTGCGCGTCAGTAGAAGAAGAGCACGTCGGGCCGGACGCCCCAGTTAGCCTCGGTGCAGTAGCCGCACTTCATCCGGTAGCCGCTCCAGGTTTCGCGTACCAGCACCGGAATGCGCTCGGGATCGGCCGGGTCATGGTACGCCGAGATGGCCAGGCGAGGGTGGAAGCGGAGGATCGTCCGGCGGGCTCCGGCCAGGGCGCGCTGCTCGGCGCCTTCGATGTCCATCTTGATGTAGTCAACCCGCGGCAGGGCCAGTTCCTCGACCAGCTTGTCGATGGTGGTCAGGGCCACCCGGGCGCCCTCGCGCGCTCCCTCGCGCTTGATCACGAAACTGTCGGCGGCCGAGTTCTCCGGGTCCACCTGCAGGGTCAGGAAGTCGTCTTTATCCCAGACGCCCTTGGGATACAGGATCACCTTGCGGGCGGCGATTTCCGAAGCGAAGTTGCGCCGCAGGCACTCCACGTTCTCCGGACCCGGTTCGATGGCCACTACCAGGCTGGCGCCCGCGTCCAGGGCTTCGCGGGTGTAGACGCCCATGTTGGCGCCGCAGTCCAGCACGACGTCTCCGGCCTTCACCGCCTCGGCTCCGGTTCCGTAGATCTTGCGCTCCTGCTCGGCCAGGTTGAAGGGCAGGACATAGTCGTTTCCCGCGGGCATCCAGTAGCGTCCCTTGGGCGTCTCCCACAGGTGATAGCCGGCGGGGTCGCGCTCCACTTCCCGGCTGCCCGCCAGGATACGGTCCTTGGCCTCCGTCAGCAGGCGCTTGTGCCGCTCGGCCTCCAGGGCATTCGCCATGGGACAGACCGGGCTGCGACCGGCCACGACCAGCGCGAAGAGGCGCAGAGGCGCGTAGTAGTGGGACGTAATGGCGAAAGCGGCGATGACTGCGGCGGCGGCAAGGCCTGTAAGCACGCGGCGAGACTTCACCTTACGATTCTACAAAAGGCCCCCGGCTGCGGAAGAACCGCGAGCGGCCCGGAAATATATAGTGGAAGGGATGACCAAAGCCATCGTCCTGGCTGCCGGCCGGGGCACTCGCATGGGCGCGCTGACCGAGCGCGTCGCCAAGCCGATGCTGGAGCTTTCGGGCAAGCCGATTCTCGAGCACCTGCTGGACCGCCTTCGCGCCGCCGGCTTCGACCGCGCGCTGATTGTCACCGGCTACCAGGGTGAGGCGATCGAATCTCGCTTCGCCTCCTATCCAATGGATCTGCAGTTCCGGCGGCAGGTGACGCTGGACGGCACGGGGAGCGCCACGCTGCTGGGCGAGGAATTCGCGGGCGGGGATCCCTTCCTGCTGACCTTCGGCGACACTTTGGCCGGGGCGGCCTGCTACGCCGGAATCCTGGAGAGCCTGCGGGCCGACGTGCAATGCCAGGCCATGATCGGCGTCAAGGAAACGGACGACCCCTGGCAGGGCGCGGCCGTCTACGAGCAGGGAGGCCGGGTTGTGCGGGTGGTGGAGAAGCCGCCCCGGGGAAGCTCCTCAACCCCTTGGAACAGCGCCGGGCTGTTTGCTTTCCGCCCTGCGATTTTTCCCGCCTTGAGGGGCATCGGGAAATCGGCCCGGGGCGAGTACGAACTGACCGGCGGCTACCAGAAGATGATGCAGGAGGGCTCTTTGGTACGGTTATACGTCGTGGAGGGTCCGTGGGCCTCGATCGGGCGCCCGGAAGATATCGAAAAGACTATAGGTACCTGGTGATATCCCCTCATTTGAGCGCCGTAATCTCCGCATAAAACCCGGATGAACGCGCCTGCGTGGGCTTCCCCAAGGCGGCGCATACCAGTCATGATTGAGACGAAGGGTCGCGGGTCAGCGCCAGAGGCTCCGATCAGCCGACGGACACGCAGCCCGTGGCCAGACAATTTATACCCTTCATCCGCAGGGCGCCGACTTCCTTCTGAGTTGGCGCCCAGTTTTATTTGCCTCCTTCGCCCCGCGCGCCGGCCGGCCGCTCGGCGTCTTCGAAAATACCCCGGTTCTCTTCGCGCGCGGCCTGTTCCCGTTTGCGGCTTCGCTTCATCCGGTACATCTGCTCGTCGGCCGCCGCCAGCGCTTCCACCAATGGCAGATTCCGCGCTTCAACCACTCCCCAGCTGATGCTCAGAGGGAATACCCCGAAGCGGCGCAGGCGGAACCGCCACAGGCGTTCCTCGATCTGGCGCAGGCGCCCCTGAACCACCGCGGCCGTCTGGCCGCGGAAGACGATCATGAATTCGTCGCCGCCCCAGCGGCAGGCCACGTCTTCCTTTCGAATACAGGCGCGGATCAGGTTCCCTACCTCCTTCAGGACTTCGTCTCCGGCCAGGTGTCCCAGTTCGTCGTTGACCCGCTTCATGTGGTCCAGATCGAGAACGGCCACGACTCCGTCCACCGCCTCGTCGGAGGCCCGCAGGCGGGCCAGGGCGGCGCTGCTTCGCAATCCGGTCAGCGGATCCACCTCCAAGTCCTGCCTCAACTCCATGTGGAGCGTTTTGAGTCTGGAGGCACGCTCGCACAGCCGCCGGTTCTCATGGAGCAGTGCGATGAGCACCAGCAGGAAGAGGGCGCCGACCAGGGAGTTCGTTTCCATCTACAGGCCGATTCTAGCCGCCGCGGTTCCGCGGCCGGAATAGGACGGAGGGTTCAGTTTGCCGATACGCTGCGTGTATGACCGGCTAGAACCGGCGAGGTAAAACCCGGTGTAAAGCGAACACCTGAGCCATGGCGCGCGCCACGCTCAGTGGAGAATCATGCTTGCCCCGCATACCAGGCCGCGGCCGTAGAGAGTGGTTTTGGGAACGAGGCGCGGCGAAACTCAACCGCCTTCCCGGCCGCTGCCCGGCAACCGCGCCCCGAGCTCTTTCACCTGGATTCGACCGCGAGCCCATGGGGCACTTCTCCGGAGGCTATTCCCCGCGTCCACCGTCCGAGGCTTCCATGCAGGCCGGACAGGGGCAGATCTCCCTCAGGTGTTCATAGGAGTAAATGCCGGTGGAATGCCCGTCGTTCCAGGCGATCCGGAAAGCATAGTTGCCCACCGGTTCCACCGACTCCATCTTGAGCCGCGGCTTGTAGACCTGAAGGGGCGAGGCCGGCTGCGCCTCGCGGCCCGGCCCGCCGTGCGCCCCGGTGCACTGGGCACAGGGGCACCGGTCGCGCAGGTATTGGAGCTCGTACCGGCTGGAATGGCCGTCTTTCCAGTCGATGGTGACGCCCTTGCTCCTGGATATGGCGATGTGTTCGGGAACGGTAGCTGGGTTAGGCATCTCAATGCAGGAGGCGCTCGACGTCGTGCACGCCCGACAGGTGGCGCATGGCGCCGACCAGCCTCTCGAGCTGTTTCTGGTCCTGCACCTCGACGGTCATCTCGATGACGGCGCCGTCCGCCCCGGCGTCGTGATCGACGCGGGCTTCCAGGCTGCGGATGTTGAGATTCTCGTCGCTGAGGACCGAAGTCAGCTGGTTCAGCATGCCCGGACGGTCGTCGGTATGCACCACCAGGTGCACCGGGAAGAACTCGCTCGTGCTGCGGCTCCACTCGACGTCGATGCGGCGCTCCACCTCGTACAACAGGCTCTGTACGTTGGGACAGTTCTTGGAATGCACGGCCACGCCCTTGCCGCGGGTCACGTACCCGACGATGGGCTCGCCGCGGATCGGGTTGCAGCACTTGGCGCGGTAGATGAGCAGATCGTCGATGCCCTGGACCTTGAGGGTGTAGTCCCCGTCCTCGACGCGCGGGGGCGGGGCGGCGCCGGGCGCCGGCGGGGCGGCGGGCTCCACCGGCCGCTCGTCTTCGGGAGTCTGGAACTGGTCGGGCGCGGCCTTCTGCAGCACGCTGCGCGCGGAGAGCTTGCCGTATCCGAGCGCGGCGTGCAGGTCCTCCATCTTGCTGTAGCCGTAATCGGCCGCCACGCTCTCAAAGGTCGCCTTGCTGATCCTGCCCAGCGATACGCCGAAACGGCGCGCCTCCTTCTCCAGCAGTTTCTGTCCAAGATCGATGGCCTTGGCGCGCTCGCTGGCGTTGATGACGTGCTTGATCTTGTTGCGCGCCCGCGCGGTCTTTACCAGCGGCAGCCAGTCGCGGCTGGGCAGGTGGCCGGGCTGGGTAAGGATCTCGACGATGTCGCCGTTCTTCAGGGTGTAGCGCAGCGGCACGATGCGCCCGTTCACCTTGGCCCCCACGCAGGTGTGGCCCACGTCGGAGTGGATGGCGTACGCGAAATCGATGGGCGTGGCGCCGCGGGGCAGGGCCAGCACTTTGCCGCGCGGCGTGAAGGTGTAGACCTCTTCGGGGTACAGGTCCACCTTCAGAGTGGACAGAAACTCCCCGGGGTCGGCCATGTCGCGCTGCCACTCCACCAGGTGGCGCAGCCAGGCGATACGCTGGTCGTCCACGGCGGGACCGTGCTTTCCCTCTTTGTACTTCCAGTGCGCCGCGATGCCTTCCTCCGCGATGCGGTGCATCTCCTCGGTCCGGATCTGCACCTCGAACGGCTGGCCGTGTGGGCCGATGACCGAGGTGTGCAGGGACTGGTAGAGGTTGGGGCGGGGAATGGCGATGAAGTCCTTGATCCTGCCGGGTACGGGCCGCCACTCGTTGTGGATGATGCCCAGCGCGGCGTAGCAGTTCTTGACCGAATCGGTCACGATGCGCAGAGCCAGCAGGTCGTACACCTGTTCCACTCCGATCCGCTGGCGCTTGAGCTTCTGATAAACGGAATACGGGCTCTTGACCCGGCCCTCCACGCGGGCCGGCACGCTTTCGCGCCGCAGTTCGGCCTCCACCTTCCCCCGGATCTCGTGCAGGAACTCCTCGTTGTAATGCCGCTTGGACTCGATGGCGCTCAGGATCTCCTCGTAGGCCAGCGGATCGGAGTAGCGGAAGGCGAGGTTCTCAAGCTCGCTGCGGATCTTGCCCATGCCCAGGCGGTGGGCCACCGGCACGAAGATCTCCAGAGTCTCGTGCGCGGTGCGTTCCTGGTGTTCGCGGTCCAGATAGCTCAGGGTGCGCAGGTTATGCAGGCGGTCGGCCAGCTTTACGATGATCACCCGGATATCGTGAACCATGGCCAGCAGCATCTTGCGGAAGCTCTCGGCCTGCCTCTCTTCGGCGTTGTAGAAATCGAGCTTGCCCAGCTTGGTAACGCCGTCCACGCACTGCGCCACCTCTTCGCCGAAATTCCTGCGCAGTTCCTCGGCCGTCACGCCGCAGTCCTCGATCACGTCGTGCAGCAGGCCGGTCTGGAGGCTGACGAGGTCGAGGCGCATTCCGGCCAGAATATGGGCTACCGCCAGGGGGTGGGTGATATAAGGCTCGCCGGAGGCTCGAAACTGCCCGTTGTGGCGCTCGACGGCGAACTGGAAGGCTCTGTCCAGGGGGGCCAGGTCATCCTTCGGGCGGGCGGCGCGAACCTTTTCTTTCAGCTCAGCAAACGAAGCGAGCAGTGGATCGGCTGCGGCCACCGGGGATACACCTGCTTCGGAGGACACTACTTACATTGTAACCGGGCAAGGATTTTGGCGGGGCCGGGGAACAGGTTTCCGGCCCCGCAAATACTTACTGGGCCTGGCCGGCGGCTCCGACCGTGCCTTCGGCTTTCAACTTCTTCGTTTCCAGCGCCTTCTGGACCCAGTTGTCCGCCACGTCGATTTCCTTCCGGTACTCGGCCGGGGTGTCCATCAGATCGGCGCGCTCCCGGTGGAGCAGGTTCAGGTAGGCCATCGCGTCGTCATACTGAGGATCGATGTCCAGGGCCTTCTGAAGGTTCGCCATGCCCTCCTCGATAATGGTCCAGTACTTGGCCTTGAGGTTCTCGCGGATCTTCTTGTCCTTGATCGGGCCGGGGTCTTCCTGCTTCATCCCCAGTTCGGCGCGGGCTGTGGCGTAGGGAACATACCAGGTCTTCCAGGCGATGAACCCGAGACTGTAGTAAGCCTCCTTGTTGTTGGGATTCACCTCAATCAGTTTCTTGTACCACTGCGCGGCCTCTTCCCACTTGGTCTGGTTCAGGAAGAGCGAAGCAATCGAGGCAATGGCCACGTCATCCTTCGGGTTCTGCTCCAGCACCTTGAGAAACTGGTCGTGCGCCGCCTGGGCCATCTTCATGTTTTCCGGCGACTCGGCCCCCGGGATGTACTGCATCATGTAGGCCGTCGCCAGATACAGCCGGGCGGTGGGGAAGGCCGGATCCAGCTCCACAGCCTGTTTGAAGTGCTCAACCGCGTTGGGGTACTGGGCATTGCGGTAAGCCTGCACACCTTTGTTCAGGTGGTCGCGGGCCCTGAGTTTCGTACACCCGGTTCCGGCCAGGGCCAGTATGCCGGCCGCCGATGCGATTAAGATTACTTTGCGATTCATCTCGACTCCTTGGGACCAGGCCGGAAACCGACGGCTACTGTCCCGCTTCCATTTTGGCGGTCATCAGACCGACTTTGTCGATGCCGACGCCGTGGGCGATGTCAATCGCCTTGGCCACCGGCTCGTACTCGAGATCAGGATCGCCCTTGACGAACACGACCCGCTCGGCGCGGGTCTTGAAGATCTCCGACAGGCGCGGCCCCAGCCTCATCTCGTCGGTAGGCTCCTGATTGATCATGATCGACTTGTCGCGGTTGATGACGATCACCACCGTGCGCAGGTCCGATTCCTTCTGCTGAGCGCCCGGCGGCGGCGGCTGCGGAACCAGGGTCTCCAGGCCCCGCGGCACCACCGGCGTGATCACCATGAAGATGATGATCAGAACCAGCAGAATGTCGATCATCGGCGTCATGTTGATGTCCGTCATGACGCCCTTACCACCCCCGACTGCCATTGACATATGATTACTCCTTCACCAAAGAATTCACTTACCTGTCCCGCCAGTTGTGCTTGGCGCCGCTTACTGAGCCGGTGCGGCCGCAGCCCGCTTCTGGTCGACCAGTTCGGTCAGCAGGCCCAACTGGTCCACGCCCGCGGCTCGCAGATTGTCCACCACTTCCACAACCTTCTCGTAGCGGGCACGCCGGTCGGCCTTGATATACACCGTCTTGTCCAGCCGGTTGGCCAACAGATCCTTTACGGCCGAGGGCAACTGGTCGGCAGGCATGAGCTTGACGCCGGGGCTCAGGTAGACCTTGCCGTCGCGGGTGATGGCTGCGATGATTGCGTCTTCCTTGTCGGCGTTCGCCATTGGGATCGGGTTGTTGGTCTTCACCATGTCCACCGTGACACCCTTAGACAACATCGGGGTGACCACCATGAAGATGATGAGCAGAACCAGCATCACGTCCACCATCGGCGTCACGTTGATGTCAGCCACAACCCCAGGCGCTTTCTTCTTTTCCATTTCAACTCCTTCCCTTCGTGGAGCCGGACCCGACATCCCGGTCCGATTGCCGGGCGCCGCAGCCGGAGGCCGCGGCGCCCGCAATTCAACCCGCCGGATCCTTTCTCTTAGAGGCCGCCCCTACTTGCGGGCAGCCGCCTTCTGGGACCGCTTGATGAAATAGTCAACCAGCTCGGAGCTGGAGTTGCCCATCTCGACGTCGAAAGCGTTCAGCCTCTCGGTAAAGTAGTTGAACATCCAGACTGCAGGGATGGCCACGAACAGACCGATAGCGGTAGCCACCAGGGCTTCGGAAATGACGCCCGCGACGGCGCCGATACCGGTCGCCTTCTCGGTCGCGATGCCCTTGAAGGCGTTGATGATGCCGACCACGGTTCCGAACAGGCCGACGAAGGGAGCCGTGGAGCCGATGGTGGCCAGTCCGGCAACGCCGCGCTTCAGTTCGGCGTGTACGATGGCTTCCGCCCGGTCCAGGGCGCGGCGGGACGCCTCGACCTCTTCACCGGGAATCTCGGAACTTACCTGGTGAGCCTGGAATTCCTGAAGACCGGCCACCACCACCTTCGCCAGATGGCTCTTCTTGTAGCGGTCCGCGATCTTCACGGCTTCATCCAGCTTGCCTTCCCGCAAAGCTCCCGCGACCGCCGGGGCGAACAGGCGGGATTGCTTGCGGGCGGCCGAATAGGCCAGCAAGCGGTCGATCATGACGCCGATCGACCAGGCCGACATGATGAACAGGGCGATTACAACCGCCTTCGCCAGGACACCCATCTGGTTCCACATGGACCGGACGTCCCATCCCACTTCCTGCTGCAGCAGCCACAACGCCCAAATCTGCAATTGTAAAAACATGCTTTTTCTTCTCCTGCGAGTTGAATTGGTCTTTCTAAACCAAACTTTTTTCCGTTACTGACTCAACGTGAAGTTCACGTCGATCTGAGTCACCACTTCCACCGGCTCTCCGTTCAGGAGGGTCGGCTGGTACACCCACTGCTTGACGGCTTCCATGGCGGAAGGCACCAGCAGGGGGTGTCCACTAACCACCTGCAAACTCTGAATGGTCCCGTTGGTGGCGATGATGGCCGTGAAGCGCACCGTGCCCTGGATGCGGGCCTGCTTGGCCAGCGGCGGATAGACCGGGCGCGGCTGGCGCACGAGGCGCGCCTGCTGGACGTTGCCGCCCACGCGGATGCGCTGCGGAGCCACCGGCTTGGGGGCTTCCACCTTCACCGGCGGAGGCGGAGGCGGAGGCGCGGCCTGCGGAATCGAGCTGATGACGCCGCCGAGAATGCCGCCCACCTGACCGCCGGCCGAGCCGCCGGGAATACCGCCCACCACGCCGCCGCCGCCGGCTGAAGGCGGCGGAAGCTCTTCTTCCTTAATCATGGCGATTTCCTTGGGAACCGCCTTCGGCGCCATGAGGCGTCCGGCGTCGAACTGCCGCGGGATGACCTTCACCATCTTCACCGGTGCGGCGGCAGGCGGCGGCGGAGGAGGCGGCGGAGGAGGCGGCGCCACCAGGAAGCTGGTCAACTGGGTGGCCGGCAGCACTTCAAAGCGAATCAAGGGAATCAGAATGGCGATGCCGATCAAGAGGCACTGGAGGATGAAGGAAACAATCACCGTCCAGGACCGGTTGGTCTTGCCCATGTCCTCAACAAAAACCTGCTCAAACATACCCCGTATCCTTTCAAAATTTCCCCGCGCGGCTGCGTTCAACAGTCCCGCGGACCTGCTCCCGGAGCCGGCTCTGCCGCTCCGGACCGTTCTTTCCGGAGCCGGCCCGCAGCCCGCCCCGGCTTGCTTTCCTTCCGGCAGCCGCCGAAACGGCCGCCCCGAACCTCACCGGGCCGGTTTCGGCACTCCCTTCTTCGAACCCGGCCGGCCCGTCTGCACGGGCGGCCTGGCCGCCGAAATTACCGGACTGCCGCTCCCCTTCTTCCGGCCCTCCCGGAAATTCTGCCAGAACAGCACGATCGGGCTGGCGATGAAGAGAGTGGAGTAGCTTCCAACAATGATCCCCGCCACCAGGGCAAACGCAAAGTCGTTCAGCACGGTCCCGCCAAACAGGAACAAGGCCAGCACCGAGACCAGGGTCAGGCCCGAGGTCAGAATCGAGCGGCTCAAGGTCTGGTTGATGCTCTTGTTCATGAGAGCTTCCAGAGTCTCGCGTCGCAGGATCTTCAGATTCTCCCGGACCCGGTCGAAGATCACGATGGTGTCGTTCATCGAGTAGCCTACCAGGGTCAGCAGGGCGGCGATCACCGTGAGCGAGATCTCCCGGTTGAAGATCGAAAAGAGCCCAACCGTGACGATCACGTCATGAAACACTGCCAGGACGGCCGCCGCTCCGTAGATCCACTCGAATCGAAAGGCTATATATACCAGCATTCCGGCCAGCGCGTAAAGTGTGGCCAGAATGGCCTGCCTGCGCAGGTCGGAGCCCACCTTGGGCCCCACGATCTCCCGGGACCTCACCTCGAAGGCGCCTTTGCCGAAGGTGGACTCCAGTACCTGCAGAATGGCGCTCTGGCTGGCGTCCAGGCTGCGCTCGTCCTCAAGCTGGGTGCCGATAATCACTTCATTGGCTGCCGCGGAATCCGTGAAGCCCTGCACGGTAATCTCACCCTTGACGGCGCCGGCAAGAACGGACCGGATCTTCTCCACCGGGGGCTGCGACTGGAAGCGCAGCCGGATCACGGAACCGCCGCTGAAATCGATGCCGTAGCGCGGGCCGCCTTTGATCACCAGGCTGACCAGCCCGGCCCCGATCAGCAGCGCCGAGAGCCCGATGAACAGCCACCTCTTGCCCAGAAAGTCAAAATTGCTGTCTTGAAATATCTCCATTACGAGCTGTACTCACCCGGTGCTCTTTCCCATTGGACACCGGCTTCCCATGACTTGTTCCCGTCCGCGGGACAAAAATCTCCCTGCCACGTCTATCTCTAAATGCTCAACGTTGTCAACTGCCGCGAACGGGCCAGATGCCAGTCGAAAATCGCCCGCGACACAAAAACCGCCGTGAACAGGTTGGCGACCAGGCCGATGACCAGCGAGACCGCGAATCCCTTCACCGGGCCCGTGCCGAACAGGAACAGGAAGCAGCAGGACACGATGGTGGTGACGTGGGTGTCGATGATGGTCAGAAAGGCCTTGCTGAAGCCCGCGTCCACGGCGCTGGGGATGGCCTTGCCCGCCCGCAGTTCCTCCTTGATCCGTTCGAAAATCAGGATGTTGCTGTCCACCGCCATGCCGATGGTCAGGATCACGCCGGCGATGCCGGGCAGCGTCAGGACGGCGTCGAAATAGGCCAGAATCGCCAGCAGCAGGACGGCGTTCAGGATCAGGGCCAGCACGGCGTTGACACCCGCGCCCTTGTAGTACACCAGCATGATCAGGATCACCACCGCCAGGCCCACCAGCCCGGCTACGGTGCCCTGGCGTATGGAATCGGCTCCCAGCGAAGGGCCGACGGTACGTTCCTCCAGGTAGA